>CAZDIZ010000331.1:0-2533 GCA_964505625.1 uncultured Solibacteraceae bacterium | reverse complement strand
CTAGTCGAACATTTCCAACTGGCCTGGTTTGGTGGGTTTCGCTTCGCGTTGGCGCAGAGGACTTCCCACCACGCCTAGCACCTTCACGTCGGCGAGCGCCGCGCGGGGGATGAACATGCGTTGGTTGTTGGAGTTCGGATCGGGCGGGGAAATGGTGAGACCGACGTCCTCTATCTGCAAGAGATTATTGGACATCAGCGTTTCGATGTAGTCACCGTCGCGGAACTGCAAGCGGACCCACAGCCCTTCTTTCTTGGGACGCGTAGCGAACACCTTGCGCTCGGCCGACGGATTGTCCGGCAGGAAATCGCGGACGAAGCAGACCGCTTTCACCTCGGCGTAAGGCACCACATTGACCGCGCCGGAAGTGGTAAGCACTTCCACGCCTTCGGGTTGCAGGTAGGTCTGCGGGTTCACAAACCCGGAGATCGCCTCCCGTTCGAAGCGCCGTAGGGTAACTTTTTTGCTCGTGGAGCCTGCCAAAGTGGTTCCCTCGGTTACACTTCCCTTTCAAACATTTTTGCGAGTATTGTATCATTGGCACGATGCCATCTGTGGGCTCGCTCATTGGCGACGTCCAACAATTTCTTGATTTTTGCCGGGTTGAAAAGGGTTTGGCCGCCAACTCGATAGAGGCGTATCGCCGAGATCTTGCACGTTATCAAGAGTTTAGCGGTGCGAACGCGAGTGTGCCGGAAGACTCCGACCATATCCGGCGCTATCTGGACTCGCTGTATCAATCCGGACTGGGCAGCCGATCGGTGGCCCGGCATCTTACCACCCTGCGTAATTTCTATCGTTTCTTGCTGCAAGAAAGTCGCGTCGACGCGGATCCGACCGCGTTGCTGGTATCCCCCAAGCAATGGAACAGTCTTCCTAAATATCTGACTTTAAATGACATAAATAAGCTTGTGGGAGCCCCCGACCTGGACAAGGAAACCGGCGTCCGGGATCGGGCCATGATGGAATTGCTCTACGCCACGGGACTTCGGGTATCCGAGCTTGTTAAACTGGAAGTCTATGATTTTTCGCCGGATATCGGAGTTCTGAAGGTTACCGGCAAAGGAAACAAGCAGCGTGTGGTGCCGATTGGCGCCTCCGCTTTACAGGCCGTGGAGCAGTACCGTACCAGCGCGCGACCGCGCCTGCTCGGCAAGCGGGCCAGCCGTTTTCTGTTCGTAACGGCCCGCGGCGGGCCAATGACCCGCCAGGCATTCTGGAAATTGTTGAACGGCTACGGAAAAAAGGTCGGCATCTTTCATGGCCTCACCCCGCACGTCGTCCGGCATACCTTCGCCACGCATTTGCTCGAGGGCGGAGCCGATCTGCGGAGCGTCCAGACCATGCTTGGCCACGCCGACATCTCGACTACTCAGATCTACACGCACGTCATGCAGTCGAGATTGCGGAAGACGATAGAAGAACACCATCCCCGGTCGTAGTCGGCCCGCCGTTCGGAAGCGGGGTGTTGATTCGGGGAGGGAGGAAGCGTCATGAGCGACTACATGTTCATGCTGGAGAACCACCTGAGCACCGATCAAAATCGGGTGGTCAGCGATGTGCTTGCCGCGGCGGGGCACGCGGGGGTGAACCTCTTTCTAGCGGGCGGCGCCATGCGCGACATGCTGGGCGGGTTTCCGGTCCGGGACCTGGACTTCACGGTCGAAGGCAACGCGCTGAAGCTGGCCAAGGTGCTGGCCGCGAAGCCGCACGTGAAGATTGTCGCCGAGGACGACGAGCGCAAGTGCGCGGAGTTGTTGTTCCCCGGCGGCGTGACGGCGCAGATCGCCATGGCGCGGCAGGAACGCTACGGCAAGCCCGGCACACGTCCGCACGTGCGTGCCGCGTCGATCTACGACGATCTGCAGGGCCGCGACTTCACCATCAACGCCATTGCGCTTTCGCTCAACCCAGCCTCGCGCGGCTTGCTGCTGGATCCCACCAATGGCCTGGCCGATCTGGAGCGCCGCGAACTGCGCGCGGTTCACAACTACATCTTCTACGACGACCCGGTGCGCATGCTGCGCTTCATACGTTTCCGCGTCCGTTTGGGCTTCACCGTCGAGGAGCGCACGCAGTTGCACTATCAGAACGCGCGCGAAGCCGGATCGGAAGCGCACATCACCTCGCGGAATCTGCACGACGAGTTGTGCCACATGGCCGACGAACCTAATTCGGCCGACATCGTGAGAGCTCTTGACGAAGAGAAGCTGCTGTCCCTGTTCTCGCCTGCGTTGTCCGGCGCCAAACTGAACCTGCACGGTCTTTCCAAGCTGCAGAAGGCCAAGCAAATGGCGCCGTTCGGGACGGATTTGCACCTGGACAACCGCGGACTGTTCCTGACCGTGCTGACCGAGAAGCTCAGCCCGA
This sequence comes from uncultured Solibacteraceae bacterium, assembly GCA_964505625.1. Lineage (GTDB taxonomy): Bacteria > Acidobacteriota > Terriglobia > Bryobacterales > Bryobacteraceae > JAJFUV01. The sequence continues at coordinate 163 of CAZDIZ010000331.1, read as the reverse complement.
AGGACCGCGCCGCGCTGATCAAAAACACGCTGCTGCGCAAGGCTGATGTGGATTTGTGGCAGAAGCTGCCGCAGCGCGCCAAGGTGCTCGAGCGCGAGTTGAAGTCGGCCCGCCTGCGCACGGCGTCTCGAATTTTCGATGCCATCGCGAAGGCGCCGGGCGA
>CAZDIZ010000330.1:0-2571 GCA_964505625.1 uncultured Solibacteraceae bacterium | reverse complement strand
TGACGTAGATGTCGTAGTTGTCCTCGCGCTCTCCGTTCCAACTGAACGCGACCGCACGGCCATCGGGCGAAAAGCTCGGATGCGTTTCCACGCCGGGGTAAGTGGTCAAGGGCACCGGAAGCGGCGGTGTTGGTGGCGGTGCAGTTGCCCGCTTCCAGCCCGGCCACAGCGCCACGCCGATCAACAACGCCGCAAGAACGATCCCGACCACCAGTTGCCGCGATCCGTGCTTGGCCGGCGCGGGCGGCAATGGAGCGGCGGCAGCCTCGCCCGTGCTCACCGGTGCGATGAAACGGTAGCCTTTGCGCGGCAGCGTTTCGATGAAACGCGGGTTATCGGCGGAGTCTCCCAGCGCGGTTCGCAGTTTCTTGATGGCGGTGTTGAGTCCTTGGTCGAATTCGACGAAGGTGTCGGTGGGCCACAATGTTTGCTGCAACTCTTCGCGGCTCACCACCGCGCCGGCGTGCTCCAGCAACAACATGAGCACGCGGAACGGCTGTTCTTGAAGCGAGACGCGCCGGCCGTGCTTGCGAAGTTCGCCGGCAGCCGGGTACGCCTCAAAGACTCCGAAGCGGAAGCGCGGCTCGCTGGCGTGCTCCATCACGGCGGATTATATCACTGGCGGCGAGTCGCCAGATAGATCATTCGCGATAAAAGGTTGCTTATTATCAGATAGTTATCCGTTCACGTTGGCACCGTCGACCTCTTCACCGGAACTCGCTGAACAACATCAGGTCGCTGCCGCGGCGTTCGATTTGGGTGAATAGTAGCGTCTTGCCGTCGGGCGAGACCGCCATCCCGTGGCCTAGATCTCCGATCAGCGGCAGCACGGGCGACTGCCTTCCGGTGGAGAAGCTGAAAAAGTGGATGGAGTAATGTCTATCGTCGGCCGACGGAATGAAGTAGATGCCGCCCGGGGTGACCGCGAAGTTAAAGAACGTGATCGAAGGTAGCACCACGCTCTCTTCGCCTCCGTCCACCGGTATCTTCCACAAACCGCCCGGACTCGGGCCGGCCTTTGAGTAATACAGGAAGCGGCCGTCTGGAGACTCCACTGCGACCCACCCGCCGCCCTTCGTTACCTGAATCGGCGGTCCTCCACCGGAGGGCATCTTCCACACTTGCCGCGTTCCGCTTCGAGTGGACCCGAAGTAGATCCACGCTCCGTCGCGCGACCAACTCGGCACGCCATCCGCCGCGGGGTTTTCGGTCAAGCGGCGCGGCGTTCCTCCAGCGGCGCTGATGGTGTAAACCTCGAACTGTCCTTCCTTGATCGAATCGAAGACGATGCGCGACCCGTCGGGCGACCAATTGGGTCCACCGCTGACGGCGGCGTTCATGGACGTCAATTGCACCGGATTCGCGCCGTCCGCGGCGGCAATCCAAATCTCGGTGTTTCCACTGCGATTCGAAGGGAAGATGAGCCGCTTTCCGTCCGGGGAGAAACGCGGGTTTCCCTCTTCGCGCGTGGAGGCGAGGAACGGCCGCGCCGGACCCGCGATCACTCCAGGACTCGATAGTTCGGCACGCCAAATATCCGGGCTGCCCCATTCCTTGGCGTAAGCCAGCTTGCCTTGGCGGGAAATCACCGGGCAAGTTGCCTTGTCCCCGGCGAACTCCAACAAACTCGCCTCTCCCGTGCCGTTGGCCGCAATCCGCCACAGTTGGAGGTTATTATGGGCGCCGGAGGAAAAGACCAGTTCCGAGCCATCCGTTGTCCATGTGGGACTCGCGGAAACTCGGCCGCGCGACGTCAACTTCCTGGGCGGTCCCTCGGGTGCGTATTCGCGCGAAAGCGGCAGCACGTGCAGTTCGCTCGATCCCACTGTCAACCTGCGGGCAAATGCCAAGCGCCGTCCCTCCGGGGAGAAGGCCGGTCCCGAATCCAGCGCCGGGCGCTCCGGTTGCGATGTCAGCCTTCGGCGTTCTCCGGTTTCAAGCGATACCAGGAACAGAGAGGACGGACGTAGGTCTGGGGGCGTTTGAGGTTCCCGTCCCGAGGCGCTCGCCGGCTGGACATCGAGATCCGTCACGACCAACCACTTTCCATCCGGCGACCAGGCCAGATACGGAAACGGCTGCCACACAAGCTGCAAGTTGACTTCAGTCACCTTCACTTCCGGACCACCCGTCGCCCTGGTGAACATGACGGCCGCGCGTTGCTCGTTGAGAAAGCGCTCGAACGCGATCAGACTGCCGTCGGGCGACCAGGCCGGTCCAACGTCCCGTGCCGGATCCGTGGTCAGCCGCCGCGCGGTCTCCGAACCGATTTCCTTAACGTAGATGTCGTAGTTGTCCTCGCGCTCTCCGTTCCAACTGAATGCAACCGCGCGGCCATCGGGTGAAAAGCTCGGATGCGTTTCCACGCCGGGGTATGTGGTCAGCGGTACTGGTGGTGGCGCCGCCGCCCGCCGCTTCCATCCCGGCCACAGCGCCACTCCGATCAACAAAGCCGCAAGAACAAGCGCGACCGTCAGTTGCCGCACTCCCCGCTTGGCTGGCGCGGGCGACGGAGTGGCGGCAGCCTCGCCGGTGCTCACCGGTGCGATGAAACGGTAGCCTTTGCGCGGC
>CAZDIZ010000329.1:0-2608 GCA_964505625.1 uncultured Solibacteraceae bacterium | reverse complement strand
GCGCACGCGCTCGGGCATACTCATCTCCGATCTGCCGCGCCGCCGCCAGCGCCTCTCCGAGGAAACGCGGCCGGTCCTTCCCAGCAGAACGCGCCAGTGCAAGCCAGTAGTCACATCTGTCAGAAGGCGCGGCTTGCTGTCGTGCCATCACCTCGCCCAGAGCGGAGCTAATGACGCCAGCCGTAACGCATTGACCAAATAGCTTCGTGTCAATTTGTCCGCGTGTGAGGATGCTGGACCGCAACAACGAAACACGGATCCGAACGCCGAGTTCATCCGGCAGACTGGCTTGCCAAGCTTTCTCAAGATCCGACAGGAATCCCGCGGGCGTTCCATCCACTTGCTCCCACTCGGCGCACCATCGCGCGTCCAGCAGAGGGAGAAACCGGGCGCCCGTCGCGCCGGATTCCAGGAGATGGGTGGAGTACCAACGCACCACGTACTCCGGAAGCCCTTTCCGGCCGGCCCGTGTCATCTCGTGAACAGCGTTGGTGCCATAACTCAGGAATCGTTCTTTGTATGTCTGCCGTTCTTCCTCCTCTAGCAGTTCCTCGCGAACGTACTCGCCGAGCCGGGGGTGGCTGAACACATATCCCTGCTTCCGGCCGTCGCCGACAATCAGGCGCTGAAGGTCCTTCGCTGCCACCTCCACGGACCGGCGCCCGTCAAACAACTCCGGATCTAACGCTTGAACGTCTTCCCGACGCAGAGGTCCGTGCGCTGACGAGCAGAGAGAGAGCAGTGCTCTCACTCGGGGTTCCCGTTCGTGGCGGCTCTCTCCCCAAAGCCGCACTTGATCGTCGAGCCAGAAATGAAAGAAGCCGTCCAGCCCCGGTTGGATTTCCTCGACTGTGCGTTTGTCAAACGCTAGCGGGTCCTTCACATACTTGCTGAGTTCGCTGACATACAGCCCGACTACCAGGGGGTCCCCCTGGGACTTATCGAACAGCGTTTCCACGACATCCAATCTATCTGCCAGAGGCCGTAGCGGGTCGCCCATTTGGTGCAAAACGTCGGCCACGCCGGCTCGATCCAGCTCATCCAAATCAAAGGATCTTGCCGCACCCCGGATGTTCCACCCCAATCGCCCCAACCAGGCTTGCGGGCCTTCCCCCAAGGGGCGAGCGGCAACCAAAGCCCGCACGTTGCCGTGGCTTCGGGGAGGCAGAAATCCCGTCCCGACTTCCCATCCGGACGCTTCATCCAGGCCGTCAACTACCAGCAGCAACCGGCGCGAGTCCTCCACGGCTCGATTCAGATAGCCTTGCATCACTTCGCGAAGGTCTCGCACGTCTTCCGTTCGTGGCGCAGGCTCGCCGAACAGGTGGGCCAGGCGGAAGGCGAGCGATGTGAAAATCGCACTCTCGAAATTCGTCTGCCACCTTGCGCTAATCGGGAAATAGAGCAGACTGTAACCTTCCGGTTGCTTTGTTAGGCCGTCCAGCCAGTGTGCCAGCAATGCTGACTTGCCCAGCCCAGCCCGCGCCTCGATCAAACCATACTGGGGCGCCGAATCATCATGCAACCAGCCGGTCAACGCCTGCAGGTTCTCCTTGCGGCCACCGAACGGAGCAGGATTCCCGGGCATGCCGAGATACTGGAGCCGGAACGCGTCCACCTGCGCAGCCCATCTGGTCGGCAGACCCTGGAGTATGTCTGCCGAAGGAGATGCCGCTAGGCGGGCGCCTTCGGCCGCAAACTTGAGGGTCTCGCGGAGGAAGGCGAGAATGCTTACGTAACGCTGATCCTTGTCCCGCAGCTTGCAGATGGAGACGTGATCATAGTCGACTGGAACAGGAAACACGCCAGGAATCCCAGGGTCCGCGCTAGTCGCGTCGACGATTAAAAGCTTTCCGTATGGCCTGTTCTCGACATAGACCCTCGTCTGGATGTCCATCGCCGCGACGTTGTTCCGATACCATGTGTTCAGATCGCGGAGTTGGGGTGCGTGTTTGCACAGGTCGTCAATTGAGGCATTCGGCCGCAGGAGTATACCGAGGGCTTTAACCCAATCCGCCTTCTCGGACCCAGAGTGCGGTGTTGCTAGGAAAACGATGCCGCGGGTATTGGCGGCAAGCGGCATCCATTCAGGGTTGTTGTACTCCTTGGCATGGCGTAGGAGTTGTTTGACAAGGAGTCCGCCAAGGCTATGGGCAATGAAGACGACAGGTTTGGATCCAATACCATGAACCTTGAGAAGATCGAGTACATTGGTGGCACGATCTACCAGGGGCATCGCGGCGCCCTTCCACGCCAGCGACGCAGCGTCGTAATCTAGCGACCAGATTCCGGCATTCGGTAGATCCTGCCCCAGCCATTCCGGCCAGAATGTTCCCTCCTCACTCTTGATCTCCCACGTTGCGCGGGCATCGCCATCGAGTCCATGAACAAAGACGACGTCGCAGATGCGATCCGTTCACTCGGTCCCCGCGACTGGGATAAGTTTGGTCATTCAGATGAAATTTGGTCTATTTGGGATGATACTCAAGTCCTTTGAACTGAACAAGGGGAGCTGCGGATCATTGATCGTTCAAATCCGGCGGCGAAATCTAGCACGTGCTCCTGGTGTGTCAAGCGTTCGCTGTGCGACCCGCGCGTCTTGAGTTTC
>CAZDIZ010000328.1:0-2693 GCA_964505625.1 uncultured Solibacteraceae bacterium | reverse complement strand
GACGCGTCGCGGTTGGTGATCTGCGACTTGCGCACGCCGGGCGCCAACAGCGCCAGGTCGGCGTAAGCGCGTCCGTTCAACGGCAGGTTCACGATCTGGTCGGTGCGGATCACGTGGCCGCGGTCGCTCGAATCGGTCTCGAGCAGTTTCGCGGCTCCCGTTACCGTGATGCTCTCGGTCGTGGCGCCGACCTGCATGGACATGTCCACGCGCTGACGGGCGCCGGTAAGAACTTCAAATGGTTCGGACACGCCGGCACGGAAACCGTCGGCTTCGACACGAACCTGATAGCGGCCAAGTTTGACCGCCAGGAACTGATAACTACCCTCCGTACTAGTCTTCGCGGTCTCTTTAATCCCCGTGCCAAGGTTCTCTAAAGTAACCTTGGCGCCTGGCATCACCGCACCCGAAGCGTCCTTCACCGTACCTAAGACCGTCGCGGTCTCGAATTGGGCGAAGGCGGAAACCGGCAGCCAAAACAGGATCAAACCGCAGATGGTTGCCAGCAAAAGGTACTTCTGTAATTGTCTGTTCACCATATGGAAACCTCCCCGAAACTCCCGAATGCAAACGTATGCAACGACTCCTCAGATAGATTATGATGTTCTCTTGTTGGTGTCAACCACCCAGGCAGCCGCCGATGAACCCGACCTCAATTAAGGACATTGCCAAGGCCGCTGGCGTCAGCTCGTCCACCGTCTCTCGCGCGCTGCAGGGCAGTCCCTTGATCAGCAAAGCGACCGCCGAGCGCATACGCCGTATTGCCAACAAAGCCGGGTATCTGCCGAGCGCCGTGGGCCGCAGCTTGGTTACGCGCAAGACCAACACCATAGGAGTAGTGGTTACAACAATCTCCGATCCGATGATGGCCGATGTCGTCTCCGGCATCGAGACGGCCGCGAACGAAAGTGGCTATTCGGTCTTCCTGGCGCATTCCTATGCAGAAGCTGAGCGGGAAATGCAGGTGGTGCAGTCGTTCCTTGAACGCCGCGTGGACGGGGTGCTGGTCTTGGCGTCACGCGTGGGAGCGCAATACAAGGCGTTATTCGCGCATATCCAGGTCCCGCTGATCCTGATCAATAACCAGTATCCGGAGCCCTTCGAGTACTCGGTGGGGATCGACAACGTACCGGCCAGCCGCGCAATCACTCAATATCTGATCCGTCTGGGACACCGGCACATTGCCTACATCGGTGACCGCCTGGGCCGGGAAACGGATGTCGAACGCTTTTCGGGTTACCGTCAGGCTCTTAAGTCGGCGGGTATTCCGCTGCGCCAGGAGTTGATCGTGGCAGGCGACGGGCGAATAGATGCGGGCGTCGAAACGATGCGCCAACTCCTCGATTTGCCGTCGCCGCCCACGGCGGTGGTCTGCTACAACGACATGACGGCCATCGGTGCCTTGCGCGCCGCGCGCACACGGTCTATCGCGGTGCCGGCGGAAATTTCGCTAACTGGCTTCGATGACCTATTCATCTCCACCGACACCAATCCGCCGCTCACCACCATTCGCCAGCCCAAAAGGCGCATGGGCCAACTCGCCATCGCCATGCTGATGAAGATCCTGGCGGCCGAGGAGTGCGAGCGGCACGTCAAGGTGCAAGGCGAACTCATCGTGCGCGAATCAGCCGCGCCCCCGCCTCAAGCACGCTAGCAGCCTACGGCTTCAACTGCACGGTGTCGAGCACCTTGCCGTCGATGCCGATGGCCTGCGCTTGCGCCGTCTTTCCGTCGATCGACACTTTCACGAAGTGCTCGGCGCTGACCACCTTCTGCGTTACACCCGGTATGGCGGCATCCAATGGATACAGCGGCGCGCCGCCTCCGCCCGTGACGATGTAGTGCACTCCCTTTTTCAGATGGTGCTGATAGTTGTGGTCATGGCCGTTGAACATCGCGGTCACTTTGTACTTCTCCAGCAGTTCCACCAACATCTCCATGCGTTCGTCGTGTTTCTGGCGCTTGCTCATGGCCGTGAACGGCGGATGATGGGCGACGACAAAAACGAAGTCCGCTTTCGCGTTCTTCTCCAGATCGGCTTCCAACCAACGCATCTGTTCGGCCCAGAATCCGTCGCGCGCCATTTCGCTCACCGCGATGTTGCCGACATCGGTATTCAACACCACAAAGTGCGCGCCACCCCAATTGAAGGTGTAGTACGGGTAGCTCAAGTCGAAGAACTCGTAAAACTGGCGGTTGTTGCGCTCGTGGTTGCCGATCACCGGGAAGAATGCCGCCTTGCGCAGGAGCTCGCGTTCGATCGAAAAGAACATGGGCCACTGCGACGTATCGGCGCCGTTCGAAACCAGATCGCCCGTGTGTATGGCGAAGTCGGGGTTGAGCGGCGTGATAGCCGCGATCACCTTCTTGTGCAACTCATGGCGCGTGCGCGTGTCGCCGAACACCACGAACTGGAACGATGCCGGAGCCGCGGGCGGCGTCTTGAACGATCCGCGGCCGGCGGGACCCGCCACGGCCACGTCATAGTGATAGGTTTTGCCCGGCTCCAGGCCCGTGAACGCCACCTTCTCGCTACGCAACGACGCGGAGTGCATGGTCCAAGCGCCCGGCGCAGTTCCCAACTTGACCTCGCTGGTCTCGACAATCCAGGCCACCGTTGCCGCGCGCGGTTCCACGTTCACCACGAACGGCCCACCCACCACTTTGTCGGCCGCCATCGACAGCGCGGCCAG
>CAZDIZ010000327.1:0-2697 GCA_964505625.1 uncultured Solibacteraceae bacterium | reverse complement strand
GCGCGGAGTTCGGCCAGCCGCTCCTTGCTCATGACGTTGGCCCAACTGCCGAACAGGCGTTCCGCGTTCGCGTATCCACCGCGGCGATTTACCCAGAGCGTGACAGGCGCGCGTTCCAGCACCACTTCGAATTCGCGCGCGTCCACTTCGAGTTCGAAGCGATTGTGGTTGGCGTCGACGCGCGCGGTGGAGCGCACCTGGCCGTCGCGTGTTTCCACTTGCGCGCGAGCGAGCGACAGGCGCTGCGAGAACGCACCGGACGTCTTGTAGCGCAGCCGCAGCGTGCCCGCGTAGGAACGGCCGAGCGCGGTGCCGTCCGGTGCGGTGAGCCAGATATCGGTCTTATCCAGATGCATCACCATTTCGGAGCCCTGCTTGCCGGAGATCAGCGCGCCGACATCGCCGTTGCCGAGCGGCAAACCTTCCACCCAACTCGGCGCGGGGCTTTGGTAGACAATGTCGTGTTGCGCGAGATGGGCGACGACATCCGCGCCGGGATCGATCGCCGCCGTTGCTTCGCGTTTCTCAAGACGGGTGCGCAGGCCGCGGTTCAATCGATCCATGCGCAGCGGCGGAGCCGGTGGTGCGTCGCACGGTGCGACCTGCACGTTGCCGTGCGCGACCACCTCACCCGCGCGGCGCAGTTCCAGTTTGAAATGCGACTCGCGCGCGGCGGACGGAATCCAGAAGCCGTGATCCCACGCACGCGCCTTTCCGGATGCGACGGGCGTCTGATCCAACACGCGGCCCTGGCTATCGAGCAATGCGATGGTCATGCCGGCGGCGAGCGCGGGCACCTCGATGCGCGCTTTGATGAGCGTACGTTCGATGCCCGAGTCGTCGATCAAACGATACGGAGTCCAACGTCCTTTCCAGGTTTCGATGCGGGGCTGCGCGAACAGGGGCAGGCACAGAAGGACCAACAAGAGCCGAAACACGCCAAGCACCTCCCAGGTTGACCGTGACGAGAGCATTATGACAGATTGGTTATCCATCCCATGCACGCCATCGACCTGACTACTATCGACTGGGTTGTATTAGTTTCCTACCTTGCTCTGATCGCGCTGATCGGCGTGATTGTCGGGCTCAAGGTGAAAGACACGTCGCACTACTTTTTGGGTGCGCGCGGCTTCAATAAGTGGATCATGATCGGTCAGACGTTCGGCACCGGCACGCACGCGGAAATGCCCGTGTCGCTGGCCGGAGCGGTCTACAGCGTCGGCATCTCCGGCATCTGGTATCAGTGGAAGAACCTGTTCGCCACGCCGTTCTATTGGATCATCGCGCCGCTGTTCCGCCGCATCCGCCGCACCACGGTGGCCGAACTGATTGAGGATCGCTACGGCTCCTGGATGGGTGCTTTCTACACGATCTTCGCGCTCATCTTTTTCACCATCAATATGGCCAGCATGCTGAAAGGCGCGGCCAAGGTGATCAGCCAGGCCGTGGGCGGCCACGTGCCGGTGAACGAGATGGTGGTGGCGATGACGATGGTGTTCATCCTCTACAGCTTCGTCGGCGGCCTTGTGGCGGCGGCGTGGACCGATTTTCTACAGGGCTTCCTGATCATCGCGTTGTCGTTCATGCTGATTCCGCTGGGTTGGGGCGAAGTTGGTGGAATGAGCGGTATGCGGCAGGCGCTCGGCGGGCAGATGTTTTCGCTGGCCACGCCGCAAGGCATCGGTGCGTGGTTCATCTTCATGCTGACGCTCAACGGGCTGATCGGCATTGTGGCGCAGCCGCACCTGATGGCGGCGGTGGGCACGGGCAAGGACGAATACACGTGCCGCGTCGGATTCCTGTACGGCACGTTCGTGAAGCGCTTCTGCACGATCGGTTGGGCGATGGTCGGGTTGATGGTGGCGGCGCTGGTGGCCAGAGGCGTGGCCGGATTGCACGATCCGGAAGAGGCGTTCGGCTATGCCTGCCGGCACTTCCTGTTCACCGGCGGTGTGGGCCTGTTGATCGCGAGCGTTCTGGCGGCGAACATGGCGGGCTGCTCCGCGTTCATGGTGGATAGCGGCGCGCTGTTCACGCGGAACTTCTACCGGAAGTACCTGGTGAAGACGAAAACGGATTCGCACTACCTGTGGGTGGGGCGCATCAGCGGATTGAGTATCACGCTGGTGGCGGTGGTCTACGCGCTGTTTTTCGTGAAGCGGGTGCTGAATTCGTTTTTGCTCACCGAGACCATGGCGACGTTCGTGGGCGTGAGCGTGCTCGGCGGAGTGTTCTGGCGGCGCGGTACGCGCTGGGGCGCTATCGCGAGCATCGTGGTGGCGATGGGCGCGAACTTCACGCTGTATCACGTCCGCAATCAGCGTCTGGATCACTGGGATCCGAACGTGTTTCTGGGCGCGCTGATTTGCGGTTTGGTGACGTACGTCGTGGTGAGTCTGCTCACGCCGCGCGAGCCGGCCGCGAGTCTCGATTCGTTCTACTTGCGTCTGCAAACGCCGAGCGATGGCAAGGTTGAGGAAGGGCATCTGGCCGTGCCGGACGCCGCCACCACGCGCGAGTACGCCGAAGCCGGGCGGCAACTGATCCTGGTGAACCTGTTCCGATTGCGCGAAGGCGCGGCAGGCGTGCCGCTGCTACGCGCCTACCGGACCGACATCAAAGGTTTCCTGATCGGCTGGGCGATGGCCATCGGACTGGTAGCGCTCGCGTGGGTGCTGTTCAGCCTGTAGCGGGAAG
>CAZDIZ010000326.1:0-2715 GCA_964505625.1 uncultured Solibacteraceae bacterium | reverse complement strand
CCGGCGCTTCGGCTTCAATGTAGCCGTGCTCCTGGCGGATGCGCGCGCCCAAGTGTTCCAGACCAGCCACGTGCAGATTGATGGGCCGAGCGCCGATGGCGCAACCGCCAGGCAGTGAAACACGGGCGCGGCCAGTGCGGGCGACCAGGGGGCCCAGCACCAGGCTGGATGCACGCATGGTCTTCACCAGGTCATACGGGGCTTCGGAAGCCGTGATCTCCTTGGCCTCAATGCGCAAAGGTCCGCCGTTACGTTCCACCCGTGCGCCGGTGTATTCGACCAACTTCTCCATGGTGCGCACGTCGCGCACGCGTGGAATGCGGTGCAGGATGACGGGATCTTCGGTTAGCAGGCACGCCGCCAGTACCGGCAGCGCCGAATTCTTGGCGCCGCTGACCGCGATCTCACCGCGCAGAACGGCGCCACCTTCGATTGCGAACTTGTCCATACGCTAACGGCGCCCGCCGGCGCCTTCCTCTCCCAGCGCCGCGCGCAGATTGCCCTGGGCGGTGGTCAAACGCTCTTCGGCGCTGCCGCGACCCAGGTTCAGTTTGGCCATGACGATCGCTGCCGCCACCTTGTGGCCGCTCGCGTCGAGCAACTCGACTGCGCGCTCGTAGCTCACGCCCGCGGCGGCGGCGATGATGCGCCGCGCGCGGTCCACCAGTTTCTCGTTGTTCGGCTGGACGTTTACCATCAGGTTGCTGTAGACGTAGCCGAGCCGGATCATCACGCCGGTCGAGATCATGTTGAGCACAAGCTTGGTGGCGGTGCCCGCCTTGAGGCGCGTCGAGCCGGTGACCACCTCGGGTCCGGTCACGGGCGCGATGGGAAAATCCACCGCACGGCTGAGTTCGGAATCCGGCGTACAACTGATGCCGGAGGTGACAGCGCCCATGGCCTTCGCCGCGCGGACGGCTCCCAGCACGTACGGCGTGCGTCCGCTGGCCGCAATACCCACCACGGCATCGCGTGCCGTGAAGCCGCGGCCAATCAAATCGCGCTCGCCCGCCGCAGCGTCGTCTTCGCTCGCCTCGGTCGGCTTGTAGAGAGCTTCCCATCCACCGGCCATGATGCCCTGCACCAGTTCGAACGGCACGCCGAAGGTGGGCACGCATTCGCTCGCGTCCAGCACACCTAAACGGCCGCTGGTGCCGGCGCCGATGTAGAATAAACGTCCGCCGCCCCGGAGAGCGCCGGCGATGGCGTCCACGGCCTTGGCAATAGCGGGAATTTCCCGTTCCACGGCGTCGGCGACCTTGCGGTCTTCACCGTTCATGATGCCGAGCATCTGCTCGGTGGACACTGTGTCGATGTCCGCCGACGCCGGATTGCGCTGCTCGGTTAGAAGCTTTTCAATCATGTAAGACTATTATCGTAACAGGGGGCGCGTTCGATGCGACTATTTGCCGGGCTGGTTCTGTGTCTGCCGCTCGCGGCGGCCGAGGTGTGGACGTTGCGGTTGGAGGAGCCCACCGGGCTCTACCGCCGCACCAACGAAGTGGTTGCCGTATCAATTGCGAAGCTGGGCGGCGCGCGCGGCGCGTTCACGGTGGCCGACGAGAAAGGCCGCGAACTCGCCTGGCAGAGCGCGGGGGATGAACTGCTGATACCGGCGTCACTGATCCCTGGCGCGCGTCCCGTCTATCGCATCTCGTGCTGCCAGCAGGCGGCGCCCAAATTCCGCAACCCCATCGTGTTGCGTAGAGTCGGCATGCGGCGCGTTGAACTGGGCAACAGCCGCTTCCGCATGATCGTCGACATCGGCGTGCCCGCTATTGTCGAAGCCTACAACCTGACGGCCGGGCCGCAGCGCACGCTGAATCTGGTGGAGACTACTCCAGAAGGCGCCGACGCGCTCAAGAACGACATACACGTGGCCGAGAAAGCGCCCGAGCGAGGGCCCACGGGCGTGACGGGTGAGAACACCGGATGGACCGCGCCGGGTGCGACGGCTTTCACCAACGTCGAGTTGCTCGAGACCGGCCCACTGCGCGGGCGTCTGCGCCTGTCGAATGGAACCGGCACTTGGGAGATGACCTGGACTTCCGACAGCGCCTGGCTCAAGTGGACCGCCACGGGCGGTTTCCGCTTCGCCGCCGTGAGTGCCCTGCCCTATCTGCCCTTCGACCGTTTTGTGAACGGTTCGGAATACGGCTGGCCCACGGGACCGGAACCGGAGGAGCCGCCGGATCACGAAATCGCGCCGCGTGCCTGGAAGAAGCTGCCGGGCGGCCACGCAGTCTACTATCGCCGCGACGAAAACTACGGCGCACTGGGCATTGTGGCGCTTGACGACAAACTCGAATGGACCGGCATCGGTTCGCGCCGTTTCCAGGCGAAGACCGTCGGCCGCACCGAAATCGCTCTCACATTTCCGCATTGGCAGGGCGACAACACCGTGATGGAGGCGCGCAAGGAGAATCGCATCTTGCGCAATCCGCTGCTGTTGTCACTCGCCGGGCCGGAGCAGGGCAGCGTTGACGTCAACACGTCCGCCGAACGCGAACTGGAGTACCGCGTCGAAAACGGAGTACCAGCTCCAGCGCCGTTCCACGCGTCCACGCTCAGCCTGGATGGTGAATGGGAATTGGCGTGGGGTGAAAAAGGCGCCGGTGCGAGTTCCGAATGGCGAAAGGTGCGCGTGCCCGGCAGCGCGCACATACAATGGCTCGACCCCGCGAAGCTCTACACGCACGACGCCGATTGGGTCAG
>CAZDIZ010000325.1:0-2746 GCA_964505625.1 uncultured Solibacteraceae bacterium | reverse complement strand
CGGCCAGAATCAGCTTGGGGCTGGCCACCACGGCGCGCGCCACGGCCACAAGCTGCTGCTGGCCGCCGGAGAGCTGGCTTGGAAACAGATCCTTCTTGCCGACGATACGGAAGCGGTCCAGCGCGTCGCAGACGAGGCTGGCGCGCTCGCTCGATTTCAAGTTGCGATAGGAGAGCGGCAGGTCGAGATTTTCGTAAACCGTCAGGTCGTCGATCAAATGGTAACTCTGAAAGACGAAGCCGATGTACTTTTTGTTCAATTCAACTCGCTGCTTCGGCTTCATGCTGTGCACGGCGTGGCCGAGAAATTCGTATTCACCCGCCCACGCACCGTCAAGCATGCCCAAAATCGCGAGCAGCGTCGACTTACCCGCGCCCGACGGCCCCATGATGCTGACAAACTCGCCCTCGCGCACCTCCAGGTTGATGCGCCGCAGCACATAGGTTCTACCGAAGCCAGCCTCAAAGAACTTCTCGACGTTCCGCAATTGAATCATGTTCTATTCACACCTCAAAGCCACCACGGGGTCAACCTTCGAAGCCCGCCGCGCGGGGAGGTAAGACGCGAGCATTCCGACAACAGTCAGCAGCGCCGCGACAGCCGCCAGAGTGATCGCGTCATTCGGCGGCACGCCAAACAACAGGCTCTCGAGCAAATGCATCGACGGCCAGGCGCACAGCAAGCCGAGCACCACGCCCGCCAGAATCGGGCGCAGCCCCTGACCGACCACCAGACTCCTGACGTCGCCCGGGTCTGCCCCCAATGCGAGGCGGATACCGATTTCGCGCGCACGTTGCGATACCGAAAAGTTGACGATGCCGAAAACACCAACCGCAGTCAACGTCAAAGCCAGAGCAGCGAACGCCCCCACCAGCAACATGTAGAAGCGCGGGATGGCTACCGAGTCCGATAGCAGAACCTCGATGGGCGCCAACCTTTCAACTAGCGCGCGCTGGTTCCACTCCAATACTTGCTTGCGCACCGCGCCGGCCAGATTTTCCGGCGGCAACGCCGTACGAACCAGCACGTACACACCATTGTTCCACCCCTCCTGTTCGACCGGCCGGTAGATCACCGGCATGGGGCCGCCCGCGGCACCGAAGCCTCTGACACTACCGGCAACGCCGACAATCCGCCACCAATCGTCGCTCCATTTCAAACGCTTTCCAACAGGGTCCATGCCCGCGAAGTAGCGTTGTGCCAAAGCATCGTTGATGATCGCCACCTGCGGCGCCCGGGCGAAATCCGTACCGTCGAACAGGCGCCCAGCGCGCAGAGGTATGCCGGCCGCGCGGAAATAGTCTGGCGTCACTTCGATTAGCCCGGCACGCCGTTCCTCACCCGGCGCGCCGGCAATGCCTTCGATCCGAAAACCACCGCTGGTTCCCGCCGACTCGTGTGGGAGCGCGGTCCCCGCGCTGACCGCTTCGACGCCGGGCAAGGCATGAAGACGGACCAGCAGGTCTTCGACAGACCCGCGAGTCCAAAACGGGAGTTCGACGGCCAAGAGCCGGTTCGACTGAAATCCAATCGGCACGCTGACGCGCGCCACGAAACTGCGCAGCAACAGCCCGGCAGCGGCGGCCACCACAATGGCCAGCGCAACTTCCGCCACCACCAGCGACTCCCGGTAGAAGCTGTGCCGTGGACCGCCCGCCACGCTCCATCCGGAGTTTCCCTTCAAGTCCAAAGTCAAATTCACCTGCGACGTGCGCCAGGCGGGCAGCAAACCAAACAGCAGACTACTCGTAATCGAAACCAGTAGCGTGAATCCCAAAACACCGGCGTCGACCGACACTTCCTGGAGGCGAGGCAGTTTCAGCGGATCGAGCGCCACGAAAGTCAGCACACACAGGTAAGCGCCCGCAAGCCCCAAGGCTCCGCCGAGGACCGACAGCAGCAGGCTCTCGGTCAGCAAATACCGGACTACGCGCCAGCGGCCGGCGCCGAGAGCCATCCGCAGCGCAACCTCCCGCCGCCGCACAATCGAGCGCGCCAGCGTCAGGTTCGCCGCGTTGGCGCAGGCAATCAGAAGCACGCAACCGACCGCGCCCAGCAGCACGGTGAGCGCTCGCCGCACCGTCCCCACCATCTGCTCGCTTAGCGGCGTCAGAGTGACTCCCGCGACCATTTGGTTTTCCGGGTAGGCCTGCCGCAACCGCGCCGCGATCGCGTTCATCTCGCCACCGGCCTGCACTATGTCACGGCCGGATCTGAGTCTGCCGATTACCCGCCAGTTGTGGTTGTTACGGTCCCACCCCATGCGGTCACTTGGCAACGGAAACCAGAGCTGGCATTCGTCTGGAAACGCAAATCCACGCGGCATGACACCCACAACGGTGTACACCTCGCGGCCGATCACGAGCCGCTCTCCGAGCACTCGCACGCCGCCGCCCAGCCGCTGCCAGAGCCTGTGACCAATTACGACAACGTTATGGCCAGGGTGCGTCACTTCCTCCGGAAGGAACGTGCGGCCTAGAAGGGGATGCACACCGAGCGTTGCGAAGAAACCGTCCGATACGGAAGTGCTCCGCGTGCTGAGCGGCTCAGCATCACCGGCCCGCATGGCGAGCTGCCTCGATCCGCCTCCCATCGCCGCCATCTGTTCGAAAGATGAGTTGAGCTGTTTCCAATCGAAGAAATTGCCAGACGATACGATGTTCTTTTCTTGCCCCGGCCGGTCCCACCGCTCCCACAACATCACCAAACGCTCGGGCTCGGCAAACGGCAACGGCCGCAACAGAAC
>CAZDIZ010000324.1:0-2808 GCA_964505625.1 uncultured Solibacteraceae bacterium | reverse complement strand
TGCGCGTACGCGCGATAGGGAGTTTTGTCTTGAAGCACCACAAACGTCGATTTAAAGAACCCTTATTGATCGAAGATCCGGATTTCGCTGAGGCACTGACCGGCGGCGAATTCCAACACTTATCATCTGAACGACAGGCACAGCGAAAGGCCCAGCAGTTTTGCCGGCAGGTGCAGCGAGCCTTAAACCTGGCGTTTGAAGGCCGAAGTGCAAGCGAAGACATCAGCAGTCTGTTCGTGGAGGAAGTTTCTCCGGCCCCGGATTGCGGGCGGCTTCTGGTGCACGTAGTTATTCCGGAGGGGCGGCCTGTTGCAGGTTCGATGGCCGCTCTCCAGCGTGATACCCCGCGTCTCCGTACCGAGGTAGCGATGGCAATCACTCGGAAGCGAGCGCCGGAGTTGTTCTTTATCCCGGTGCTTCCGGAGGGAGGCAGCGATGAATAGTTCATCAATCGCGCCCATTCGGACGTGGCTGGCTGGGCCGCTGGATCATGACGTGTCGGAGGCGATTGAACGCCTCCGGCGCGCCTCAGATGTTCAGCAGATAGCGGTCATGCCCGACGTGCATCTGTCCGCCGATGTGTGCATCGGCGTTGCTGTCGCCACATTGTCTCTGATCTACCCTCAGGCGGTTGGAGGTGATATTGGTTGCGGCATGCTGGCTGTCGGTCTGGACGTCGAGGCTGCCGCTCTAGATAATTCGAGGATTGCCGGCGAGGTGTTGAACGATCTCCGGCGGGCCGTACCGGCTCGCCGGCGCAATCGTGCCTCGGTCATCCCTCAGCCTCCGGAGTTGGCGGCCGACGCGTTGAGTCATCCGAATCTGGAGTCCGTCCGCAGGAATCAAGGCGCGATCGAATTCGCGACGCTTGGTAGCGGGAACCATTTCATTGAACTTCAGGCGGACGAGGATGGCCGGTTATGGCTGATGGTGCACAGCGGGTCACGTGCACTCGGCCAGGCAATACGCGATCATCACCTAGCACGCGCGCAACCCGTGGACAACCGGCTTCGCGCTTTCGACGCCAAATGCAGTGCGGCCACAGACTATCTTCACGATGCCTCCTATGCCCGGCGCTTTGCCGATGCATCCCGGAGAGCGATAGCAGAGGAGGTCGGACGGGTACTGGGAACGGTGCTGGGCGCGCACCTGTGCTGGGACACGGTCATCACAACCGACCACAATCACGTATCGTTCGAACATCACGGTGAATGCGATCTTTGGGTACACAGAAAAGGTGCTATGTCAGCCAGACTCGGTGAAAGCGGAGTACTGCCCGGATCGATGGGAAGCCCCAGTTTTCACGTGGAAGGACGCGGACACGAGGCGGCCTTGTGTTCGAGTGCCCATGGTGCGGGCCGGGCGTTAAGCCGGACAGCGGCCCGGGGCAAAGTGACCGAACGCGAACTCCGCCGGCAGATGGCGGGAGTCTGGTATGACTTCCGTATCAGTGAGAGACTCCGTGACGAAGCCCCGTCCGCATATAAAGATATCCGCGCTGTCTTACGGGCTCAAAAAGAACTGGTGAAAGTGACGCGCACCCTTCGGCCGGTGCTCAACTACAAGGGCGTATGAGCACATAAGTAGGTATCATCGAAGCGGCACTCTCCCGAAAGAGCGCCGCAGAGCCGGACAAATTCATTGCTCGATTTGCTCGATCAGGTAGTCCGCAATCGCCAGTGCGGCGGTGGCTCCGGGGCTGGGGGCGTTGATTAGGTGTAGGGCGTTTGGGCGCAGCACGAATTCGAAGTCTTGCACCGGTATTCCTTCGGGCGTGAGCGCTTGGGCTCGGATGCCTGCTCCGCCGGGGCTTAGGTGGCGCTTCTGGACTTCGGGCACCAGTCGCTGTAGCGAGCGGCAGAACTCGGACATGCTCAGCGAGCGGTAGAACTCATAGGTACACATCGACGGGTAGCGAACCAGGAAGCGCCAGAATCCTATGAAGGTGAGTACGTCGGCCAGGTCGGCCAGTCGTACGTCGGTTTTGCGGTAGCCTTCGCGCGCCAGCGCCAGCACGGCGTTGGGACCGGCTTCGACGCCGCCCCGGATCATGCGCGTGAAGTGCACACCCAGAAACGGGAAGCGCGGATCGGGGACCGGATAGATCAGATGCTGTACCAGCTTGCGGCCTTCCTCGTTCAACATGTAGTATTCGCCGCGGAAGGGGACGATGCGCGTGCGGCGCTTTTCGCCCGCCATGGCGAGCACGCGGTCGCAGTGCAGGCCGGCGCAGTTGAACAGGAAGTCGGCACGCTCTTCACGCTCACCCGCGCACACACGCCATCCCGCGCCATCCTGTTTGAGCGCGGCGACGGGCGATGAGGTGAACACGGCGCCGCCCGCGGCTTCGATCAGGCGTTGCAGCGCCTTGCAGACCTGTTCGTAATCGACGATGCCCTCTTGCGGCACACGCACCGAAGCGATTCCGGCCACGTGCGGCTCGATTTCGCGCGTCTCCTCGGGGCCCAGCCAGCGCAGGCCCTGCAAACCGTTCTTCGTGCCGCGGTCCAGCAGATCGCGCAGACGCGGCAACTCGTCTTCGGAACACGCCACCACCAGCTTGCCGCATTCCTCGTGCGGCACTCCGTGCTCCTGGCAGAAGTCCTTCATCTGGCGGATGCCGCTCACCGCCAGTTTGGCCTTCAACGAGCCGGGTTTGTAGTAAAGGCCGGAATGCAGCACGCCGCTGTTGTGGCCGCTCTGGTGACGGCAGACTTCGGCTTCTTTCTCGAAGACGACGACGCGCGCGCCGGGATAGGCCAGCGTCAGCTTGTGAGCCAGAGCCAGACCGATGACGCCGCCGCCGAT
>CAZDIZ010000323.1:0-2858 GCA_964505625.1 uncultured Solibacteraceae bacterium | reverse complement strand
TTACACCCGGTAGTAATCAGCCCGCCAGTTCTTCACCGCTTTCTTGATATCGTCTTCGGACAGATTTTCGCCCGCCGCGCGCTGCGCCAGTTCGACGAATTCGTCGTCGCCGGCGAAGCGCAGACCGATGATTTGCCGGATGGTGAGCCGCGGGTCGAGCAGTTTGCCCGTCAACACGAAGTGACGCAGGTTCTCTTCGGCGCGTATGGCCCGATCCTGCGCCTTCAGCGCAAACACGCGCGCGAAGTACGACGCGAACAGAACCGTGATGGTCAGCACCACGATCAGCGACGCGCTGTAGATGCGCGCGTGGTCGCCCCAGGACTTGCACAGGTTCACGATCGCCCCGCCCAGTGTAGCCAGCAGCACGAGCGCCAGCGCGAGATACAGAGGCACGCGCTTTACGTGATTGGAATAGTTTTGAGTCTCCATGAGGTTGCTCCTTGTTGGAATCGTCGCGCGATCAAACGCCGGTGACGGCCACGACTTCGTCCAGTTCCGTTGGTTGATTATCCGGCAGCGTCAGCACCACACGCGTGCCGTCGGCTTTCCACTTTGCGCTTTGGCCGGTGCGAAGCAAGCGCGCGCCCGTTGGCGGTTTCACTCCCTGAAGCGTCGCACTGCGCTGGCTCGGCGACAGAAAATGCAAATACCAGGTGCCGCCTTTGATTGTGACTGGCACGTCGCTACGCTCGGGGTAAGGGCCGGCTTCGACGTCGAACACCGATACGCCGCTGTGCTTCATCCAGCCCGCCATCTGATTACAGATTTCGTAATAGACCGGCCGCATGGTTCCGTCGGGCCGCGGCCCGAAGCTCACTACGTAGTTGCCGCCCCAGGCACGATTGCGCGCCAACCGCTCAATCAGATACGCGGCGGATTTGCAGGGACGCTCCCCTTGATAACTCCAGGTGCCGCAGACGGCTTCGCACTGTTCCCAGATTCCCGGTGGGCGTTTGGAGGGACTGCGGTTCTCGAACGACGTATTGTAGTCGCCGAGCGTGCGCCCCTTGTCCCAGAGCATGTTGCGGTCGTTCAAGACAATCTCAGGCTGTAGCTTGCGGACGTAATCCTCCAACTCCTGGCCGCGGTGGTCGATGCCCACCGGCCAATCGTAGCCGTCCCACCACATCAGATCGATCTTGCCGTAGCGCGTCAGCACTTCGCCCATCTGCCCCTTGATGACGGCAAAGAGCTGGTCGAAGTACTTCTGCATTTGCGCGATGGGCATGTCGGCGTAGCGCGGAGTACCCAGGACACGTTCGGGGCGTCGGTGAAGGAACTCCCGGTCGCGAAGTGGAAAGCCGCGCCAGGGCCAGCCCTTGGGGTTGAACAGCCAGTCGGTCGGCGAGTAGCTAAGGCCGACCTTGAGCCCGCTGCGGCGGCAAGCTTCGACAAACGGCCGCACCAGGTCGCGCCCGTGCATGTGCTGCTTGGTCCCGAAGTCGCCGTACTCGGTGGGCCACATCGCGTAGCCGTCGTGATGGCGCAACAAAAACGCGGCGTACCTAAAACCGGCCCGCGCCGCCGCATCCATCCATTTACTCGGATCGTAATTGCTCGGGTTGAACTTGCCGGCCAGGGCAATGTACTTCTCCACCGGCCAGTACTTGTTGGGCGGCTCCATGTCGCGGAACAGGCCCCACCCGCCTTCGATTTCACCTACACTGCACGGGCCCCAGGGCAGCAACAAGCCGAGCCCAGCTTTGGGAAACCACGGCTGTATCTTGCCGTGCGCGACCGTGTCGCTAATACGGCGAAACGCTTCGGTATCCTGTTGCCCGGCGGCGAGCGGAAGGCCGAGTCCGGCCAAGGCGGAGTGCTTCAGAAAAGCGCGGCGGCGCATGCGGCTGTGCATCTCGGTCACCTCGCGCTTCAGCATATGCCAACTCGCGGCGCTAAGTACAGTCAGGCCCTCCGCGCGAAGCGCGCGCGGCCAGTGGTTCATTGTATGATGGCGCAGCAGGAGATCTCGCGTGAGGCTATCGTTTCGACATCGGCTCGCGGTTGGTTGCGCCACTTGGATTGCCTGTTTGCTACTGGGGACGGGAGTTGCGCATGCCCAGGGCGTTCTGTGCACCTGCGACAACAAGTACTTCGACCGGCCCGGCAACTGCATGCAGGAATGCCGTAAGAAGCTGACTTGCAGCGGGTGCATGGTCACCGGCAAGAACTGCGCGCCGCTGGCCGACAACACTTTCAAGCGGCTGTACAACCAGGCTGTGTTCGGTTTGGGCTTGGTGGGCGGCGGGCCGGCGCGATTGGCGCTGGTCAACCAAATCGTCGATACGTTCTATCGGCCCCACCGGCACACGGATTTTGACGTCCGTATCGGCAACGTCGCCGGTGGCGACGACTACGCCAAGGTCGTTCCGCCGGCTTCCGGTTCGCGTCCCAGCCTGGTGGTCTCACCGGACGCGCTGCTGATCTCGCCGGCGGGCCTGGTTTCCGCCATCGGTCACGAGATGATCCACGTCGAACAGCTCAAGCGCCCGTCGAGAGTCCGCGTTACTTACATCACGCCGGTGATCACATCGTTGCGCGAACTGGAAGCATCGAGTTGGGAAGTCGGAGAAGGCGGCTTCAACTGGAGCATCGGTCCTAATCGTGTCTACTCCTGCGAACCCGCGGACGAGAAGGAAGCTCCTCCACTCGTGCGGCGCTGCCGCGCGTGGCAGGTGAAGAAGGCCATTGAAAACGTGCGCTCGTCACCGCGCGCCGCGCAGACGCTGAAGGAGCTGGAAAGCTGGATGCGGGAAGATGCCTGGGTCAACACCGTCTGGCTACCGCGCAACGCCGGCTGGAAAACCGCAGCGGCCGGAGCGCGGCCGGACGATCAGTGCCCCAATCCGTAACTA
>CAZDIZ010000322.1:0-2922 GCA_964505625.1 uncultured Solibacteraceae bacterium | reverse complement strand
CAACCTGTTAGAGTGGCAGTATGAGCAGACTGGCGATTCTGGGAGGCCATCCCGTTCGTACCAAGCCGTTTAGTCCCTGGCCGCGCTATCTGCCGGCCGACGCCGAGCGTTTGCGGGAAGTATTGGAAAGCCGTCACTGGGGCGGGTTTCCCGTGCCTTCGAAATACTCGGGCGAATTTGCGGAACGTTTTGCCGAAATGCATGGCGCGCGTTATGGATTGTGTCTGACCAACGGCACCATCGCGCTGGTGGTAGCGTTGCAGGCCGCCGGCATCAAGTTCGGCGATGAGGTGATTGTTCCCGCCTACACTTGGGACGGCACGGCCACGGCGGTGCTGTTCGCGGGCGGCGTGCCGGTGTTCGCCGACGTCGATCCGGACACCTACTGCCTGGACGTGGACGCCGTACGCAGGGCCATCACCCGGCGCACCACGGCCATCATTCCCGTGCACTTGGCCATGCGCTTCGCCGACATGGACCCGCTCATCGAACTGGCGAACAAGCACAAGTTGAAGATCATCGAAGACTGCGCGCACGCGCACGGCGGGCAGTACAAGGGCCGCGGCGCGGGGTCGATGGGCGACATCGGCTGCTTCAGCTTCCAGGAAAGCAAGCTCATGACGGCGGGCGAGGGCGGGTTGGTGCTCACCTCCGACCTGGGCTATTACGAAGCCATGCAGAGCGTGGTGAACTGCGGGCGCGCCAGCTTGACCGATCAGTACGGGCGCCGCATGCTTGGTTCGAACTATCGCATGACCGAATTGCAGGCCGCGCTGCTGATAGGACAGCTCGATATGCTACCGGAGTTGGCCGCGCTGCGCGCGCGTCACGCCACGCTGCTCACCGAAGCGCTTTGCACCTATAAGGGCGTTCGTGCGCTTCCCAAGCAGCCGTCCATCACGCGTAATACGCTTTACAACTACGTCTTCCAGTACCGCCCGCTGGAGAAACGCGTGCATCGCGATCTGTTTGTTGCCGCGCTGGAAAAAGAAGGCATTCCCTGCGACGGGCGCTTCTACGAACCGGTCTACAAGAGCGATCTGTTCTACGCCACGCCGGACAATTCACCGCAACTGCGCCTGGGCCGCGAAGAGACTGTGCACTACGACATGGTCCACTGCCCGGTGGCCGAGCGCGCGGCCTACGAAGAAGCTGTCTGGCTGCCGCAGCTCCTGCTGATCGGCGACGAAGCTGACGTTCGCGACGTTTGCACGGCGATCAAGAAAGTCCTGGACAATCTGGACGAATTGGCCGAGGCCGATCCATCGCTCGCGGGCGCCAAAGCGATGGGGCGCGCGCAACGGGCGCGCCTCGAGCGACAGAAAAATTACTGAAGGAGACAGGAGGCAGGAGACAGTAGACAGGAGTCAGGCGGTTGGCTCCGTGCGCGTCACGTTTCTTGTTTCCTTGATAAAGTAGCGGGGTCTCGCCTTTGTTTCGTCGAAGATCCTCGCCACGTATTCGCCTAGCACTCCTAGCGCCAGCATGTTCAGACTTCCGATGAATAGCATCGGCAGGATGACCGAGGCCCAGCCGGGTAGCCCTCGCGTCGTGAACAGGCGAATCCATAGTGCCCAGATTGTGATTCCGATTAGCACCACGAAGCCGCCTAGCGCGGTTGCTGTGATCAGGCGCAGCGGCACGGTGGAAAAACTTGTGATGGCCGCTATGCTTAGCGCGAACATCTTTCGGAAGGGGTACTTTGTTTCGCCCGCCAGCCGCTCGGTTCTGTCGTAGAAGACTTGCGTTGTTGGGAAGCCGATTAGCGGCACGATTCCGCGTAGGAACAGGTTTGTCTCGCGGAAATCGCGCAGCGCGTCCAACGCTTGACGGCTCATTAGCCTGAAATCGGCGTGGTTGTGGACGGTTCGCGCTCCCAGCAGGTTCATCAGGCGGTAGAAGGCTAGCGCTGTCAGGCGCTTGAATGCTGTGTCCCGTTTTCGCTCGCGGCGCACTCCGTAGACCACGTCGTACCCGGCGCGGTAGTGGTCCACCATTTTCTCGATGGCTCCGATGTCGTCCTGCAAATCGGCGTCGATGCTGATAATAGCGTCACCCGTTGCGTGATGCAGCCCAGCCAGCAGAGCGGCTTGATGCCCGAAGTTGCGTGAGAGGCTTAGCGCGGAAAATAACTTGTCGCTCGTACAGAGCGATTCAAGCATCTCCCAGGTTCGGTCCGTGCTTCCGTCGTCAACAAAAAGAATACGGCTCTCCGGCGACGCCTTGCCCGCTTCGACGAGCGCGGCCAGACACGCCTTCAGCCGCTTCGCGCACTCGTCAACGACCGCTTCTTCGTTGTAGCAAGGCACGACTATCGTTAGCCTTACCGCGCTGCTCTCTCTGTTGATTGGCATGGAAGGCGCCTGCCCCACACAGCATAGCAAAGGACAATACGTGCGAAAACGTGTAGAATACCGGGCTGGAGGGGACTATGCGCAAGTACCTGCTCTTTCCCCTGGCGGCTCTCCTTTTGGCGGCCGCTGGAACCATTCTCTTCGCCTGGCAAGGCGCACCCCGCAAAGGCCAAGATGTTCAGCGGATCATGGTCATTGCTGGAAACCGGGCCCTGACCAGCGCGGGGGTGACGCTCGGTCCCAACGATAGCGTCACCGTTACGGGCGGCGGCCGCGTCTACTTCAGCGCCGGCAAAGCGCAATCGGGTACCGGCCCGGCGGGATGGGCGCGCGGCTCGTATGCGCCCGATTGGCCGGAAGACTGCAACGCCTGCGACGATCCCATAATGGACGCTGGGCATGCCGCTCTCATCGCCGAGGTCAACGGCGAGAAGTTCTACGTTGGACCCAACAGCACCTTTTCCGGCAAACAGGGTCTGCTCTACTTCGGCATCAACGATTGCACATTTGCCGGTGAGTTCCACAATACCGGCCAATTCAACATAACCTTCACCGTGCGGCGCAACGC
>CAZDIZ010000321.1:0-3020 GCA_964505625.1 uncultured Solibacteraceae bacterium | reverse complement strand
GTACTTCTCGCTCCCTTGCTGTCGGTCACCGTTAGTTCGAAGATGTAGTCGCCCCAACCTTGTTGGAACCGCACGGTCGGGGTGGCTGTCGTTCCTCCGGTGATCTCGGCGGGCTTCGAGCCCGCTACGCGCCAGGAGTAAGTGATCGTGTCGCCGTCCGGATCATACGATCCGGTGCCGTTGAGCGCGATCTGCGATTGCGTGGTGGTCTGGTTCGGACCCGCGTCGGCAACCGGCGGCCGGTTGACTCCGGTGGACGATCCCACGCGGACGATCACCAGCGCCGTCGCTTGCGTACGCTTGCCGTAAGCGATCAGCGAGTAACTCACGTCGCTCGCCGGGTTCACCGTGACCGAGCCGTTGGCCGCTACCGGACCGACGCCAGTGATGATCACCTCGGTCGCGTTAGTTGTCGACCAGGTGAGTTGCACCGGATCACCGGCCTTGGCAGCCGTAGACGGGCTGGCCACGAAGTCCAGGATCTTCACGGGTTCGATCACGCCGACCGTCGCCACGGCCGATACTTCACCGAGCGAGTTCTTCGCCGTAATCGTGTAAGAGGTGTTCTCCTTCGGGCTCACCGTCGAGGTGCCTGTCGATTCCACCTTGCCGATCCCGCTGATGGTGACTTCGGTGGCGTTCTCCACCTGCCAGATCAGCGAGGCCTGCTCGGTGGGCAGGATCTCGACCGGCGTCGCCGCGAACCGGATGATGCGCGGAGCCTGCGCCGGGCCGACGGTCACCGCCGCCGTCGCGGTCACCTGACCGTAACGGTTGCGGGCCGTGATCGTGTAAGTAGTCGAGTCGGTGGGCGTCACCGGAGCGGTGCCGCTCTTCTGCACCGTACCAATGCCGCTGATCTCGACCGTGTCGGCGTTCTCGGTTTCCCAAGCCAGCGTCGAAGCTTCACCTCTGCCGATGTTGGCCGGCGTGGCGCTGAAGCGCAGGATGCGCGCATCGGGCCGGTCGACGGTCACCGTCAGGGTCTTGTTCTGCTCGCTGTTCTTGTTCTTCGCGGTCAACTGATAGACCGTAGTGGTGTCCACGGTCACCGTCGAAGTGCCGGCACGTGCGTCCACCTTACCGATACCGCTGATGGTAACTTCGTCGGCGTCCTGCACTTCCCAAACGATGTTGACCGATTGACCGGCCTTCACCGTGCTGGGCGTCGCCTCGAAGCGCACGATCTTCACGGTCGGCGCCGCTTGCGTGGTAACCGTAACGCGAGCCACGCTCTTGGCGCCCTGGGTATCTTTCACCGTCAGGCGGAACTGGTAGGTCTGGCCCGCCGCGGCCGAGAAGGTAGCCTTCGCCGAATTCACACCTGTGATGGAAACGGTCTGGCCGCCGATCTGGGCCCAATTAAAGGTGATTTCGTCGCCATCCGGATCGTACGATGCCGAACCGTCCAGCGTGATGGTTCCGGCGCTCGCGCCAATCTGGTCAGCGCCCGCGTCAGCCACCGGCGGATCGTTGCCCGTGCGTACGCGGCGCGTCAACATCTCGTAGCGCAAACGCGGGATGTCCACCGGAACCGGCTGCTTCATGTCGCGGAATTCCTTGGGCCGGCCGAAGTTGCCGAACTGCACGCCCGCCACCACGCGGCCGCTGTCGTTCGAGCCGATCAAGGTCTCGTTCAACCCGGCTTCCAGCGTGAAGGCCACGCGATTGTTCAGCGGCTGCACCAGGCGCACCATGCCGCCCGGACGGTTGCTGCCGCCATGGCGGAACATCGCGCCCAGGTTGCCTTCCACATAGGAGTCCTTCCACAGACCGATCTGCGTGCTGCCGCCGAGTTGGTCGACAACCTTCAGGTAGGTCTCTTCGAGGATGTTGCGGCTGGCCGTCGTGTACGCGCGGTTGACCACGGCTTCGTTCAGGAAGCCCTTGGTGCCGAATAAGCCGATACGGCCGCGGCGGAACAGGTAATCGAACGTCATGGCCGCCTGGCCCAGCGTGCCGCCCTGCTGCATGTCGCGCATGCTGACGTGCTTGAAGCTTGAGAACAAGCCCGCCTGCACGTTGCGGTAGCGGTTCACCAGACCGAAGTCGAACTGGCCTTCCTGACGGTCGCGATAGTACAGATACTCGCCTTCGATCTGCACTGCCTGCGAGGAGTTGAACGGGGCGAAGAAGCGGCCCTTGCCGGTAAATGTTACGTTGCCGGTCATGTCGGGGCCGACGTTCAGGCCGAGCACGGAGAACTTTTGCGTCTTGGGACGGGCTTCCTCAACCGCCTTGACGATTTCGGCCACCTTAGGCACTTCCACCTTCGGCGCCGCCGCCATCTGGTCGACGTTGTTCTTCAAGCCGGTCTGGCCGGCCTTCAGGTCGGCGACGTCGCGCTTGAGACGGTCGTTTTCGCCCTTGAGATCGCGCAGCAGCGCCAGGATCTCATCGAGCTTGTCGAGTTTCTTCAGGATCGCGTTGCAGCAGTCTTCCTGCTTCTTGGCGATTTCGCTGAGCGCTTTGATCGCATCGCCCACGCCGCCGTCGCTCACCACGTTGCCTTGCGCATCGGAGAGCGTCAGCACGACGCGGCGGTTCATGAAGCGCCCTTCTTTGGTCTTGTTATCGACCTTGGGGAGTTTCTTGCCGCGGCCTACTACTTCGACTTGGCCGGGCTGCGCGCCGTACTTCAACAGGAAACTCCTGACGGTTTCTGAACGCGTAACGGCGAGCTTCTGATTGTACTTGTCCGAGCCAACGATGTCGGTATGGCCTTCGACTTTGACCCGGTAGTCTGGGTGCTTCTGTAGCAGTCCCGCTAAGCGAAGCAGGCTCGGGTACCCGTCCACCAAGACCGAGGAGTTGAACTCGAAGTTAATCTCTTCCCAGTCTTCCTTGGCGGCCGGGGTGGTCAGACCTTGCGGATAGAGGTAAGTGGTGAATACCAGCAACAGCGCTGGCAACAACCACCAGATTCGCCTCATACGGTTGGTTCCTCCTAAGAGCGGCATATAATGCCGCTATCACGAACGTAATTCTAAGGATAGCGCAACTTATAGAAGGGTATGACG
>CAZDIZ010000320.1:0-3026 GCA_964505625.1 uncultured Solibacteraceae bacterium | reverse complement strand
CCGCGCAGTTCCACGCCGGCCACGTTCATGCCGATGGTGGAATCGCCGGGTGACGACGTGTAGCACGGCACACCGGCGCGATAGGCGGCCGCGAGCACGCTCACGTCCTTCACGCCCGCTTTGCGTTCCCATTCGGCGGCGTACTTGCCGATCAGGTAGTGCAGTTCGGCCGTGCCCATCTCTTTCTGAAATTCGGGCTGAATCAGAATCTCGCGCAGAATTTCGTCGGTGGCCATCAGGCAATCGCTGTAGCCGAGCAGGACGTCGTAGATGCGCACGATGTCGTTGTTGCGCAGCATCGTGTCGTCCATGGTGAAGCTGCCCACGCGCACCGGATAGTTCAACGCGAAGTGCAGATCGTGATAAAGATTGGCGCCGGTGGCAACAATCCAATCCACGAAGCCCGCCTTGATGAGCGGCACCACCGAGCTGCAACCCAACCCCGCGGGTGTGAGCGCGCCGGCCAGCGACATGCCGATGGTCACATTCTGCGCGAGCATCTTCTCGGTGAACAAGCGGCAGCCTTCCCGCAGGCGCGCCGAGTTGTAAGCCAGGAACGCGTTGTCCACCACGTCGGCCAACTTTTCCTTGCCCGAAAGGTTTTTCGGAAGGATGCGTTTGCCGGAGAGGATCTTGTCCCGATGGGGACATTTCTTCTTTTTGAGCCAGTCCGGAACTTCGGACAGGTCCTCACGGTAGCGACGGTTTGTCTTTTCGTGTTTCGCCATGGTTCAAAATACGATTATGGCAGAACCACGCGAACGAACCAGTCGCACCCCGGCCGCACTCGGATTTTCGATGCCGGCCGAATGGGAGCCGCACGAAGCAACCTGGCTTGGCTGGCCACATAATCCGACCGATTGGCCCGACAAGCTCGACACCATCCGCTGGGTGTATGGAGAGATGGTGCGCAAGATCGCGCCGGGCGAGACGGTGCGGATGCTGGTGAATTCGCGCGCGGAAGAGAAATTGGCGCGGCGCTATCTGGAGCGCGCGGGCGCCGGCACCAAGTCCGTCGAATTCATCGTGCATCCCACCAATCGCGGTTGGACGCGCGACAGCGGACCGGTCTTCGTGCGCAGGCCGCGCAAACGCACGTCGGAAACCGCCATCGTGCACTTTCATTTCAACGCCTGGGCCAAGTACAAAGATTGGTCGAAGGATCGCCGCGTGCCGGAAACCGCGGCGAAGTATCTTGGCAAGACTCTGTTCGAAGCCGAATGCGACGGGCGGCCGTTTGTGCTCGAAGGCGGCGGCATCGACGTGAACGGGCGCGGCACGCTGCTCACCACCGAAGAGTGCTATCTCGATCCGAAAACGCAGGTGCGCAACCCGGGTGTGGGGCGCGCGGAATTCGAAGCCACGCTGAAGAAGTATCTCGGTGTCACCAACGTCTTCTGGCTTGCGGGCGGTGTGGTGGGCGACGATACGCACGGCCACGTGGACGACATCTGCCGCTTCGTCGATCCGAAAACCGTGGTGCTGATTCGCGAAGACAATCCGTACGACATCAACTACCACGCGCTCGAAGAAAATTGGGACCGCATCGGGGACCTGCGTTTGGAGGATGGCTCGCGGCCCGAGGTGGTAAAGCTGCCCATGCCCGGTCCGCTCTACTTCGACGGCGAGCGGTTGCCGGCGAGCTACGCGAATTTTTACATCTCGAATGCGGCCGTGATTGTTCCAACGTTCAATGATCCGAACGATCGCGTGGCGCTGGGCATTCTGGGTGAGTTGTTCCGCGACCGGCCGGTGGTCGGCATACACGCCGTAGATCTGGTGTTGGGCTTCGGCACGCTGCATTGCCTGTCGCAACAACAACCCGAGGAATGACATGATTCACCGCATCGTGATGACACTCGCAGTGTGTGTGGTCTGCGCCCTGGCAGCGCCGGGCATCGAAGAGATCGCGCTCGACGGCGCGGTGAACATCATGGACGAGAGCCACTTCGGTGTGGTGAACGGGCGCGCGAGCGTTGGCGTGCCCTATCGTGGCGCGCTCGCGGTGTGTGGCCTGTTCGCGCCTCCGTTCGCGAGTTCGAACTTCTCCTTGAACGTGCGTCTGTTCGGCGAACGTGTCGTGTCGACGGACTATCGCTGGTATCCATCGGAAGTGCGCCGCGCCGGTACGATACGCGGTGTGCGCGTGGCAAGCGATACCGTGCTCGCCGACGGCCGCCGAGGACTGATCCTGCGCGTTAGCCTTTCCAACCTCACCAAGAGCGCTATCACCATTCCCATTCAGATTGAGGCGAGCGGCAGTCTGGATAATGTGCGTTTCTGGGGCTTCGCGCGGCCCGCGACGGAGAAGCGGAAGACGCGCGCCGAGAGTGTGGAGTCTCAAGTGCTGCTCGCGAACGACGCCGGTGCCATCGCGCTTGCTTCGGATCTCGCCGGGCTCAAGTGGGAGCCCTGGTCGTCGCATTGGGCCGGAAGCGTGGCGCTTGCGCCCGGTGTACATCGCGCGTGGCACGTGGCGGTCGCGGTGGGGCCGCGCGACGAGGCCATGCGCGAATCCGCCGCCATGTCGGCGAACGCCGGCACCGAGATCGGCCGCGCTCGCGAAGTGCTTGCGCGACGTTGGAAGGAACTGTTCGACAAGCTTCCGCGACTTGAATCCTCGAACGCTCGCCTGGTGAAGTTCTACAACCGTTCGCTCGTGCACTTCATCCTGAACCGTTGGGACGTGCCCGAGTTCGTCTTGAAACCGTACTATTCAACCGGTGCAGTGCTGGGCGGGTGTCTCGGTAACTATCTGTGGAACTTCGGTGAGCCATGGGAGATCTTCCCGCTCTACGATGCGGCGGCGGCCAAAGCGCACATCAGGCAATTCCTTTCCATCGATCTCACGCGCCACTTTCTCTTCGATCCGATCTCGGGGGCGGGCGACGGGCCGCACTATCCGGTGAACCAGGAGAAGATCATCCACCTGATCTACTTCTACACCGTGCACACGGGCGACAACGCATTCCTGCACGAGACTGTCGCGGGCAAGACGGTTGCCGAGTGGGCTGTCTTCCACGCGC
>CAZDIZ010000319.1:0-3034 GCA_964505625.1 uncultured Solibacteraceae bacterium | reverse complement strand
TTCGACGACGCCGTCTTCGTTGGGCAGGCCGCCGTAGCCGACGGTGGAATCCTCGGGGTCATCTTCGTTAATGTTCACGCCGGCGATGGCGGCGTCGAGAGTGTCGGCTCCCGTGCGCAGCATTTCCATGGCGCGCTTGCAGGCGCGCAACCCGTTGGCGCTGGAGATGACCACGGGGCGGACAGCCGCAGCCCCGCTGGCGCCGGCCGCGGCAGCGGCGGCTGAACCGAGCAGGTAACCGCGTCTTGTGATCATGACTATCACTCCTTGCTAAACTAATTTCGAATGAGAAGCGGCCTATCCATTCTACTGGCAATTGCATCGTTGCTGTGCGCGGCGGATAAGAAACCAAAACAACCGAAGACGCCCGACGTGCAGGTGACGGAGATTCGGTGTCAACGCACCGAGGGTCGCGTGACCGTGGACGGCCGCGTGCGCATCGGCGGATCGAAAACGTTGGAGCGTTTCACGCTCTTTTTCGACTTCCTGGCTACCGATGACGCCGTGATTACCACGCGCCGGCACGACTATCCCGATGACGTTCTCACGCCCGGCCAGGACGTGGATTTCAATCTATACTTGCCGGATCCAGTACGCGCCGTGCATGTGCGAGTACGCGCCGAACACAGGGACGGCCGCGAGTTGCGCGTGACTAACGGCGGGCCGTTCCCGATTATGTAAGAGCCGCCGGAGCCGCCTGCTATCGGCGGCTGGCCGGCGGAACGATACCGTTCATTCGCGCATACACCACCATCTGGCCATAGTGGTCAAAGCTGTGCCAAATGGTGACGTTCGCCATCGCGAGCTTCGGCGCTTTGCCCTTGCCGAAAGCCGACGGGACCAACTCGGTGACGTTCTCGTTGGTGATCGATGTTGCTGCCTTGTGCGCGTAGGCCAAGGCCGCTTTCAGATAACCAATCACGGCTTCCTTGGTTTTGAGTCCCGCCGGACCGTTTTCGTTGGGTCCCGGTTCGCTGGGGTTCTTTTCAAGCAGGATGGCCGCCGAGGTCATATACATCACGGCCGCGGTGTGGGTGATCTGCTGCGCGAACGTGCGCACGCCCTTGAATTCGCCGTTGGTGGGTGCGAAGTCGAACTTGTCGGCGGGCATGGCTTCGGCGAGCGGCACCATCTCCCGCTCGAGCATGGTCACCTCTTGGTCGAGAATCTTCCCGGCCGACGGTGCGGTTTGTGCGGCGGCGAACGGCACGGTGGCCAAAATCGTGACCGCGCAGAACAGGGACAACGCGAGTTTCATGGAACAGCCTCCTTTTGGGAAATTATGGCTTGGTATCTCGTTCGTCCGCCGGGGTGCCGCCGAGAGGGGCGACGACGGCTCCGGGGATCTCCTGCCGCACGCGTTTGGCTAGGCTCACTGCTTTGGCGCGGGTGGGCTCGCCGCCCACTAACACGCGCCACAACGTCGGCGTGCCGGGTTTTTCTACGATGGTCGCGGAACCGAAGCTCTCCTGCATTATCGCTCGCAAGCGTTCGGCTCGCGCGCGGTCGGCGAACGCGCCCACCTGCACGCCGAACAAAGGCTTGCCGGCGGGCGGTTTGCGGACGGGCGGCGCTGGCGGCTGCGGGCGCGGCGCGGGTGCAGCGGCCTGGACGGGCACGCTGGACGGCCGAGGCGGCGCTGGCGCGGCGTGCGTTACCGTCGCCACCGGCACGGGCTGGGGCGGCGGAGGTGTTGCGGCAACCGCAGGCTGCGGCGTTGGCGGCGGAGGTGCGGCGGCAACGGCCGGCTGCGGCGTCGGCGGCGCCAACGCTTCCCGTGCCTGCTTGAGCAGTTGCTCGGCCTGTTCGACTCCGGGCTTCAGCTTCAACCCGGCTTCCAGATCCGTACGGGCGCCTTCGTAATCACCCATCTGAAAACGTCCGTGGCCGCGCGCGAACCAGGCGTCGGCCGACTTGGGATTCAGTTCGATGGCGTGGTCGCGGTCCGCCAGTGCTTCCATGTGCTTGCCGAGGGCGTGATAGGAGCCGCCGCGGGCGATGTACGCGTCGGCGTTCTTGGGGTCCAGACGGATCGCCTCGGTGCGGTCCGCGAGCGCCTTCGCGTGATCGCCCAGCGTGGTCCAACTGGCCGCGCGAATCAGATAGAGCAACGGCATGTCGGGCTTGGCTTTGATTACCGCGTTCAGATCCTCGATGGCTTGCGCGTGACGGCCCAAGCGGCGCAGGGCGGTGGCGCGAGTGAGCATGGCTTCTGTGTCGTCCGGCTTCAGTTCGATGGCGCGTGTGAGGTCGTTGACTGCACGCTCGAAGTCGCCGAGTTCGGCGTAGGCCACGCCGCGCCCCATGTAGGCATCACGGAAAGCGGGCCGCAGCGCGATGGCGCGGTCGTAATCGTCCACCGCGTCGCGATAGCGGTTCATGAAAGCCAGGACTTTGCCGCGGCCCAGGTAGGGTTCGGGGTCGTCCAGGCGCATCTTGATGGCCAGCGTGTAACCGTCCAGAGCTTGTGTCATGCGGCCCAGGCCGGCGTAGGCGGCGGCGCGGCCCACGAAGAGCGACGCGTGGGAGTACTTGAGCGTCTCGGCGCGGTTGTAGTCTTCGATGGCCGGATAGTGATTGTTCAAGGCGAGATTGGCGTCGCCGCGCAGTTTCCAGGCCTCTCCGCTTTCCGCGAGCAGGCGCAACGCGTTGTTGAGGTCGGAAAGTGCTTCTTTGTTTTTGCGCGAAGCCAGATAGGCCTTGGCCCGGTGCATCCACGCCAGACCGTAATCGGCATCGAATTCGAGCGCCTTGGTGAAGGCACGTTCGGCCTCCATGACTTCCCCCGCGGCTTCGAATTTGAGCCCAGCTTCGTAGGCGCGCTGCGCGGACTTGCGGGCCTGCTTGGGATCGCTCCAGGCCGCCAGAGACGAGCATGCCGCCAGGAACAACAGAAGGAGAATAAGGCGAGGCTTGTACATCGTCAATAGCCTCAGTGTAGCCGAACGGTACGCCGCTGGGTGTGTTATTCGTAGCGCAGTGCTTCGACCGGGTCCATGCGGGCGGCGCGGATGGCCGGCACCATGCCGGCGAT
>CAZDIZ010000318.1:1858-3038 GCA_964505625.1 uncultured Solibacteraceae bacterium | reverse complement strand
CAAAAGATCCCATAATGGAATGCTCGGACATCGCGCAGCGGGCCGCTGACCGCCCTTTGGGTGTGGTGTCTTCGGTCGCCGTGCGCCGTTGGGGCGCCGATCGTCTTTGGTCTTTCGCCGCTCTTCTCATCACCGTTTTCAGCGCCGTGAGCGCGGTGGCCACGGCTTTGTGGAACCCGCGGCTCATGCGGGTCTTTCAGGCGCCTTCCGGCACCGTGGCTCTGTTTGCGCAGGGCGTCATCGTGCTCGTCGCCGAGTGTCTGTTGATCGCGCTGGTGCTTTCGGCGGCGAAGACGCTGGCGCGTTCGAACTCATCCGCGCTTCGCTGGACCGGCCGCTTGCTGATGGGCGTTTCGGGATTCGCGCTGTTTGTGGCGTTGCTGCTGATTGCCGTGAGCTGGTATCTGCGCGCGCATCGATTGGATTTCGTGGTTCCCAGTCTGGCGCTGTCCGCGCTATCGGCTCCGTCCGCCGTTCTGCCGTTGCTAACCGCTCGCGAGTTCCTGCTGCTGGGTGGAGCGGCGGCAGGCGCGCTCGCCGTCAGCGTGTTGCTGCTGTTTGCGGCTCCCGCTTCGAGTCCACGGCGGCTGTCGGCCTTGGCGCTGATCTGCGTTGGGTTCGCGCTGGTGCCTCGCGCCGCGGCGTGGCTCGTTCCTGGTAGATGGATGTTGCTTTCGCAGTTTGCCAAGCTACACGGCGCGGTGGAGTCCGAGCTGCTGCCGAGCGTCACCTTGCTCTGGGCGCCTCTGCTCGGCACACATCATGAACCGGCGCCGGCGGGGCCTATGCGGCTCGACCGTCGTTATGACCTGAACGCTTACGCCGGCCGGATTCAGCGCGACGTCAAGCGGCCGAACATCCTGGTCTTCGTGATTGAAAGCCTGCGCGCCGATGCCATCCGTCAGAAGGTGGGCGGGCGGCCGGTGATGCGCGTGGTGTCGGGACTCGCGGACCAGGGCCTCGAGTTCACGCACGCTTACGCGGCGAGCAACGAATCGTCGCTGTCGATGTCGGCCATGACCGGCGGCGTGTATCCGTTGAAGCGCACGGGGCGCAGCACGGCCGGTGGGTCCGGGGTGGACGCGCCGGGACTGGCGGACGTGCTCTCGACGGTGTATCGCACCGCGTTTCTCACTTCGG
This sequence comes from uncultured Solibacteraceae bacterium, assembly GCA_964505625.1. Taxonomy (GTDB): domain Bacteria; phylum Acidobacteriota; class Terriglobia; order Bryobacterales; family Bryobacteraceae; genus JAJFUV01. Next base: position 1,898 of record CAZDIZ010000318.1, on the reverse strand, counting down.
CCGATGAGTTGTGGCTGAACATGATCCAGGCGTCGAACTC
>CAZDIZ010000318.1:0-1758 GCA_964505625.1 uncultured Solibacteraceae bacterium | reverse complement strand
TGGAACAAACGCTGCGCGAATTCCGGGCGCGGCAGCTCGCCTACTATCGCGACCCGCTGATGAAGAGCCGCTGGTTTCCGCCGCGCCACGATGCGGCGTTCAGCCAGACCTGCGAAAGCGTGTTGGGACGCTGACCCGGCGGGCGCGATTTGCTATTCTACGTGGGGCGCGAGTCGCCCGTTGTTACCGTCATGAATCTTTCCGTCAAAAGCGAATACGCCCTGGAGGCTATCTTTGATCTCGCGGTGAATTGCACCGGCAGCCCGGTCAAGATCAGCCATATCGCCAAGCGCCGGGACATTCCGCAGAAGTTCCTTGAGTTGATTTTGGCCGCGCTGAAGCAGGGAGGATTCGTCGAATCGCGGCGCGGCGTCGAGGGTGGGTACATGCTGGCGCGCGCGCCGGAATCCATCACCGTGGGCGAAGTGCTGCGCTATGTGGAAGGGTCGCGGCGCGCGGGCGCGCGGGCGGGAACGCGCAGCGAAGCGACGCCGCTCGCCGGTGTGTGGCGGCAGGTCGACGACGCCGTGAACAAGATCCTCGACCGCACCACGTTCGCCGATGTCGTGCGGATGTGGGCCGAACAAAGCCAGCAGAGCGTGCCGGATTGGGTGATCTGAAGCGGCGCGCGAGCGCCAACGACGAAATGAACACTACGCGATTCCAGAGCCGCCGCACAGCCAACTTCACCGAATCGGTCATCCGCGAGATGACGCGGTTGGCCATCCGTCACCAGGCCATCAATCTGGCGCAGGGGTTTCCGGATTTTCCGGCGCCGGCCGAAATCAAGCTCGCCGCGCAGGAGGCCATTGACGCCGACCTGAACCAGTACGCCATCACCTGGGGCGCTCCGCCGCTGCGTCAGGCCATCGCGCGCAAGTATCGCGACTGGTACGGGCTGGACTACGATCCGGAGACTGAAATCACGGTTTGCTGCGGCGCCACCGAAGGCATGATCGCGTCGCTGTTGGCGGTTGCCGATCCGGGCGATGAAGTGATCGTCTTCGAGCCGTTTTACGAAAACTACCGTCCGGACGCGTTGCTGGCGGGCGCGGAAAGCCGCGTGGTGCGTTTGCGCGCGCCGGACTGGACGTTCGATCCCGACGAACTGCGTCGTGCGTTCTCGCCGCGCACCAAGGCGATCATCTTGAACTCGCCGAACAATCCGACCGGCAAGGTGTTCAATGCCGGGGAACTCGGTGTGATCGCGTCGCTGTGCCGCGAATTCGACGCGTTGGCGATCACCGACGAAATCTACGAGCACATTCTTTACGACGGCGCCGTGCACATTCCCATCGCCACGCTGGAAGGCATGCGCGAGCGTACGGTGCTGGTTAACAGCATGAGCAAGACTTACTCGGTGACCGGCTGGAGAGTGGGTTGGGTGATGGCTCCGCCTTCGATCACCGGCTCCATCCGCAAGGTGCACGATTTTCTGACTGTGGGCGCGGCGGCGCCGCTGCAGCATGCCGGAGCCGCGGCGTTGAGCGTGGGCCGCGAATACTACGAGCACCTGTCGCGCGATTACACCGCGCGGCGCGACATGCTGGTGGCGGCGTTGGAGCGCGCCGGGTTTGGCTGCTATCGTCCGCGCGGCGCTTACTACATCATGTGCGACATTTCGGGCTTCGGCATGGGCGACGATCTCGCTTTCACCAAGCACATGATCGAAAACGTGGGTGTAGCGCCCGTTCCGGGATCAAGCTTCTTCTCCGATCCGCGCGACGGCGCGAACATCGTGCGCTTCTGCTTCTCCAA
>CAZDIZ010000317.1:0-3070 GCA_964505625.1 uncultured Solibacteraceae bacterium | reverse complement strand
TAACACTTTAGTTGCGCGCCGCGCTCTTCGACGATCTTGCGAACTTCGCTCACGTCGAGTGCCCGCGGGTCCGCGCGCTTGCTCGCGCACAACGCCGCAGCGATGCCGGCTGCTTGTCCCATCATCGATCCCGACGTCGCCACGCGCGCCGACGACAGCGCCAATTGGTCGGCCGAAAAACAACGGCCCGCCATCATGAGATTCTTCGCGTCGCGCGCAATCAGACTGCGGTAGGGAATCTGATAGGGCGGCACCTTTAGTTGATCCTTGGGCAGGATGTAGTTGCGCGCGTCGTCGTCCAGGCTGTGCGCGTCTAGTTGATAAGTGCCGCGCGCCACGCCATCATCGAACGAACGGCCGGCGCGCACATCCTCGACTTTCAGAATGTAGTCGCCGACAATGCGGCAGCCTTCGCGGATGCCGATAATCGGCGAGCAGTGATCCAATCGCCAGGGTCGCTTCTCGACGGCTTGGTAGTAGTGGAGGACTTCCAACATGCGCCGGCGAGCGCGGATCTCCGCTGCGGTGAGTCCTTCGGTGGAGGTCGAATCGAACTTCGGGATCTTCAGCTTCAAAGCGTTGCTGCGCGGCCCATCCGGCCAAATGCTCACCCAAGGCATCTCCTCGCGGCTCCTGATGGGCTTGAGCCAGTTCTCGGCGAGCTGCGGAAAAGCGTCTTGCGGTTCGACGTGACGCACGAAGTACATGAACGACATCGGCAACTGCACCTGATCGCCCGCTCGGCCCTTGACGGTTTGAAAGCCCGCGAAACGCGCCACATCGGCCTCACCCGTGCAATCGATGAACTGGCGCGCGCGAATGGCTTCGACACCTGACTTGCCGGCAATCAGGCACTCGGTGATGCGTCCACGCGACACGTTCACATCCGCCAGGCGCGTGTGCAGCAGCAACTTCACCTTGCGCGCCAACAGCAGTTCCTGCAAAACCACGGCCAGAATCTCGTAGTGGAAGACACTCTTGCGCCCCGGCTCGAAGGCTTTGAGCTGACGCAAGCCATCGACGATCGAGTCGAACACTTCGCCCTGGCCTTCCATCTGCCCGCAAAAGTTGGCCACGCCGCCGGTGGTGAGCACGCCTCCCGTAACGGCGAAGCGCTCCACCAGAATCACCTTGGCGCCCGAGCGCGCCGCCGCGCAGGCAGCGGAGACGCCCGCGATGCCGCCGCCGAGCACCGCCACGTCCGCTTCATAGCGAACCGGCACTTTCCTGCGCCATACGATGGACGCGCTCGCGCCCGCCGATGCCGAACCCGCGGCGGTGGCCTGCGCCGCCAGCGCCGTCTTGAACAGATTCCTTCGTGTCGTTTTCATGACTGTGCGTTGTTCGTGCCTACATGATATCCAACGGCCCAAATAGAATTGGCGCAGCTCCGGCACTGCGTGTTTAACAGATCATCCGGTGTGCAAGTCTGATACAATTTTCCGCGGAGCCGCCGGTGAGATACGTTTGCCTTCTACTGTTGCTGACCGTTGCCGTTGGTGCGCAGGAACGCCCCAAGGCTACTCCGGACGTTCAAGCTCTTGTCGACATGGCTCCGGCCGCACCACCGGAATTGGCGGCGGACATTCTTCTGGAGTTAGTCGAGCGCGGCCGAATCACGTCCCGGGAGCAGCGCCTTGAGATCATCGAACAGGCATTTCAGCTTGCCGCCCAAGCCAAGTTTCCGTACCTGGAATCCGCTGCGGTAAGCCGGGCGCTCCACACGGATTCCGGCCCCGGCATCCGCTACGTGGGACTGGCAAAAGGGCTCTCCACCATGGGATTGCGATGCCGTGCGGTGCGTGCCGCACTTCGCATCGACAAAGCCAAGGCACTCGAATTGTTCCGGCAGATCGCGGTTGGGCCCTTTCCGCCGCTTAGTTGCGACGATCCGTTGGCCCCGGCACTCTCCGAATACTACAACGTGCTGGAGGAAGTGGCGTCGAACGCTTACTCGCCGAAGGACCGCAAAGAGGGGCGCCATTTCGAATTGATCGCGGAGGCCGTGCAAAACATCACAATCCCTCGCCAACTCGCACCCGTGGCCAAATTGTTGACAACCTTCCCACTGCCTCCGGATCGGGAGATGGAGTTCCCGGGCGCCTATGCCGCGGCGCTCAAACGAATAGACGCGGATCCTCGCTCGTTCGGAAGCGTGGGAACCGAACTTGGCAGCGCTATTGTGAATCTCGCCAAGAAGGCGAAGGCTGACGGGATCTCCACGATTCCTCTTGCGGACGCTCTTCGCGCATACCTGACGCGCCATCTCACGGGCGCGCTATGCGCCGAGGCCGCCAATCCCACGGGCGGGAGTTTGTCCATGCGCCAGTTGGTGGAAGTCCACTTCAACGGCGAACTGATCCCGCTAGCCGCGGCCGCCGAACTTACGCCACTGAAGCTCGATGAACTGAAGCCAAAGTCGATTCTCGGAGGCGCCAAATTCAGCGACTATTGGCGGGAGGGCCGGAGCCGTGAGATTATGGCGCGGTATAAGGAATTGCGTTTTGGCACAAGCGAGCAACAGGCCGAATACGAAAAGCTAGGGCCGCGTCCTGACGGCATGGCGCGTTTTCTGCCTGAACGCATGCGCCGTACGCCGGAATGGGAGGCGCAAGCGCGGCGGTTTCTCGAAGACCTCAATGACTGGAGCAAGAATCACCAGGAGCCGGAGGTCGATTTCTTCCACATGATGTGCTTTCAGCACACCGCGCTTTTGGACATCATCCCCGACGGGCCACTGCACAACACGGTTCTGCGGAACTACATCTCGTTTCTCAAATCCTCCCCCGTCGAGCGGGAAAGCCCGCCCGAGTGGTGCTTGCACGTGCGGAGGTTGTTTACGATTACCGATGCGGCCCCGGATCACCTCGCTCGCGTTCGCGCCGAGGTGCACACGAGTGGCGACCTGACCATGGGGCTGTACGCCGAACTGGCTCGCCTGGAAGCCGAGAACAGCCCCAAGAAGTAGACGGCGTGTTGAAGTCCCCGCCCCATTTGCCTTTCAGCGTATGCTAGGAGGCATGCTGAGGCGAATTCTGGTTGGATGCTGTCTTCTGGGCGCGCTGACTCT
>CAZDIZ010000316.1:0-3106 GCA_964505625.1 uncultured Solibacteraceae bacterium | reverse complement strand
CTGCTCTGCCCCGCGCGGGAGACGCCACGTTTTCAGCGTTCCCCATCGGGGGCAGAGTGGTCTGTCCCTGGCTTTTCAGCTTCCCTCTATGCGCTCAGCACGCCGGTCTGCTTCCAATTGGCGATGCGCGTGAAGTGATACTGAAAATAGAACACCGAGAAGAAGAACGTCATCACGCCGCTCAGGCGCAGTCCGATCGGCTCCACCGTGTTGTAGTAATTCAGCAGCGAGCGCCGCATGCCGAACACACCCATCAGGCCGAAGACGCACGAAAGCACGCTGACCACCAACTGAACCAAAATTATGACCGGCAGTGCGGCCAAGGCTGCGCCCGGAGAATCCATAGACGCCGCGGCACCGCCGACACCGGCGCTTATAATTGCCGCCACGATTCCTCCCCCGATTGCCACCACAAAGCTGAGCACGAACATCATGATGGACTTGTTGTTCGGGTCCAGCTTCTTCACGAAAGAAGCCTGGATGAAAACCCAGACCAACGCGAAAAAGCCGCAGATGACGCTGATCACCAGCACCAGAGCCCAGTGCAGTGAGGGAGGCATGAGGCCTCCGGCAGGCTTCGGCGAAGCGTAGCTTGCGGGAGCCGCCGCGGCCGGTGGTTGCGCGAAGGCCGGCGACGCCGGTTGATAACTGGGGGTCGGTGTGTACGCTGGCGCCGGAGCAACCGGAGGCGCTGGAGCCGGTGCCGGCGCCGGAGCCGCGGCGGGCGCTGTCCCCAGAATCTGTGATACCGGCACCCAAGCCGGCATGCCTTGCGCCCACGCCATGTCGGTCGCAAGGATGTTTCCGCTCGCGACAAACTGCCGTAACTCTTCAACACTATATGGGCCGTACTGCTGCCCGCCCCTGTGAATTAGGTACTTCATACCGCCTGCTCCTCCGCTAGTTGCCCAAAAAGGATCGCCTGATCTCGAAACCCGGCTGGTAGATGAGCATACTCCATGCCCTTAAGGTGGCGCAACTATAAAAGGAGCCTTTCTTTCGCGGACCTTCTACTGCGGCAGCCGGGCTTGCAAGCGATGAGCCAACCCATCGGCCATCCACTGGAAACCGAGGTCGTTGGGATGCACGCCATCGACGAAGCCGTCCAAGCGGTCCGGGCCGATCAAATCGGTTCCTTCGACGATTTCGATGTGCTTGTCGCCCGCGGCGATGCGCTTGGCCGCCACCTGTCGGATGTGCTGGCGCATGCCCGCGAGCGTGCCTTCGGTGTCCCGAATCGCCTCACTCGCGCTCGCGATGGGCGTGATGACGAAGACCGGCGTGGTAGGGTGCTTTTCGCGTAGCGTGTTCAGGAACGGCTCGTACACTTCGCGCAGGCTCTCGACGGTCTTGTTGTTCTGCGCGAAATCCAGTACGAATGCCGCCGCGTCAATCTCGGCCACCAACCGCGCCATTTCAGGTTCACCGCGGCCGTTGCCGGAGAAGCCCAGATTCACGAAATCCAGGTTCAACATGCGCGCAAGGATTGCCTGATAGCTCATGCCGGAGCGGCTGGCGCAGCCGCCCTGCGTGATGGATGTTCCGTAGAACACCACCGGACGCGGCAGCGCGTGGGGCGCGGCGCGGCGCACTTGCGCCTGCTTGTCGACGCCAATCGAGATGAGCTTGGCGGCCTTGTAGAGCGGCAGATAGAGCGTCACCGAGCGTTCCGCGCGCGGCCGTGCGCCGAAATTGAAGTAGACGTGCTCGACCGGCGCGGCCGAGGTCGTGTCCTTCTTCGCGATGGCCGTGCCGCGGTAGATGCCATCCAGGTAGACATCGACTCCGGTTTGACCGAAGGCGTGCATGTTGGCCATGTCGGGCGCCGAATCATATAGGACACGGACGGCCAAGACGTTCGAGTCGGTACGGAAACGCACGCGGGCGCCGCTCGGAGAACGTCCAAGGTTCCAGACAGGCGTGCGCACCACGTCTTTGGCGCGAACCGGCAACCGGAACCACTCTCCGCCGTTTTCCGCAAACCAAGCCAGGCCGTTGATCTCCATGCGCGCATCGGTGGGCGCGAGCCAGTTCAATTCCGGGGTCTCGCCCAGCAGAGGACTCAGTAGAAAGAGACAGGCAACAAGCAGTCGCATGGCCCTTATCGTATCGCAGCAACGGGTTGATAGACGCAGCGCGGATCCGAAGCCATGTAATTGCCTGTAAGAGCGTAGGCGCGTGAGCGCGAACCGCCGCAGAGGTTGCGGTATTCGCAAGCGCCGCACTTGCCCTCCAGTTGATCGCCGTCGCGCAGCACGCGGAACAGCTCCGAGTTCCGGTAAGCGTCGGCGAGCGAAGTGCGCCGCACGTTGCCCGCCGACAGTTCCAGAAAGCCGCTAGGGAAGATCTCGCCGGTGTGCGAGATGAAGACGAAGCCCTTGCCATCGTTGATGCCGGCCTGGCGCGCGATGTTGTTCGGCGCTTGGGCGGTGCGCATGGAAGGATGAGCCTTGCGCTGCTGGGCGACGTAGCGGCGATAGTGCTGCGCCTCGGTGGTCTTGATGTCGAAACGGGCGTCGAGCGACTTGCGATAGAGAAAGCCGAAAACCTCTTCGTATTCTTCGGCGGTAAGGTCGTAACTGGCATCGGCGCGGCCGGTGGCGATGAGGAAGAAGACGCTCCACAGCCGCGCGCCTTCGCGCTCGACGAGAGCGGCGATCTCATCGAGCCGCCTCATGTTCCAACGCGTGACCGTGGTGTTGATCTGCGTCTCGAGACCGATCTTCGCCGCGTGCCGCAGCGCGGCAATGGTGCGCGCGAACGAACCGTCGACTTGCCGGAAATCGTCATGCGAGGCCGCGTCCGGTCCATCCACGCTCACCGCCATGCGCGACACCCCGCACGCGTGTATGCGCTCGACGGCGTCTTCGCTGAGCAGCGGCGTGGCGCTAGGAGTGATGGTGGTCCGCAGCCCGATCTTGACGCTGTAAGCGAGCAACTCGAAGACGTCGGGTCGCTTGAGCGGATCGCCGCCGGTGAAGACCATCAACGGATCGCCGAACTCCTTGATTCGGTCGAGCAGCGCGCGCGCCTCGGCCGTGTCGAGTTCCGCCGGATGGCGCGAAGGCATGGCCGAAGCGCGGCAATGCCGGCACGCCAGATCACA
>CAZDIZ010000315.1:2066-3238 GCA_964505625.1 uncultured Solibacteraceae bacterium | reverse complement strand
ACGGCCACCGTCAACCCGCTTTGGCTTTTGAATTCTCCGGCGCTGATGACCAGATCGTAGACGCCGGCCGCCAGGTCCGCGGGCACTGCGACGTTCACCTGGAACAGCCCGGCGATGTTATCGGGAGCAGCGCCGGCATACACGACCGTCGCCGTTTTGCCGCCGATCGTCGCCGTCCACGTTCCCAACAACGGTTTCGGGTAGGGTCCTCCCTGCGGCACTTTCTGCCCGTCAATGGCGATATCGGTCTTCCCTTCTCCGGTGCCGAACGCCATCACGTAACCTCCCGCGGCAATCCGATTCGACGAACTGTTCAAGGTGTAGTCCGGCCAGTTCAGGATGGCTCCCGGTCCGGTGCCGCTCTGATCCAAGCTGAAAATCCCGGGCACCGCATCGGCCACGAGCACGGTGATCGGGTCGCCCTTCACGCCGTTGTACTCGATCCGCACCTCGGTCGAAGTCTTGACCGAATACGGCACCACGCAACTCAAGGTGCTGAAAAGCCCTCCCTGCACGTAGACCAAAGGCGCGGCGACATCGTCGAAGTAGATTCGTGTGTTGGCGAGGGTCGTGGCGGCGATGCCGTTGACGTACTGCAATTGGGCCAGCTCGTTGGAACCAAAATCGAAGCCATAGACGGTCACGATCTCACCAGGCGCGACCTTATTGGCTTTGTAGCTTGCGGCGTTCACGACGCCAAAGATGTACGGGGTGGCGACGTAAGGAGGGTACACGATCAGCGAAACCGGAATCCTCACCACTTGCGGCACCGCGTCGGTGGATTCCACCAGCAGCGCCGCCTGATAGGTTCCCGCGGCAAGTCCCGCCGCTACGGCGCTGATGCGCAGAATCGCAGGCCCGGTTCCGGACAATGGCGACACCGAAAGCCATGTATCCGCCGCCTGATCCGACACCACGCGGACGGACCAGGACGCCGAGGCCGAACCGAGATTCAACACCACCGCATCGCTTTCGGGAGCGGATGAATTCTCCGTGGAGGACAACGTCACCGATCCCGGCGACACCGACAAGGCGGGTGCTCCGTCGACCGGCGCGGCGAAATCCGCGCGGAGCGTCGCCGACACCGAGGCGCCGTTCGCGTCCACACCGCCGATCTCGAAATCGACCATCGGCGGCATGTACGACGACGGCCAGCAAAGCGATCCGATCAG
>CAZDIZ010000315.1:0-1966 GCA_964505625.1 uncultured Solibacteraceae bacterium | reverse complement strand
TCGCGTTCGCGCAGAGTGTACGACACGGTCCCATTTGCCGGGATCACATCGGAACCGAACCAGTCCTTGATGTTGGCCGTGTAGTCTACGCCTCGCAGTTTCAGGCTGGTCACTTTCGCAGCCGCGCCTCCGGTCTCACTCAGCCGCAGGGTATACGACCATGGGTAGCCATCCGCGCTGGCGGTTGCCTGGTAGACCGGATTGGGCGTCACGGTGGCAATTACATTCGCTTTTGTGATGGTCACATACGCGCGCACCGTGGTTTTGGCGGGCGTGAGTGTGCCCGATGATACAGTCAACGTGCCGGTCGCATTCACGCTCGATGAGAAGAAGGGTAGATCGATGCTGACCGAAACCGTCGCCGGAGCGGCGGCCGAAACGGTGCCGGACGAATTCGACAGCTTGATCCAGGATGCGGCCGTCGCGAGCGTATACGGAATCGGGTCGGTGCTGCTGGTGCGGATGGTGAGCGTTTGCTCGGAATCGCTCGCATATTGCCCGTCGTCGGCGACGAACGTCATGCTGGCCGGATCGACGTTGATAGAAGCCGGCGGCGTCTCATCAAGATAAGGCTTGATGACGGCGTAGGCATTCGAGAAACGTCCGTAACCGGAGGTTTCAGGATCAACGTCGCAGACCGTCATCCCATCGGGAACCACGGGCCCGTACGTTAAAGTGCCGATAATCTGCCCCTGATTGTTCAGAAGTGGCGATCCGGACGAACCGCCTTCGGTCTTTCCTTCGGTCCACGTCGCGCGATAGTAACGGTTGGCCGGTGCGATGTTGCCTTCGATCGAACCGCTACGGTCCACCGAACGACTGCCGAAGCTGATCCGTTTCCAGGACCCGCTCGGATGGTGGATCCCCACGACCGCTCCCCCAATGTCGGGTGCGTCCGTGGTCCAACCGAGGAACGTGGTTCCCTCCGGCGCGTTCTGGCTTAACTGCACCAGAGAATAATCACCGTCCGTGTAGGACGCGCCAGCGAGATACCGCGCGCCGGTGACGCTTGGAACACTTAGCTGAGACGGCGGGGTGCCGCCGCAGGATGGCGTCTGATAGAAGAACCGTACCGTCAGGCTGCGGGCTTCAGTTTCCGAGCCGATGCAATGATGCGCGGTCAACAGATACGGCGTGAAGCTGCTGTTGATGGTGTTGATCATCGAGCCTGAGCAGACATAAGCGCCGCCATCGTCGCCGATGAAACTGAGCCGTACCACGCCCTTGGCGGCGGTTTGGTAGTTCTCATAGCAGGACACATCCAGGTGGCAGGCGGCCACCTGCTTTGCCTGCCCGGCAGACTCGGCTGCCGGCGCTGTCAAGTTCTGTTCAGGCGATAACGCGGTATTCCAAAGATGAACAATGGAATCGACTTCGAAGGGCGGCTCGCGCTCCGCGGTCGAGGCCGAGTCAATGTACTCAATCGTCGCGCGATCGCCCGGCAGAATCCCGGTCCAGAATTCGCCGTCGGAGAACGGGCCTTCTCGAACGAACGGACCCTCCACCACGGCGTCGCCGTTCTTGTCCGGCAAGGTGTACACGGCTACCTGACCGTTCGGTACGGAAAACCGGCGAAAGTGCACGCGCAATCCGGCCGCGCCAGGCGACGCGATGGCCATCCGCCACAACCGCCGCCCGTCCCGTAACGAAACCACCGTCGCATTCTGAAACGCTTGCCGAGGCACGCCGCGCCGCAAACCCGCCTGCGGCAAGGGCCTCGATGATGTTCTCCTGTTTTCACCCAGGGAAAGCGGGGAAAGTGGAAACGCACGGGGGCGTTGCTGCTCGATGCCAAAGCCTAACGGCTGAGCCTTCAGTTGCCGCGTCGTGCTTTTGCCGGGTGCGCCGCGATAGACGGCCATGGGCGCCTGCCCGGCAAAGGCGGCGCACACCATCAGCACGACGAGCAGCGTTGCGCGGAGCCACATTTCCACTTTTTGCATCTGAAACATCATAATAAACGAAA
>CAZDIZ010000314.1:0-3278 GCA_964505625.1 uncultured Solibacteraceae bacterium | reverse complement strand
TGTCGAATTGTCGCGTTCTCTATCAATCCCGCTTCAAATACTGCTCGTAAAGCCGCTGGTGCTTGTTCATCAGGTCGACTTCCTTGCCTTTGATGAAGAGTTGCTTCACTTGGGTCCGGGTTTCGAGCGGGTCTCCGTCGGTTACCATGAGGTCCGCGCATTTGCCTTTTTCGATGGAGCCGTATTCGCTGGCGACGCCTAGGATTTCGGCGGGCGCGAGCGTTATGGTTTTCAGCGCCGCTTCGTGCGGTAGTCCGAAGGCTACCGCCATGGCGGCTTCGTAGGGCAGGTTGCGCGCGGCGGAAGTGCCGAAGCTAGCGATGGCGAACTTCACACCGGCCTTATACAGCTCCGCGGGCTGCGTATAGGGCTTGTCGTAAGGATCGTCTTCGTGTTCCGGCAACGACATGGTGCATCCCAGGATCACCGGAATGTCCTTGGCCTTCAGTTCCGCCGCTACTTTCCAGGCTTCGGAAGCTTCCGCGAGGACGATCTTGATCTTCTCTTTTTCGGCGAAGGCAATGGCGTCCTTGATGGGCTTCTCGCGCGACGCGGTCACAATCAGCGGCAACCGCCCGTCGAGCACCGGCAACATGGCTTCCATCTTCAGATCCGGCTTCAACCCGGCATCGCCGGCAACCTTGGCCTTCTGATAGCGGCGCGCGGATTCGAAGAATTCGTGCAGTTCGCGCACCTTCGTTTCGAACGCGCGCTTGCGTTCGGCGAGCGTGGGTGGCTTTTCGGATCCGCCGCCGCGCCGTCCGCCACCGCTTTCAAGCACTGGGAAGATCACGTGCATGGCCGCATCGCCGCGCACTTCCATTTCTTCCCAGGTCCAACCGTCCAGATGGATCAGCGCGGCGCGTCCGCTGATGGTGCCGCCTACGGGCAGACTCAGCGTCATGGTGATGCCGTTGGCGCGCGTGACCGGAATGTGTTCGCTCGCCGGATTCACGGCCGCCAGCGCGCGCACCTGCGGATTGAAGGTGCCGATTTCGGCGGCGTCGTTGGTTTCACGCACGCTGCCGATTTCCGACAAACCAATCTGCGTCGCGGCGTTGATCATGCCGGGGTACACGTGCAGCCCTTTGGCCTCGATGACACGCAGGCCTTTGGGCGCGGCGATCTTCGCGCCCACTTCGACGATCTTGCCGTCCTTCACCAGAACCGCCCCGGTGGGAATGTCCGCGCCGGAGACCGTGTGAACGGTGGCGCCGCGCAGCAGGAAACTGTCCTGCGCACCGGCGTGCAGAGCCGGCGCCGACAATAGAATCGCGGTCAACAGGAAGTTCTTCATTGCGGCCTCCTAGCGGGCGTCTTCTTCTGCTCGGCTTCGCGTTGCTTGGCGCGATCGAGCAGCGCCTTCTTGCGCAGCTCGCGCTCGGCACGCTCGCTCACGTCGCGGTCGCGATCGAAGTACACCTGCCCGTCGATGAGCACCTTCTGCACTTTCGCGAAATTGGAGAGCGGATGCTTGTCGAAGATCACCAGGTCGGCGTCCTTGCCCGGCTCGATTGAGCCGATGCGCGATTCCAGCCCAAGCTGCTTGGCTGGATTGATGGTGATGGTGGCGAGCGCTTCCTCTTCGGTGAGCCCGCCGTACTTGATGGTCTTGGCGGCTTCAACATTGAGGTGGCGCATCAACTCGGGATCGTCGGAGTTGAGCGACACCAGTACGCCCTTGCGCATCATGAGCGCGGCGTTGTACGGGATGGCGTCGGCCGCTTCCACTTTATAGCTCCACCAATCGCTGAACGTAGTGGCGCCGGCGCCGTATGCGGCGATCTCCTTGGCCACCTTGTAACCTTCCAGCACGTGTATGAGCGCGGCGATCTTGAAGTTGAATTCCTTCGACAGCTTCAACAGCATCAGGATCTCGTCGGCGCGGTAGCAGTGCGCATGCACCAGGCACTTGCCTTCAAGCACGGCCACCAGCGGCTCCAACTTCAGGTCGCGGCGCGGCGCGAGTGGATTCTCGCCGCGCGCACGCCGCGCTTCGTAGTCTTTCCAGATCTTCTGATACGCGCGCGCTTCGGTGAACGCTTCGCGGATCACATCCTCGGTGCCCATGCGCGTGGCCGGGTAGCGTGGGCTGGGCTGCGTATCGCCGTAGACCGCGAGTGCCGTACCGGGGCGCTTCACGTTTTCACCCAGCGCCATTTTCAGAATCGGTTTCGCGTCGCCAATGAGCAGGCCCTGCGCGTCCTTGCCCCAACGCGTCTTGATGACGGCCGACAGTCCGCCGATGGCGTTGGCGCTGCCATGCAGCAAGCAGACGCTGGTGACGCCTCCGGCGAGGGCGCGGTAAATCGAGATGGCGCGCGGATCGATCACGTCGTGTATGTCGACCATTGACGAAACCGAGATGCTGCCCTCGTTGACGCTCTCCGCGCCAATGTGCGAATGCGGATCGATGATGCCGGGCATGACGAACTGCCCACCGGCATCGATGATCTTCGCGTCAGCCGGCACCATCACCTTCTCGCCCATTTCGGCGATTTTGCCGTCGCGAATCAGCACCGATCCTTTGAACGTCCCTTTGGTGACGGTGAGCACGGTGGCGTTTTGCACCACCACCGGCGGCGCGGCAAGCAGTGCGACGCTCGCCGCAGCCAACAGGAATATGTAGCGGGTCATCGCGCCACCTCCTCGCTCGCCTCCGGCGCGGGTTCGAACTTCGCGCCATCGACGATGATGTACTTGATCTTGGTCTTTTCCGCGAACAGATCGCCTTCGGTGACAACCAGGTTGGCGATCTTGCCTTTGTCGATGCTGCCCAACCGGTCAGCGACGCCGTAGATTTCTGCCGGTGCGAGCGTGAAGGCACGCACCGCATCGAGTGGCTTCAGTCCTGAATCCAGCGCGCGTTTGATGGCGCGCGCCAGATCCTTGGCGTTCTGTCCGTCGGTGTAGAGCGCGAAGCGCGCACCGGCTTTGGCGAGCTCAGCCGGCGAACTAGGAGCGCGCTCACGCATTTCGAGAGTCCGCGCCGAATCGATGTCGTCCGGGTTGGCTTCTTTCGGCCGTTCAGGCCATTTCAGACTCACCAGCAGCGGCATTCCCGCATCACGCAGCAGCGTGGCCGCGTCGTAGGCTTCGGCGCCACCGTAGAGCACGGCGGGCTGCTTGAGGTCGCGCGAGAAGCGCACCATGCGATCGAGTTCAACGGCTCGACTGGCCGGCAGCAGAATGCGCGGCGATTCGATTACGCCTTCAAGCGCACGGTCGTATTCAGGCCGTTTTGTGCCGGACGGATGCGCGTTGTAGCGGTCGCGCTC
>CAZDIZ010000313.1:1365-3295 GCA_964505625.1 uncultured Solibacteraceae bacterium | reverse complement strand
ATCATGGCTTCCATGATCATGGTGAACAACCGCGGGCCCGGCGAGAGCTACGCTCCCATGAAGCACGTGGCGTGGCACGGATGGGCGTTCGCCGACATCATCTTCCCTTCGTTTCTGTGGATGGTGGGCGTGGCCATGACCTTGTCGTTCGCCAAGCGCGTTGAACGCGGCGACGACCGCGGCAAGCTGCTGCTACACACCCTGCGGCGCGCGGCGCTGATCTTTCTGGTGGGCCTGGCGCTCAACGGGTTCCCCTATTACAATTTCTCGACCATACGCATACCCGGCGTGCTGCAACGCATCGCCATCTGCTATCTGATCGTGGCGATGATTTTCCTATTCACCAAGATCCGCGGACAGGTGATCGCGCTGGTGGCGGTGTGCGCCGTTTACTGGATGCTCATGACGCTGGTGCCCGTGCCGGGCTGCGCCGCCGGAACGCTTGAAAAGGACTGCAACTTCGCGCGCCACATCGACAGCCTTTTCTTGACCGGACACATGTGGTCGGCCACCAAGGTGTGGGACCCCGAAGGCATCATCAGCACGCTGCCGGCGATAGCCAGCACGTTGTTCGGCGTCCTCACCGGGCACTTGCTGCGCGCGGCGATTTCCATGGAAGCGCGTGCGGCGTGGATGTTCCTGAGCGGCAACCTGCTGCTTTTCGCGGGCGCGTTCCTGGGCCAGTGGATGCCCATCAACAAGAATCTGTGGACGGTGCCGTTCGCGTTATTCATGGCCGGCATTTCGCAACTGCTGTTCGCCGCCTGCTACTGGCTGCTGGATGTGGTGGGCTTCAAACGCGGTCTGAAACCGTTCGCCATTTACGGCGTCAACGCCATCACCGTGTACGTACTGAGCGGCGTGATCGCACGGTTAGCGGGATTGATCAAACCCGGCGGCACATCGCTCAACACGCTGTTCTACAACCACGCCTTCGCCTGGTGGCTCAAGCCGGAAGATGCGTCGTTGGCTTTCGGCTTGTCTTACGTTCTGGTGCTTTACGCGATTGCTTGGTACATGGACAAGCGTGGGTGGATGGTCCGTCTTTGACATAGAAGACCACGTCGCCGCCGACCATGGTGGCGAGCACCTGCACTTTCAGAATTTCGGCCGGCGCGATCTTCATGATGTCGTCCGACAGCATCACCAGGTCCGCCCACTTGCCGGGCGCGAGCGACCCTTTGCGCTTCTCCTCGAATTCGGCATAGGCGCCCGCGATGGTCCAACTGCGCAGCGCTTCCTCGCGCGTCATGCGTTGATCCGGAAACCAACCGCCGGGCGGATTCCCTTCGCGATCTTGCCGTGTGATGGCCGCGTGGAAGCCCCAGAGCGGATATGGCTCTTCCACCGGGAAATCCGAACCGTTGGCGATGGGCACGCCGACGCTCAGGAATCGCCGCCACGCATAAGCTCCCTTCACACGTTCCGGCCCCACACGCTTTTCGGCCCAGCGCATATCGCTGGTGGCATGCGTGGCCTGCATGGCGGCGATGACGGAGTATTTGGCGAACAGTTCGAAGTCGCCGCTCGCCACCGCCTGGGCGTGCTCGATGCGGAAGCGTTTGTCGTTGGCTCCGCCGAGTGCCGCGGCGTAAGCGTCCAGTACCATGCGATTGGCGCGGTCGCCGATGGCGTGCGTGGCCACCTGGAACCCCGCGCGCACGGCTTCGCGCGCCACGCGTTCGACGTCTTCCTGTTTCAGCAGCAACAGGCCGGAGTTGCCGGGATCGTCCGAATACGGCTTGTAGAACGCCGCGCCGCGCGAGCCCATGGCGCCATCGATCATGAGCTTGATTGAGCGCACGTTTAGACGCTCGCCGGTCTCGGGGCCTTTCTTGAGATACTCACGCCACAGCTTGCCCGCACCGCCAATCATGGCGTTGACGCGGATGGGCAGACGATGTTGCGCGATCAAGGCGCGATACGCGGC
>CAZDIZ010000313.1:0-1265 GCA_964505625.1 uncultured Solibacteraceae bacterium | reverse complement strand
TCCGCGGTCGGGAAAGCGCCGCCCCAGTTGGTTTGGTCCCAGCTATCGCCGCGAATCCACGCGCCCTTGGGCAGCTTGCGCGCAGCTTCGGCGACCATCGCCGCCACCGCATCCACCGTCTTCACTTCGCGCAGGTGCAGGCTTTCAAGCGCACGTCCCAGGTGCGCCATGTGCCCGTGTGAATCGATGAAGCCGGGCACGATGGTGGCTCCGTGCGCATCCATGCGGGGCGTTTGGGAGTTGACGTGCCGGTCCACTTCGGCGTCCAACGCCAGAATCGTCCCATTCTTAATCGCCAGCCGAGACGCTCGCGGCCTTGCTGCGTCCATTGTGTAAATGTTCGCGTTCTCGATTACCAGATCCGCCATTTGGCCCCACAAAGGTACTGCAATCAAGAATAGAATAGGGAGCATGGACCAAAGTATGGCACAGGCGGGCGACGAGACGGTTCCGCTGGAGCTGCCCCAGTGGCAGCGCGTTATTTCTCATCTTGCCGCTTTTTCCCTGGCGCTGGTTTATCTCATTAGCGGGATCTGGAAGGTGGTGGATCCCTTCGCCGCCGCCGTTCGCATGACGCAGGCGCAGTTTCCGCAAGCAATCAGTCTTCCCGTGGCGATTTTCGTGGGCACCTGCGAAACCTTCGCCGGTGTGCTCATCCTGGTGCCGCGCTTCCGCCGTTGGGGCGCTTGGCTGGTGGGGCTTTCGCTGATCGCGTTCATGATCTACATCGGTTACTACTACGATGTGTTGCGCGGCGATGAATGCAACTGCTTCCCGTGGATTCAACGTCTGGTGGGGCCGATGTTCTTCATCACCGACGCGCTCATGCTGGTGGGCGCGGCGCTGGCCGGTTGGTGGTCGCGGCCGTCGCAAGGGTTGCGCAACGCGGCGCTCATCTTCGGCGCCGTGGCGGTGTTCGCCGGCATGTCGTTCGGCATCAGCGCGGCGCGTCTCAAGGGCACGCGCGCGCCGGATTCGATACAGGTGGAAGGCAAGCGCTTCCCGCTGCACCAGGGACGCGTGTTCATCTACGTCTTCGATCCCGAGTGCCGCCACTGCGATGAAGCGGCGCGCGCCATGGCCAAACACAATTGGGGCGCGACGAAGCTGATCGCCGTCGCCACACGCCAACAGCAGTTCGCCGTCGAGTTCGTGCAGTCCACCGGCTTCAAGGCGGGCATCTCGAACGACCTGGAGACGCTGCGGCAGACGTTCCAATTCGTCGATCCGCCATTCGCCATCGCGCTCGAAAGCGGCTACCAACG
>CAZDIZ010000312.1:0-3345 GCA_964505625.1 uncultured Solibacteraceae bacterium | reverse complement strand
GTCCCGCTTGTAGATCTTGGTCACCCAGGGCAGCGCGTCCAGGTCTTCGATGGCCGGACCTTCCGGGTTATGCACGAAGCCGCCGTTCTTGCGGAAGCTCGCGCCGGGCAACTCGTCCACCGGCACGCCCTTGGCGAAGTTGGCCACCTGGTAATCGAATTCGCGGCGCACGATGAAGTCGATGGCGTTCGAAGACTTCAGCACGGTTTCCGGCTCGATCGTCACCGGCGGACCCACGAACGCGATCTTCAGCTTCGGGTTCGAGTCCTTCATCATCTCGGCCATCTTCACGTCGACCGAAAAGCCCGGTGTCGAGGTGAACAGCACCAGGAATTCGAAGTCCTTGGCCATGGCCACGGTCTGCTCGATGGAGATACCATGCGGCGGGGCGTCGACCACCTTGCTGTCGGGAATGAGTCCGGCCGGGTAGCAGAGCCACACCGGATACCAGTAGGACTCGATCTCGCGCGACGCCGGCCAGCGGGAACTGGCACCGCCGTCAAACTTCTCAAAAGACGGCGGGTTAAGCAGCAGCGTTCTCATGGGTTCTCCTTAGAGCTTACTTCGTGGCGCACACCGGCCACAACCGCAAGGCAGGCAACGGTGGAATCGGGGAGTTCTACTGGGATTCGGCCGGCTGAGTGGCGGCGGTCTGCGTGGCGTCCGCGCGGGCGTAGTCGCGGTACTTGATGTCGAGCTTGGCCAAACCCACCAACCGCGTCTGGTTCGTGATTTCGATGTGGCGCGGGAACGCGATACCGTCGCGGATTTCGTAATCCCTGATAAATTCCACTCGCTTCAGGAATACCGACGGGTTCTTCACAAACCTTCCGGATTCGCGCAGCGGCATGTATGTAGCCGCGTCCACCCAAAGCTCGCCCTTAAACAGGCCCAGTTTCTTCTTCTTGGGGGTCAACTGGAACATGTGCAGCGTCCGGCCCTCGCGTTCCACCGCACCTTTGTACTTGAACTTGTAGTTGGCGGGCGTGATGCCGATGTCCATGCTCTGCGTGGTGGTGGCGCGGGTTTCGGCGGTCAAATACCGTGCGATGACATCGTTACGGATGGTCTTGTCGCCGACGAAGCTCAGTGCATTGTAGGTGATGTTGCCCAGCTTCGAAATGTTGCGAAGCGCCTGCAGCTTGCCGCTTTTCTTCAGCTTAGGGACAGTGGCGTCGATATCGACCTGCATGGAGATGCCGCGCATCTGCGCCTGCTGAGCCTGTACCGCCGCTAAGTAGCGCTCCAGGATATCGGACCCTGGACCGCTCGGCGCGGGATCGAGACTCGCAGCCGCCAATAAGGCTGCGGACGCGAAAAACAAAAATGCTCTCAGTGCGGGCATGACCACAATCGACACACGGGAGGCTTAGAGACAGTCCTCCTCTAGAACTAATCTAACAATTTGATGACGTCTCAGGCAACACCCCCGTTACAACGCCCAGTGGACGCCCTACGGGAAAGGGTCCCTCAGGTTAACATATCGGCATGGGACAGATTTCTATCGGCACCAAAGGCGAGTTCAACCTGCTTGTGACCAACGAGGTCGCCATCGACTTTATGGGCAACCAAACCGCGCGCGTGCTCAGCACGCCGCACCTGATCGGCTACCTGGAACTCACCTGCCGGAATGCCGTTAAGAATCTGCTGGATGCGGGCTACGACACGGTCGGCACACACGTCGATATCAAGCACCTGGCCGCCACTCCCATCGGACTTCACGTGAAGTTTCTGGCCGAGGTAATCGCCGTCGAGGACCGCCGCATACAGTTCAAGGTGGAAGCCTACGACGAAAAGGAAAAGGTCGCTGAAGGCACCCACGAGCGCTTCGTCATCAACGTCGCCCGCTTCGGCGAGCGCGTTCAGGCCAAGCGAGCTTCCTAGGCTCTATTGGAACTTCAGCACCACGGGATTGGCCTGTTGGCCGTCCACAGTGAGCACAAGC
This sequence comes from uncultured Solibacteraceae bacterium, assembly GCA_964505625.1. Taxonomy (GTDB): domain Bacteria; phylum Acidobacteriota; class Terriglobia; order Bryobacterales; family Bryobacteraceae; genus JAJFUV01. Next base: position 1,400 of record CAZDIZ010000312.1, on the reverse strand, counting down.
TGAGCTTCGCCGCGGTGCAACATGGCGCGAGGCACCTTGACGTTCACCTGGTCCAGTCCCACAAAGTTCGCGTTGGCTCCGGCGTAGAGCACCTCGGCGTTGACGCCGCCGATGGTGGCCGTCACCGCCGATAGCGAGCTCCGGCCGCGAATTCCCGTTCCGTAAAGTTCGAGGTAGAGTTGCTCGGATTCGCTGCCTAGGCTCAGTACGGCTGGCTGGCACCCGCTTGCGCCGCACTGGAAGACAGCCGGCGTCGATTGCGCGCCGTTCGCGGCTACGAAAATCGCGCGCGCCGCCGGCACGCCCGAACCGTTAGCGTTTGCCGTGTAGAGAGCCGGCGAAACGCTAGCGATGTTGACCTGCGCCTGTGCGATCGTCTGCCCATGCAGCACCACTTTGACCACCGCCGCGCCGAGCGTCAACCCGGCCGGAACATAGTAGTTAATCTGACTGGGAGACACAAAGAACAGCGGGCACGAACGGTCGTTGATGACGACCGAAACATCGGCCAGCGTCGTGGGCAGTGGCACGCCCGGGGCAACCTGCACGGTGGTCCCGAAGCCGAATCCGAAGGAACTGGCGATGGAATCGGAAGCCAGGCCGGGGCCCGACAGGTAGCTCGCCGAAGAGACGTTGGTCAACCCGCCCGCGCAGTCCGAACACACCGTGGTCGAAAGCGAAGCCAGACCGCGAGTGCTCGAGTAGAAAGGCTTAACCGGCGTCTGCATCCAGGCGTAGCTGGTCGCCACCGGCGCTCGCGCCTCGCCGCGAGCCGCCATCGCCTCGAAGAACGCCATTTCGTCCGCGGTCATCAGACGCCCGTTGCTGCACACGACGGCGGCAATGCGGAAGTCCGTCTGCGCCGACCCTGCGGCGGGCTGACGCTGCCCGGCCGAGCTGATCACGTCCTGCACGGTGAAGTTGGTTACCGGGCCGCGCAATGTACCATTGGTGACCTGCTGCGTTTGATCCTGGAAAACGTAATAGCCGGGCACTCTGGCGGCGGGCTGCAGCCCCATCAAATAGAGCTCCAGATCATTGAACTCGTCCGCGTACCGCGTGAACTTCGCCGTGTAGGTTCCATCACCCTTGGCCGTCAACTCGTAGGGAAAGGTCCCGCCTGCGCCGCCCACGTTGATACCCATCATTCCGTAGCCGATGTTGCCCATGGGCCAGTGCGGAACTTCGTTGGTCAAGGCAGGAAGTTTGAGGAAGCAGCACCAGCGGTGTCCCAGTTCGTGCGACAGCGCCGGGTCCGCCATATCGAACAGGTTGTCGTTCGGAAAGTGGACAATCCCTTGCAAGCGGCTCGCGCTGCCATAGGTGGCGCCGTTGTTCATCGCATCGGCGCCGATGCCCTTGGTATCGTTGCGCAGGCCCATGTAGTAGCGGTTCTCACC
>CAZDIZ010000311.1:0-3394 GCA_964505625.1 uncultured Solibacteraceae bacterium | reverse complement strand
TTCATGCCCCGCTACCACGAACGGGCGGAACTGGCGCCGCGCGATGTGGTGTCCCGGTCGATCCTCGACGAGATGCGGCGCACCAGCGCGGAACATGTCTTCCTGGACCTGCGGCACCTGAACGCGGATTTCGTGCGGCAGCGGTTCCCGCGGATTCACGAAACGTGCCTGGCGCACGGTTTGGACATTACTTCGACGTTGGTACCGGCGGCTCCCGCCGCGCACTACGCCATGGGCGGCGTGCGCACGGATCTGGACGGACGCACCAACATCCCGCGCCTGTACGCGGCAGGGGAAGTGGCTGCAACCGGCGTTCATGGCGCCAACCGCCTGGCCAGCAATTCCCTGCTGGAAGGCGTTGTGTTTGGCGCGCGCGCTGGCCGCGCCATGCAGGAATGGACCGGCCGCCCACCGTCGGCGCCGGCCGACACACCCGAACCGCTGTTCCCGGTGATGGAAGAATCCGAGTTGCGGCTGCTGACATGGGAGCATTGCGGCATTCTGCGCCATGCGGAATCGCTCGAAGCACTGGTGGACCGTCTCGCCATCACTCCGCTGCTTCCCTTCCCGGATGCCACGACGGCACTTTATGAGCTGCGCAACATGCACACTGTTGCCGGTCTGATCGCGCGTTGCGCGCTCGAACGCCAGGAAAGCCGCGGCGCCCATTTCCGCGCGGATTTCCCCGAGAAACGAACCGAATTCCAAAAACACTCACTGATTACACAAATTGATGAAGTTACCTTTTTCTGATCCTGGCCGGCAACCGGCCTCGTCGCAAACGACATTCGTCCTTCCCGTTCTGCTGCTGATGCTGGCCGCGCCCACCATACGCCAGATGGAACCGTCAGCCGCGTTGTGGGCCACACCAGCCATTCTTCTGGCGGCGATGGTAATCGCCTGGGCCGCCGAGTCCGCGCAGTTTTTCATCGCGCAAGGATTCGCGCTGGCGATCCTGGCATGGCTGCAAACACTACCGGAATTCGCCGTCGAGGCTGTGTTGGCCTGGCGGCAGCGCACCGACCTGCTGATGGCCAACCTCACCGGCTCGCTGCGTCTGCTCACCGGTTTAGGGTGGCCGATGATCTACTTCGTGGCCGCCGCGTGCCATCGAATGCGGCGCAAGAAGGCGCTCAAGAGCATCACGCTCGCCGAGGAACACTGCGTCGAAGTCGTCGGATTGTTCGCGGCGCTGCTCTACTCGATGGTGATTTACGCCAAAGGGTCGTTGACGGTATGGGATGGCGTGATCCTGATTCTGATCTACACCGTCTACCTGATCATCCTGGGCAAGATGCCGCCTCAAGAAGCCGAAGGCATCGAGGATCTCGAGCTCATCCCGCGCACCATCGTCAAAAGCCGCCGCCCCATCCGCATCGCGCTGATCTTCGGCCTGTTTCTCATCGGCGGCCTGCTGATCTACTTCATGGCCGAGCCGTTCCTGGGCAGCTTGCTGTCTGTCTCCCTGTTGCTGGGCGTGCAGCCGTTCGTCTTCGTGCAGTGGGTGGCGCCGTTTGTGAGCGAGTTTCCCGAAAAGGTTTCGGCCTTCTATTGGGCGCGCACCATCGACAAAGCTTCCATGGCGCTGATGAACATGGTGTCGAGCAACATCAACCAGTGGACACTGCTCGCCGCCATGCTTCCCATGGCCTATTCGCTCAGTTGCGGAGCGGTGACGCCGATCGTCTTCGATGAGCAGCAGAAACTGGAACTGCTCATGACCATCGGCCAATCGCTGGTGGGCATGATGTTCCTCATCAACATGAAACTGGACTGGTGGGAAGCGGGAGTGCTGTTCAGCCTGTGGGGCGTGCAGTTCGTGTTGTCGCCCATACAGCCCGGTCCGGGCATCATCCGTACTCTTGCTCAGCACATACACTGGTACGTCACAGTCGCCTATTTCATCTGGTTCGCGCTCGGTATTGCGCGTTATTTGGTCGGCCAGCGGAAGCTGGCCGCGTTCCATCTGTTCGGCGTGATGTGGCGTAATCACATCCGCCCACAGCGGGCTGCGGTAAAATAAGGAGTTCCCGCTCATTCATGAAAAATCGAATACGGTCCACGACCATTCTCTGTGTCCGCCGGAACCGCAAAGTGGTAATGGCGGGCGACGGCCAGGTTACGCTGGGGCAGGAAGTACTAAAAGCTTCGGCGCGCAAACTGAGGCGTTTGTATAACGACCGCATTCTGGCCGGATTCGCCGGCGCCACCGCGGATGCGTTCGCTTTGTTCGCGCGTTTCGAAAGCAAGCTTGAGCAACACAACGGCAATCTGGCGCGCGCGGTAGTGGAACTCGCCAAGGAATGGCGCACCGATAAAGTGTTGCGTCACCTGGAAGCACTGTTGTTAGTCGCGGATCTGGAAAAGACCTATATCCTCAGCGGCACGGGCGACGTCATCGAACCGGATGAGGAAGTCTGCGCCATCGGCTCCGGCGGGCCTTTCGCTAAGGCGGCTGCCACCGCGCTCATCGAGAATAGCGAGTTGGACGCGCGCAGCATTGTCGAGAAGTCCATGACCATCGCCGCGCGCATCTGCATCTACACCAACGAGAATTTCACCTATGAGGAGTTGGGCTGAGCATGGTTATCTACCTGCCAAGCCAGTCGGATGAAGGCCCCATCCTGGACGAACTGACGCCGCGAGAGATCGTCCGCGAGTTGGACAAGTACGTCGTAGGACAGCAGGACGCCAAGCGCGCGGTCGCCGTGGCGTTGCGCAATCGCATACGGCGCCAGAAACTTGAACCGGAGATGGCCGAAGAGGTGATGCCGAAGAACATCCTCATGATCGGCCCCACCGGCGTCGGCAAGACGGAAATCGCGCGGCGGTTGGCGCGCCTGGCGAATTCGCCGTTTCTGAAAGTGGAAGCCAGCAAGTTCACCGAGGTGGGCTACGTCGGCCGCGACGTCGAATCCATGATTCGCGACCTGGTGGACATCGCCATTGACATGGTTCGCGAGGAGCGTCTGGACGAAGTCGCCGAACGCGCCGAGCGCAATGCCGAGGAGCGCATGCTCGACCTGCTGATGCCGCCGCAACCGGAAGGCTCCGAAAGCGTCGACAAGAGTAGAGAGAAGCTGCGCGAGCGTTTGCGCGCCGGCAAGCTAGACGACCGCATGGTCGAAATCGACGTCAAGGAACCCGGCCCCAGATTCGAAATCAGCACCGCCGGCGGCGTCGAGGAGATGGACGTCAACCTGAAGGACGTCCTGCCGGGCATTTTCGGCCAGCGCACGCGAAAACGGAAGATGCGCGTTGGCGAGGCTTTGGATTACCTCACGCAGGAAGAGGAACAGAAGCTCATCGACATGGACCAGGTGATTCGCGTGGCGCTGGAACGCGTCGAACGCAGCGGCATCATCTTCCTGGACGAGATCGACAAGATCGCCGG
>CAZDIZ010000310.1:0-3403 GCA_964505625.1 uncultured Solibacteraceae bacterium | reverse complement strand
GGCCCGGTCACCGAGGTTCCGACAGCCAACGGCGATGAACCGCTGGCGCTCGATCGCATATTGCGGCTGCGGCGGTTGTTCACCAAAGGCAATCCGTGGGAGCGCTACTACGAAGTCAGCAACCTGGATTCTCCGCTGCTTGATCTGCTCAATGTTCGATATCTGGTGAGCTACGCGCCATCCGCGGAGCCGAACATACGGCACGCGAAATTCCCGAAGGTTGCTGATCTACCCGGGCATCACGTCTTCGAAAACCGCGCGGTCCTACCGCGTTTCTTTCTGGTGGGTGATGTTCGCTGCGCCGCGAACTTGAATGAGGCCCTGGAGAAAGTTGGAGCGCCGGATTTCACTCCGCGCGAAGTCGCTTATGTGGAACCGCCGTGCCCGGCCGGCATCGCAAGGCAAGGCGGAGGCACAGTGAAGGTCACGGGCTACGGATTCGCGCACGTGGAACTGGACATCGACACACCGGCGCCTGCATTTCTGGTCACGTCGGAAACGTTCTATCCAGGCTGGCACGCGTGGGTGGATGGCCGCGAAGTAAAACTGCACATGACCAACGCCGCTTTTCGAGGGCTTGAGGTGGAAGCGGGTCACCATCGCGTGGCGATGAGCTTCCGCCCCAAGATCCTGTATCAAGGCGCCGCGGTGAGTTTCGCGGCGTTGTTAGCGGCGGCCTGGTGCGTGTGGCCTAAACGTCGCAGGTAGAAATCGCCAGTTCGAGTCCCGCGAGCGCATCGCCGACGGGGCCGTACTCGTGCGAAAGGTAGCCGGTGAAACCGAGATCCACGATGGCTTGCGCGATGGGCCGGTAATTGAGCTCCTGCGTCGCGTCCAATTCGTGGCGGCCCGGATTGCCGGCTGTGTGGAAGTGGCCGATGTACTGTATGTTGGCGCGGATGGTGCGGATGATGTCACCTTCCATGATTTGCATGTGGTAGATGTCGTAGAGCAGTTTGACGCGCGGCGAGTTGACGCGCTTCATCACTTCCACGCCCCACCAGGTGCGATCGCACTGATAATCCTTGTGGTCGACCTTACTGTTGAGCAGTTCCAGGCAGATGGTGATGCCTTTGTCTTCGGCAAGCGGCTTGATCTTATTCAGGAAGGCGACGGTGTTGTCCATTCCCTCTTCGTCGGCGATGCCGCGCTTGTTGCCGCTCAGCGCGATGACGTTAGGAGCGCCGAAGGCGGCCGCACGCTCGATGGCTTCGCGATACTGCGGTTCCAGCGCGGCGTGATTCTCCTTGTGGTTCATGTTCTCGCTGAGCTTGCCGCCACCCGGGCACATGGTGGACTGCAGGCCGTACTTCTTGAGCACGGGCCAGTCGGCCGGTCCGACCAGATCGATCCCCTTCAATCCCAATTTCACGGCGATGGCGGCAACGTCTTCCATGGTTTTGCCGCGTCCGAAGCATCCACGCGTGGCGGCCTGTTTCAAGCGGCCTTTACGCGCAACGGGTTGAGCGATGGCGGGTGCCGCGAGAACGGCCGGCGCGGCGCCGGCGGTGGTCTGAAGAAATGATCGGCGGTTCATGGTTATCTATCGTATCAATACGGCCGCCGGGAAAGTGAGTCACAGGTTTCGCAAATAAAGTCCGAAACGGTGCAACTTGCGCTGAGGAGGGGACTTGCACACTTCCGTTGCCGCGCTCGCGACTCGATTTTTTGGTCCGGCGCAGGCGCCATCCGTATAATCAAACGGCCCGTATGTTCCAGGCCGCGAGGATCACGAATGACCAACAGTCTCCCTTTCACCTGGACTTGCTCGTACGCATCGAGTGCCTTCGATCCACGCGAGATTAGCAACCCCTCGCAGATTCCCGACGGCGCTTCCCACGAATTCGAGACACAGCTTGAAATGCGGCTGACCGGGCGCGCCCGTCCGTCGTATTCCTATCACTGGCTGCGCGAAGTCGCGCTGGGCGTTGTGGAAGCGGACTTCGGCATGAAGGTGGCGTGCGGTGTGGAAGCGATCCTGGATCTGCGCTTGAACGGACGCTTCCGCGCCGTCGTGTCGCTCGACGCCGACCGCTGGCTGCGGCTGCGCATCGCGAAAAGCCGCGAGCAACGGCTGAATCTGAGCGTACAACTCGCGGCGCGCGTGACTGACTCCACCGAGTTGCCGGCGCAAGCCAACGAACTGACCGCCGCCATCCTCGGTGTGCATCCCCTGCAGTTGGTGGCGCGGCTAGTGAAGTTGGCCGAGAAGGGCAAGCTGTCGGACGAAGCCGTGCGTCTGGGCATCGAAGAAGCAGTGCTGAAACAGGCGATGGAGTACTGGCGTTCGCTCGATCCAACCGCGGCAACCGCCGCGTGGGCGGCGCTCAGCAATGGCGCGGCACTCGTACCGCTGATCGGCAACGCGGAAATCGCCGGGGTACTGTTACGAATCAAGAGCTACGCGGACGAGGCGTTGAGCCCCGTGGCATCCGGCAGCAGCGCGCGGATCGCACGTTCTCTCGCTGGCACCGTCGGCGAACAAGTGGCCGGCGCGCTCGAAAAGATTTGCGCGGCGGAACTCGACTGCCGCTACCAGGCGGCTTCGGATGAAACCGCGCTGATCGATTGCTCGTTCGACTTCACGCCTGAAGGACTGCGCTTGTACCGGGAGGCCCTGGACGGCAGCTTCACGCGCATCCTCACGGAACCGAGCGATCATGCGCGGCTGGCAGAAGGCGTGCTGACGCATGCGATCGCGCGCGAGCCGATGATCGAATTGCATCTGCCGTTTGTGGGCCGAAAGGAGTGGAAGTCGCGGCTGGAGTCGCTAGCTCGCGTGGAAGTGGAAACCACCGAGGACGGACGAATCCTGGTCTACAGCGCGGAAGCTTCCAGTAAGCTTACTCGCGCGAGCGTGTACCAAAGCGCGCTCATGCTGGCCAACGCGCTGCGAATTGGAGAGAGTCATTCCGAGTCGAACTTCAAGCTGAGTTACTCCGGCACGCAGACGTTGGGACGCGTAGACGCCGCCGCGCGCCTGGCGCCCACGTTGCAGGCTTATGGGTTCGACGGACGCGTGAACGAGTGGCTGGCCGAAAACGAAGCAGACGAGATTGAATCGAACCTGACCTTGGCTGTCCCGGGCGGCCTGGTCGAAACGTGGTTGAGAACGCCGGGCGAACGCGACGCCGAATTCTTCCCGATCTTTTCGCGTGTGTCGGTGGCGGTGCAGACCGCCATGCGGCGCGCGCTTCCGTACGCCTATTTCCGCAATCTTGACGAATACGAGACGCTGGCTTCCGCCTACGCGCTGCTGGTGTATCAGGCGAGCAAACCCTTCGCTGGAAGGCCGCGCAGCGAATTCACCTACGACGTGATGGAAGACCGCAGCATGGCCAGTGTCTACCGGAGCGCGGCGCAGGCGCTGCCGCAAGTGCTCGAAGGCGTCTCAGCCATGCTC
>CAZDIZ010000309.1:0-3425 GCA_964505625.1 uncultured Solibacteraceae bacterium | reverse complement strand
ATAGAATGAAGTAAGTGCTGGTCTCGATCGATTCCGTTGCACCCAAGCGTCCCGATTGGTTGCGCGCGCCCGCGCCGGCCGGCGAAAACTATCGCGACCTGAAATCACTAGTCGAACGTTTACGCCTGCACACGGTCTGCGAAAGCGCCGCTTGCCCCAACGTGGGCGAATGCTGGAATCACCGCACGGCCACGTTCATGATCCTGGGCAACGTCTGCACACGGCGTTGCGGATTCTGCGCCGTGGGCAAGGGTGCGCCGCTCGCCGTCGATTACGACGAGCCGAGCCGCGTCGCCGAAGCCGTCGAGACGCTCGATCTGCGCTACGCGGTCATCACCAGCGTCAATCGCGATGACCGCAAAGACGGTGGCGCCGAGTTGTTCGCGCTCACCATCGAGGCCATCCGCGCGCGCGTGCCCGGTTGCCGCGTCGAAATCCTGATCCCGGATTTTCAGGGCTCGCACGACGCCATGGACATTGTGCTCGCTGCGCGGCCCGACGTGCTCAATCACAACATCGAGACCGTGCCCCGGCTCTACCGGCAGGTGCGGCTGGGAGCGCGCTTCGAACGATCGCTCGACATTCTGCTGTATGCCAAACGCCGAGCACCGGAGGTTCCCACCAAGAGCGGAATGATGCTGGGACTGGGCGAGACCGAAGGAGAAGTGCTCGAAGCCATGCGCGAGCTGCGCGCGCACGACGTCGACATCCTCACACTGGGACAGTATCTGCGGCCGTCGCCCAAGCACCTTCCCACCCTGCGTTACGTGCCCAAGGAAGATTTCGACCGTCTACGTCGAGCGGGCATGGAAATGGGTTTCCGGCATGTGGAAGCCGGCCCACTTGTGCGCAGCAGCTATCACGCAAGCGAGGCGACATAACGTGGCCGCTGCCAAAACCAACGCTGTACGTTTACTCGAGACTCTGAAGATCTCGTTCGAGCTGCGCGAATACGAAGTCGACCCCGACGACCTGTCGGCCGAATCCGTGGCCGCGAAGATCGGATTGGCGCCTGAGCAGACTTTCAAGACGTTGGTCGCGCGGGGCGACTCCAACGGCGTGTGCCTGGCCGTGATTCCCGGCAACTACGCGTTGGATCTGAAAGCGCTGGCGCGTGCCAGCGGCGACCGTAAGATCGACACCGTACCGCTCAAGGACCTGCAACCGCTTACCGGTTACATTCGCGGCGGAGTCACGGCGCTTGCCTGCAAGAAAGACTGTCCGGTCCTGGTCGACGAAATCGCACAGATCTTCGACACCATCTCTGTGTCAGCGGGCACGCGCGGGCTGCAAATCCTGCTCGCCCCGGACGACTACCTGCGCGCAGTGAACGGAACCTACGCCGCCATCTCGCGAGAAAAGTAAAAACCCGGGTTTTCGCTAGTCGCTGAACAGGCCGTCGAACAGGACGGTCGAGAGGTACCGTTCGCCCGAATCCGGCAGAATCACCACTATCGTCTTGCCGGCGAATTGGGCTTCGGAGGCCATACGCAGGGCCGCTACTACCGCCGCGCCGCAACTGATCCCGGACAGGATGCCTTCCTCGCGGGTCAGCCGTTGCGCCGCATCCACCGCCTCTTCATTGGTGACCGTCTCGACGCGATCCACCAGCGAAAGATCCAGCGTCTTGGGAATGAAGCCCGCGCCGATACCTTGGATCTTGTGCGGCCCGGCCTGCAACGGCAACTTGTTCAGCGTCTGCGTGATCACCGCGCAGGAAGCCGGCTCCACCGCCACCGAGACGATGGGCTTGCCTTGCGCCTTCAGAAAGCGTGCGATGCCGGTCAGTGTTCCGCCGGTACCCACGCCCGACACGATCGCGTCCACCGCGCCTTCGGTGTCGCGCCAGATCTCCGGTCCGGTGGTCTTTTCGTGAATCGCCGGGTTGGCCGGATTGGTGAACTGCTGCGGCATGTAGTAGTGGTCCGGCGCGCTCGCCACCAGTTCCTCGGCGCGCGCGATGGCTCCCTTCATGCCCTTGGCGCCGTCGGTCAGCACCAGTTTCGCGCCCAGGGCCTTGAGGACCTTGCGCCGCTCAATCGACATCGTCTCCGGCATGGTGAGCGTGATTCCGTATCCGCGCGACGCCGCCACGAAAGCCAGTGCGATGCCCGTGTTGCCGCTGGTCGGTTCCACAATCTCGTGCCCAGGCTTCAGCACGCCGCGCGCCTCGGCGTCCCAAATCATGGACGCGCCGATCCGGCATTTGACCGAGTACGCCGGATTGCGGCCCTCAATCTTGGCTAGTACGGTGGCGGCACAGCCCTTGGTCATCCGGTTTAGCCGCACCAACGGGGTGTTACCGATGCTCAGCGAATTGTCTAGGTAAACCATGGGAAGCGCTCCTTGTCAGATACCGGTCAAATGTCCCAGTTTGGCTCGATGCGCGATTGTTTCTCGTTCCACGCCCGGACCAGTTCGGCGAACGTCGCCCGGTCCAAGACCGTGGCAACGGCCGCGTCCGCACGCCGCCAGAGTTCCGACAACGGATTCTCGTCGTCGTTCGCACGCCGCGAGCCGGCGCGCTTTTCGGCATCCAACGCCCGCATCACTTCGCCCACCGTCAACGTCTCAGCGGGTTGCGCCAGCAGATATCCGCCCTCGGCGCCGCGTCGGCTGGCGACAAAGCCCGCCTGGCGCAGCGAGGCCAGAATCAACTCCAGGAATTTCTGCGGAATCCGTTGCCGCCGTGATATTTCCGCAATCTTGACCGGTTGGTCCGATACGTTGGAAGCCAGCTCGAAAACGGCCAGCAAAGCGTACTGCGCACGAACAGAAATCTTCATGCATCCCCCTCCAGAAAATAGCCCAATTGTAGATCAACAATAGTACAAACTGGCTGCGTAAGTCAAGGAAGGGTATCGGACCGAATCAGTCGTGAAGGTTTGCTTCGAGGAATGCGCGGAGTCGGTGGCTGCGGCTGGGGTGGCGCAACTTGCGCAAGGCTTTGGCTTCGATCTGGCGGATGCGCTCGCGGGTAACGGCAAAGTGCTGGCCCACTTCCTCCAGCGTGTGTTCGCTGCCATCCTGAAGGCCAAACCGCATCTTGATGATCTTCTCTTCGCGCGGGCTAAGGGTCTTGAGGACTTCGGCGGTCTGCTCGCGCAGGTTCAGGTTGATGACGGCTTCCGACGGCGAAACTACCCGCTTGTCGATGATGAAGTCGCCTAAGTGCGATTCTTCTTCCTCACCCACTGGCGTTTCCAGGGAGATCGGCTCCTGGGCGATGCGGAGCACCTTCCGCACCTTACCCACCGGCAGTTCCATGCGGCGGGCCAATTCGTCGGTGTTCGGCTCGCGGCCGAGTTCCTGTTGAAGCTGGCGCTGCGTGCGGACCAGTTTGTTGATGGTCTCGATCATGTGCACCGGAATGCGGATGGTGCGGGCCTGGTCGGCGATGGCGCGCGTGATGGCCTGGCGGATCC
>CAZDIZ010000308.1:0-3467 GCA_964505625.1 uncultured Solibacteraceae bacterium | reverse complement strand
GCGCCCAACCCAATGTTGGATGCCTGGCGGTCGATTTCCGTCAGCAGCGAATCGTATTCCGATTGCAGCGTGTTACGGTTGCCGGTGAACGTCGCCGACGCTGACTGTGTGGCCAGCGTCTTGAGACGGTCTAGCATCTGGGCGATGTTGTTCAAACCGCCATCGACGATCTGCAGAGCGCTCAGACCGTCGTTGGCGTTACGGACGCCCTGGTTGAGCTCGGCGATCTGCGAACGGAACTTGTTGGCCACAGCCAACCCGGCCGCGTCGTCGCCCGAGGAGTTGATGCGATAGCCGGAAGTGAGGCGCTGAATGGTCCGGCCTTGAAAGTCGTTGTTGACACGCAGGTTTTCCTGCGCGATCAACGAACTGACGTTGGTTACGATCGACATTGACATAAGCTCAATCCTTTGCTTGAACGTGCGATTTCCCGGTCTACTGTCCGGGGGAACCCTTCGGTTCCGAACTGGAACTTCAACTTCAGACCACGCTTGGAAGCGCGGTTACGTCAATGGATAATACAGTCCGAATGTGAAAGAACTGGGAGCCGGGCACCCCGCATGGGATGCCCGGCTCAGATTCTTGTGTGATTACTGGCCGCGGAGCAGCGCGAGGACGGCCTGCGGGGCGGAGTTGGCTTGCGCCATGGCCGCCAGCGACGCCTGTTGCATCACCTGCGCCTTGGTCAAATTGGCAGCTTCGGCCGCCACGTCGGCGTCGCGGATGCGCGAGTCGGCCGACGAATACGAAGAAACCTGAGACTGCGCCAGCAGAATCGAATACTGCAGTTTGTTCTGCGCCGTACCAACCTTGCCTTGCACCGAGCCAAGATAAATAACCGCCGCGGTGAGTTTGCTGAGCGCGTCCAGCGCGCCCGCGGTGGTGCTGGAGCCGGTTGTCGGAGACGTGGTGGTCTCGGTCTGGTCGGCGCCGAACACGCCCTGCGCGGCGTTAATGTCCGCGCCGGTGGTCGCCGAGCTGACCGTGAAGCTGGCCGTGCTCTGGAAGTTGATGCCGCTGCCGGTGGCGGTGGCATTCTTCATGGCGTAGATGCCCTTGCTGTTCAGAGCCGCGTTGAGTTGCGCCAGCGCCGCTGTCTGAGTGGTGGCCGTGGCCAGGGCCACCGTGGCCACTGTCGCGCCGGAGGCGTCCTTGAAGGTCAACGTTTCAATACCGCTGGCGTTGGACGCGTAAGTGGTCTGGCCGTTCACACGGTACAACGTGTTGTTGTCGGCTGTGCCGGCGGCGCTCACAACGCCCAGGCCGGCTGTGGTAGCGTCGGCGGCGTAAACCGTGAAAGCCTTGGTGCCGCCGTTGAACTGAATCTTCCCGGCGTCCGTACCTGTGCCAGCGTCGCCCGCGTACATGGATGCCGACACGCCGTAGCTGGCAAGCTGAGCATTCAGCGAATCGATAATCTGCTGGCCGGTCATGGCCGTGCCCGCCGTGCCGATGGTTACCGTAACGCTGTTGCCGGCAAAGTTAAAAGTCAAGTTCTGGGTGGCGCCGCTGAGAAAGGTGCCCGTGCGCAAATCGACGGCGTTCGAAAGCAGGTTCTTGCCACCGCCGGCGATGGAAGTCGAGCCGATGCCCAGGCTGGCTTTGTCGACCTTGTTGGTCGAGGCGCTCAGGTCGATGCTGACCTTGGAGTTGGCCTGCACGCCCGTGTCGCCGCCGCCGCCGATGTAGACGTCGATATTGGTGTTGTAGCGGGCGCCGTCGCCGCTTGCCCCCAGACCGACGTTGGCGGCCTGGCGGTCGATTTCAGTGAGCAGTGAGTCGTATTCCGATTGCAGTGTCGCGCGGTTGCCCGTGAAAGTCGCCGACGCCGACTGTGTGGCCAGCGTCTTCATGCGATCGAGCATCTGGGCAATGTTGTTTAAGCCCCCGTCGACGATTTGCAGCACGCTCAAGCCGTCGTTGGCATTGCGGACGCCTTGGTTCAGCTCGGCGATCTGCGAGCGGAACTTGTTGGCAACAGCCAGGCCGGCCGCGTCGTCGCCAGAGTTGTTGATGCGATAACCGGAAGTGAGCCGCTGAATGGTGCGGCCTTGGAAGTCGTTGTTAACGCGGAGGTTTTCCTGAGCGATCAGGGAATTGACGTTCGTTACGATGGAGAGTGCCATAAGCTAGAGTCCTTTGCTTTTGATATACCCGGCATCTTGCCGAGAGAACCTTGCGGTTCCAAATTGGATGTTCAACGTCCAAGTTCGACCAGCGTCGTCTACTTGCCGCTGGTCAACTTCTTTGTCCGAAAAGGCAGGTAATCGGGCCGGGCGCCGGTGAAGACGCCCGGCCCAAATGGTTCAGACTGCTACTGGTTAACCGCGGAGCAGAGCGAGCACGGCTTGCGGGGCGGAGTTGGCTTGCGCCATGGCCGCCAGCGAGGCCTGCTGCATCACCTGCGCCTTGGTCAGATTCGCCGCTTCCGCCGCCACGTCGGCGTCGCGGATGCGCGATTCGGCCGAAGAGTAGGAGGAAACCTGCGACTGAGCCAGCAGGATGGAGTATTGCAGTTTGTTCTGCGCCGTACCGACCTTGCCCTGTACCGAGCCGAGGTAAGTGACCGCCGCAGTCAGTTTGTTCAACGCATCCAAAGCCCCGGCCGTGGTGCTGGAGCCGGTCGAGGGTGCGCTGGTGGTTTCCGTCTGGTCGGCGCCGAACACGCCCTGCGCGGCATTGATATCCGCGCCGGAGGTCGCCGAACTCACCGTGAAACTGGACGCGCTTTGGAAGGTGATGCCGCTGCCGGTGGCGGTGGCGTTCTTCATCGCGTAGATGCCCTTGCTGTTCAGGGCGGCGTTGAGTTGCGCCAGGGCCGCGGTCTGTGAGGTGGCGGTAGCCAGTGCCACCGTGGCCACCGTAGAGCCGGAGGCATCCTTGAAGGTCAACGTTTCAATACCGCTGGCGTTGGAGGCGTAGGTGGTCTGGCCGTTCACACGATACATCGTGTTGTTGTCGGCCGTGCCAGCCGCGCTGGACACGCCCAAACCGGCCGTGGAAGCGTCGGCGGCGTAAACGGTGAAAGCCTTGTTGCCGCCGTTGAACTGGATCTTGCCGGCATCGGTGCCGGTTCCGGCGTCGCCGGCGTACATGGCCGCCGACACACCGTAGCTGGCAAGCTGGGCGTTCAACGCATCGATCACCTGCTGGCCGGTCATGGCCGTGCCGGCGTTACCGACGGTCACTGTCACGCTGTTACCGGAGAAGTTGAAGGTGAAAGCCTGCGTCGCGCCGCTCAGGAAGGTGCCTGTGCGGAGATCGACAGCGTTCGACAGCAGATTCTTGCCGCCGCCCGCGATCGACGTCGAGCCGATGCCCAAGCTGGCTTTATCGACCTTGTTGGTCGAGCCGCTCAGGTCGATGCTGACCTTGGAGTTGGCCTGCACGCCGGAGTCGCCGCCGCCACCGATGTAAACATCGATGGTCGTATTGTAACGGGCGCCGTCGCCGCTCGCGCCCAACCC
>CAZDIZ010000307.1:0-3529 GCA_964505625.1 uncultured Solibacteraceae bacterium | reverse complement strand
TGGTTCGACGCATCGTAGCAGACGTCGTGCTCCAGGTCGATCCACTTGCGCCATCCGTCGGTTTTTCCACGCGCGAGTTGCAGCATGCTGCGGCCATCCACCGAGGCCGGCACTGGCGCGCCCGCGGCCTCGGCGAGCGTCGGCAGCACGTCACGCAGCTCCACGGTTTGATCGAGCACCTGGCCGCGCCGCTCGGCAACCAGTCCCGACGGCCAACGCATCAACATCGGAATGCGCGCAGACGACTCGTAGGCGTAGGACTTGCGCCACAAGTTGTGATCGCCAGTCATGTCGCCATGGTCCGCCGTGCACACGATCAGCGTCTCGTCGAACCAGCCGCGCTTTTCAAGCGCCGCGAAGATGCGCCCGAGTTGATCGTCAAGCTGCGACACCGAACCGTAGTAGCCTTGGCGCGCCGTGCGCACCGCTTCCGCGCCCAGATCGCCGTGCCAGATGGAACGGCCGTTATCGCTGCGCAGCGCGTACTTGGCCGCCCAGGAACCGACCACCGCTTTCGGCAGGTCCGCGTCCTGATACATCTTCCAGAAGCGCGCCGTCGGGTCGTATGGACTATGCGGGCGCACGAACGACACTTTCAGGAAAAACGGCTCCGGGCGGTTGTAGCTTTCGATGAAGTTCACCGCCGTCTGCGCCGTCCAGTTAGTTGGGTGCAGATGTTCGGGTAGTGCGTAAGGCCGGGCTTCGTACCCGTTCCAGTCCAGGCCGGTGGCGGCGAAATTCAAATTCGGCGCCACGCTGTTGAACCATGCCAGGTAATCGGAACGGAACTCCGGCGTGGCCTGCTGGGCCTGCTCGTCCAGGATGGTGAGGTGAAAGCCGTGCAAGCTGCGCTGCGGACGCCAGTGCATCTTGCCGATGCCTACGCCGTAATAGCCAGCGTCGCGCAGCACCTGTGGTTTTTCGACCGGGTACTTTGCGGCGACGGTTCCGTATCCCAGCATGCCGTGATTCCACGGTGCCTGCCCGGTGAGCAGCGCCGCGCGCGCCGGTGTGCAGGTAGGCGTGGACGAATACGCACAGCGGAACCGCACGCCTTCGCGCGCGATGCGGTCGAAGTTCGGCGTGTGGATGGCGCGGTTGCCGTCCGAGCCCAGACAATCTCCGCGATGCTGATCGGTCATAATCAGCAGTAGATTGGGGCGGGTTCGCGACTGCGCTCTCAGGAATGCAGGCGCGGCGGAAGTACCCAGAAACGTGCGGCGTGTCATGGTGAACAGCATAACAACGGGCACGCGCACGGCGAAGCATGTTGACAGGAGCCAATTGTGCCGGTATTCTTAAATAAGAATAATTCTGATTTAGAGGGGCCAGGCAAAGTGGTATCGCCGGACGCACTCAAGTCGCGATTGGCGCAGTTGAGAGAGGGGCTCAAGCGCGCGGGCGTGAAGTCGACGCATCAACGTTTGGAGATCTTCCGTGAGGTTATGAATTCGGGCGATCATCCCGACGCGGAGACGATCTTCCAAGGCGTCCGCAAGCGAGTTCCGACGGTGTCGCTCGATACGGTTTACCGGACGTTGTGGCTGTTTTCCGATCTCGGACTGATCACAACGCTGGGGCCGGCAAGGGAGCGTGTGCGTTTTGATGCCAACGTCAAGCCGCATCATCACTTCGTGTGTTCGAAGTGCGGTCTGACGCGCGACTTCTTCTGCGAGGAGTTCGACCGGTTGCGGGCCCCGGACGCCGTGAAGCAGTTCGGCGGCATCGAAAAGATGCAGGTCGAAATCACGGGCGTCTGCCAACGTTGTGCCAGCAGAAGCAAGCCAGGAGACTGAAACGCGATGGAAAAGAAGAAGCTCACCACCAATGCCGGCGCGCCCGTCGCCGACAATCAAAACGTCATGACCGCGGGCAAGCGCGGTCCCATGTTACTCCAGGATGTCTGGTTTCTGGAGAAACTCGCACACTTCGACCGTGAAGTGATTCCCGAACGCCGCATGCACGCCAAAGGCAGCGGAGCCTACGGCACCTTCACCGTCACGCACGACATTACGCGCTATACCAAGGCCAAGATCTTCTCCGAGATTGGAAAGAAGACCGACCTGTTTGTGCGCTTCTCAACCGTGGCCGGCGAACGCGGCGCGGCCGACGCCGAACGCGACATTCGCGGATTCGCCATCAAGTTCTACACCGAACAGGGCAACTGGGATCTGGTGGGCAACAACACGCCGGTGTTCTTCCTGCGCGATCCGCTAAAGTTCCCGGATCTGAATCACGCCGTCAAGCGCGACCCGCGTACCAACCTACGCAGCGCGCGCAACAATTGGGATTTCTGGACCTCGCTGCCGGAAGCGCTGCATCAGGTCACCATCGTGATGAGCGACCGCGGCATTCCGTATTCTTATCGCCACATGCACGGCTTCGGCAGCCACACCTTCAGCTTCATCAACGCGAAGAACGAGCGCTTCTGGGTGAAGTTCCACCTGAAGAGCCAGCAGGGCATTCGCAACCTGAGCGATGAAGAGGCCGAAGCGACGATCGGGAAGTGCCGTGAAAGCCACCAGCGCGATCTCTTCGACAGCATCGAGAAGGGCGACTTCCCGCGCTGGACCATGTTCGTGCAGATCATGCCGGAGAAAGACGCGGCCAAGTGCCCGTACAATCCCTTCGATCTCACCAAGGTGTGGTTCCACTCAGACTACCCGCTCATCGAAGTGGGTGTTCTCGAACTGAACCGCAACCCGGAGAATTACTTCGCCGAAGTCGAACAATCGGCGTTCAATCCGGCCAACATCGTGCCGGGCATCGGCTTCTCGCCTGACAAGATGCTGCAGGGGCGTCTGTTCTCCTACGGCGATGCGCAGCGCTACCGGTTGGGCGTGAACCACCACCTGATTCCGGTGAACCAGCCGCGCTGCCCCTTCCACAGCTATCACCGCGACGGCGCCATGCGCGTGGACGGCAACCACGGCGGCACGCTCGGCTACGAGCCCAACAGCTACGGCGAGTGGCAGGAGCAGCCCGATTTCTCAGAGCCGCCGCTGAGCCTGGAAGGCGCCGCCGACCACTGGAACCATCGCGAGGATGAAGACTACTACTCGCAGCCCGGCAAGCTGTTCCGATTAATGACTCCGGCGCAGCAGGCCGTGTTGTTCGCCAACACCGCGCGCGCCATGGGCGACGCTCCGGAAGAACTCAAGCTGCGGCACATCGGCAACTGCTACAAAGCTGATCCGGCCTATGGCAAAGGCGTGGCCGATGCCATGGGGTTGCCGGTTCCGAAGTAGAGAGGTAAGTGCGCACTTGGCGGGCTACTTCTCCTTGGCCAGACGCTCGGAGAAGGCCCGCCAGGCGGCATAGGAACGCGTGAGATTTGTTTCGGGCTCGCCGGGAATGTTGTAGCACTGCAAACCCACCGGCACGTCCAGCCCACGCGCTTTCAGCAAGTGCAGCAAGCCGTAGACGTCGAACTCCCCGCGATCGAGCGTCTGGATCAGGCGATCCCATCCGCCTTCGTAATCGGCGCCGTTGATAACGACCGTCTTCAGGCGCCTCAACCGGCGCACCA
>CAZDIZ010000306.1:0-3662 GCA_964505625.1 uncultured Solibacteraceae bacterium | reverse complement strand
CTACAACCCTTCGGTTAACAGCCGAATGCTCTACCATTGAGCTACTGAGGAGCAGATTAACAGCGGTCTGATTCACATTAGACCAAATGCGTGCGCGCTATGTCAACGTTCGCGGTGGGGATTGCCGCTACTCGCTGGCGCGCGCGGCTAGGTGCACACCGTCGGGACTGATCTGCGTTCCGATTGCCACACGGATTCGCGGATTTTCCTCCAACCGCTCCGGTAGCCTCAGGTTCACTTGATAGAGTCCCAGGAACCCCGGCGTCACTCCCGCGTATAGTACACTGCTTGCGTCGAGCGGCTCATCATTCAAAAACACCTTGAACTCCGAGATGCGCTTAATCGGCGCGGCCCGCGTCGGCAGTTCGCCGTAGAGCACTTCAGGTTCGGTCGGACCGAGTCCCGTCGCGTACAGCACAATCACTTCTCCGGCTGTCGCCGGATGGTCCTTGTCCACCAGCGAGCCGTCGGGACGTGTGGCGATTACCGTGGTCGCATTCAGTTGATAAATGGCCGGCGCGGCTTCCAGCAGCTTGATGCGTATGGCCGGTCCCGCGTGGCCGTCCAGCGTGATCTGCAAATCGGTTTCGCCCGGCTTGAAGATGCACGGGATCAGAAAGTTGATCTGTGTCGGCGACACGTAGTAGATCTGTGCCCCGATTGATCCGACAAATACGCGCACGCCGGTCGACGGCAGCACCGTCGGCAGGATACCGTTCTTGATGTCTTCCATCTGCAAGGCGCGCTCGACGTAAGACAAGCCGGTGCCGTAAATGGTGGCGATGGTATTGGGCGCAAGAGCGCCCACGACGTTGGTTGCGGAATTGACGATGCTGGCAGCGGAGTAGGCCGGCGCCTCTCGCCGCGCGCTGTCCTTGGCCCATACCGCGAACCCAAAGAGTACGGCGACCAGCAGCCAGGCTCTAGGATGCATGGGCTGCGTGGATGGAAAGGTGGAAGGCCGAAGATACACTCACACTTTCCGATCTCATTGTACTGCCAGATGCCGTTTTTGTGGACTCCCCTGTTTTTCGATAGGGTCAATGTAAATCGTTACACTCGACGGCGCAGCCGTGAACGCGCGCAATCCGCTATCTTGGCTAGGATGTGGACGCGCGTGGCACGGAGGCCTTCATGAATCGACGCGATTTCGCGCTGCTCGGCGCGGCGGCAGCGTTGCCTGGATTAGCCGGTGACACCGTTGGGACGAAGAAGAAGTTGAAAGTTGTGGTCGTCGGCGCGCATCCGGACGATCCCGAATGCGGATGCGGCGGTGTGATGGCCCGCTACAGCGACGCGGGGCACGCGGTCTCGATCGTGTACTTCACGCGCGGCGAAGCCGGCATACGCGGCAAGACGCACGACGAAGCTGCCGCCATACGCACGGCCGAAGCCGAGAAGGCCGCCCGGATCCTCGGGGCGCGCGCGGTGTTTGCCGGGCAGATCGACGGCGCGACGGAAGTGAACAAATCGCGCTACGCGGAATTCGACAAACTGCTGGCCGGCCTAGCCCCCGATGTGCTGTTCTCGCACTGGCCCCTCGACACTCACGCCGACCATTGCGCGTCATCGCTCGCCACCTGGCATGCGTGGTTGGCCTTGCGCCGCAAACCGGCATTTTACTTCTTTGAAGTGATGACCAACTCCGGCCGGCAGACGCAGCAGTTCACGCCGTCGATCTTCGCCGACATCACCGCGACAGCCGAGCGCAAGCGCGACGCGATCTATGCGCACGTGAGCCAGCAGCCGGACAGCTACTATCCGGCACACGAGCAATTGGCTCGCTCGCGCGGCATAGAGATACGCTGCCGCTACGCCGAGGCCTTCGCGCCGGCCTGGCAGGACTCGCTCGATATCTAGCGTCCGGCGTCGCGCGTGAGTTGCGCGGCCACCTTGGCCCGGCACACAATGACCCCATGCGTGCCGCACTCTTGCTGTGCCTGGCTGGCCTTACGCAAGCCGCATCTCATTCGGCCGATGTGGTCGTCTACGGTGCCACGGCTTCGGGTGTTATGGCAGCACTCGGGGCCGCGGGCGAAGGCGCTCGCGTCATTCTTGTGGAACCTCGCGCGCACGCCGGCGGCATGCTGACCGGCGGGTTGGGACGTACGGACATGAACCGCCAGGAGCGGCTCATCGGCGGTTTGGCGCGTGAATTCTTCCTGCGCGCGGGCCGCCATTACGGGAAGGATATCAGTTGGTTCTTTGAGCCGTCGGTCGCCGAACGGATTCTCCGCGATTGGCTCGCCGAGCGCAAGGTTCAAGTTCTGTTCAACCATCCGCTGTTGCGCGTTCGCATGGACGGCACGCGCATCATCGAAATGGAAACCCGCGGCGGCACGCTCTTCACCGCGAAGGTGTTCATCGACTCCACTTACGAAGGCGACTTGCTGAAAGCCGCGGGCGTTTCCTACGGCGTGGGACGCGAGTCGCGCTCGAAGTACGGCGAGTCGTACGCGGGCCGTCAGGAACTGCTGCCCGGAAACCATCAGTTGCGTGTGCCTACATCGCCTTTCGCGGCGGACGGCAAACTGGTTCCGTACGTACATTCCGAAGACGATCTGGTCCCGGTCGGTGAGGGCGACGGCAAGGTGATGGGCTTCGGCTATCGCTTGTGCCTCACCGACAACCCGGCGAACCGCGTTCCCATCGATAAGCCCGACGGCTACGATGCAGCGCGATTCGGCCTGGTCCGCAACTACGTGCTCGCGCTCGGAGACAGCGCCGCGGCGCGCGATTTCCTGCACATCTCGCCGATGCCTAACAACAAGACCGACGCCAACGCTGCCACGATCTCCACCAACCTGCTCGGCGCCGGACTGGCTTACATTGAAGCGGATTGGGACGCGCGCAACCGCATTCTGGAAGAGCACCGTAGTTGGGCGCACGGCCTGCTATGGTTTCTGGCGAATGACCCAGTCGTTCCCGAACGCTTGCGCACGCAGTTCGCGCGCTGGGGGCTTCCCAAGGACGAGTTCGTGGACACGGGCCACTGGCCGCATCAACTCTACATCCGTGAAGCGCGCCGCATGAAAGGCGAGTACATCCTCACGCAGCAGGATTTGCAGACTCAACGCACCAAGTACGACTCGATCGGGATGGCCTCCTACAACATCGACATCCGCGAAGTGCAGTGGATCGCCAAGACCGTCACACGTTTTCCGAACGCGGGCAGGGAAGTGCTGATGGAAGGTTATTTGTCGATTCCCGTGGAGCCGTACGAAATCCCCTACCGTTCGTTGCTGCCGAAGTACGGTGAGTGCTCGAACCTATTGGTGTCGGCCGCCATTTCGGCGTCCCACGTCGCCTACGCTTCGTTTCGCATGGAGCCGCAGTACATGATCGCCGGACAATCGGCGGGCGTTGCCGCGGCACTGGCCGCGCGCGCCGGCATCGCGCCGCATCACGTGGACATCCCCGCGCTACAGGAACGCCTGCACGCGGTAAAGCAGATTGTGAACGCGGCGGATATGCTTACGGAGCGTTAGCAGGCTGCTCGAAAGGCCAGCGCGGATAGAGGCAACGGTGAACTGCGCGATGGAGCTCCGAAAGCGAAGAGCCGGGTACCGATGTCCGGCGCTAACTCGCGAGCCGGAAGCGGGCTCGACGCAGTCGAAGACGGCAGGCGTGGTTGTGGCCGTGGTCGAGCGCAGCCGCGCACG
>CAZDIZ010000305.1:0-3715 GCA_964505625.1 uncultured Solibacteraceae bacterium | reverse complement strand
TTGAAACATCGAAATACCGGCAATGCCCGCTGCCCCCGCTTCCAGGCACAAACCGGCGTTCTCCCTTGTGACGCCGCCCAAGGCGAAAACGGGTACGGCAGCCACGCGCACCGCTTCCCGCAGTTTATCGAGTCCTTGCGGTGCGCCGTAGGCGGCCTTGGACGGAGTGAAGAAAACCGGACTGAATACGACGAAATCGGCACCCTCACGTCCCGCCGCACGTGCCTCGTCAAAGCTGTGGCACGAAACGCCAATCACAAAACCTTGCGGAGCAATACGGCGCAATTCAGACGGCGCAACAGAATCCGATGGCAGATGCACTCCATGCGCACCGCAGGCCAGCGCGACATCAAGACGGTCGTTGACCAGAACCTTCGACCCGTGCGGATTCGGCAACGCCAGGATCGCACGCGTGAGCGCCGCCAATTCGCGAGGCGAGAGGTCCTTTTCGCGAACCTGAATCATCTCAACGCCTGCATCCAAAGCGCGGGCGACGAACGTCAGCAACACGCGTTCTCCTCCGGCCGCCTTGCGATCGGTGATGTAGTACCGCCTCAAACCAACAGTGTAGTGTGTTTCGCCTTTACCAGCCGCCGTGACTTCCATATAATGGCTACCTCGCGAGTGCACCTATGGCAAAGCACCGGAAACTGGAACCGCTTGAATGGGAGATCTCCGCACCGCTGCTCACCAATCGCTTCTTCCTCTACGACGCTGTGAAGGCGCTTGGTTGGGCTGGAGGCATCATGGCGGCACTGCTGGCCATCATATTCGTGGTTCAGGGCGAGCCGCGGATCGTGCTGGAGATGCTGCCTGTGCTCGGCCTGGCGCTGGCCATCATTCTGGTGTTGCTGTTTCTCGTCGCGGTCTTGTTCTTTGGCAACCGCTGGCACGTGCGCTTCCTCATCGACGGCCGCGGCGTCCATTGGGAACAACTGCGGCGCACCAACTGGCGGCCGCTGGCGTTATTGGCCGCGTTGTCAGCCCAACCTGGCGCGTTGGGCGCAGGAATTCTTGCTTCGACAGGCAACGCCGGCAACGTGAGTTGGCGGGAGATACGCCGAGTGAAGCCGCATCCCGCGCAACACGTTATCAGCCTGATGAACAGTTGGCGCGTCATGCTGCGCCTGTACTGCACGCCGGAGAATTACGCCGCGACAATGGAGCGCCTGCGCGAGCGCATGGGAGGTTAGATCGCGGTGTAATACTGCTCACCGGCGCACCCCCGGCATAGCACACGCCCATCGCGAACCACTTCGCGCCGGAAGTTGATGCCTTCGCCGCACACTTCGCACACCACGCGCGGCGCTTTGAATCCCGGCAGATCTTCGGGCGGCAGTTCCACCTTCACCCACTGATGCGTGAACAGTTCCTCGTCCGCCAGTTCACGATAGGCGCGCATCTGCTGCTGGTTGCGGTCCTCGATCTCCGCATAGAGCTCGCGAGCGCGATCCCGAGAATCTTCGCGCGCCACCACTCGCACCGCGCGGCCGCTCGCCAGGTCGCAAAACGTGGCCGCAACTTTCCCGAAATCGCGAAACTTCAGCGCGCGCTTTCCAATGCGGCAGCCCGTCACCACGCTGATGGCATCGGTGGCGCAGCGGTCGATTTCGACGAACGTCACCAGGCGTTTGCGATCCTTGCCGGCCGGATCGTCGATTCCGAGCAGACGCATGCCGAGCATGGCCAAACGCAAGCCCAGTATTTGGCCCGCGCAGATGTGCCCATGCGCGCGGGCAGCGTCTTCCACGTACTGATCCAGAGTTTTCACGCGTCCCAGTGTCAGAGCGCCCGCAGCGCCTGCGGCGGGAACTCCACAACCCAGTCCTTATTATTGCGCTCCGGTTCAAATTCCGGCCGCGACATATCCACGAAGATGCCGCCCGTGAATTCGAGCCGCACGCCGCTGGGCTTTTCGACGACGCGCGTCAATTGCACGCCGATTTGATTGGGTCCGGTGCGTCCGTCGCGAGGGCGCGCCACCAGCATCTCCGGCCGCACCGAAAGCCAGATGCGATCGCCGCGCAGCTTACCCGGAAAGTACGGGCCGTTCAGCTCGAAATCGGCCACCTTCATGCGGCTGGTTTTGTTGGCCGGATCGAGCGCGGTGATCTGCGCTTCCAGGATGTTGAACAAACCCATCAGCCGCGCCACTTCCACATTGACCGGCTGATCCAGAACGCGCGCCGGCACGCCGCTCTGCACCAACTTGCCGTCGCGCAGGACGAGCATTTCATCGCCAAGTTCCAGACACTCTTCCAGATCGTGCGTCACCAGCACAATGGGAGTGCCGTAGTCCGCGCGCACCTGCCGCAGCACGGTGTAGAGTTCGGCCCTGAGCGGCGCATCCAGTCCGCGCGCCGGTTCGTCCAGCAGCAGCACCTTCGGCTCGCCGATCAACGCGCGCGCGATCGAACAGCGCTGCTTCTGCCCGCCGGACACTTCGCCCGGTTTGCGGCCGGCGACGTCTTCCAGATGGAAGCGCTCGATGATCTCGTTCACCTTGCGGTGTCGTTCCAGCCGAGGCCGTCGTGAGCGCAACGCGCAATTGGCCGCGAAGTTCAGATTCTCCCGCAGCGTCATATGCGGGAACAGAGCGTAGTTCTGGAACACGTAACCGCAGTGCCGCGCTTGCGGCGGAAGGTGCACGCGCGTGGCGGCGTCGTAGAGGATCTCATCGTCCAGCATGACGCGACCTTCATCGGCGCGAACAAAGCCGGCCACAATGTCGAGCGTCAACGTCTTGCCCGCCCCGCTGGGACCGAACAGCACCGTCACGCCGCTCGACGTGGCGAACTCCACTTCCAACGTGAACGCCGCCGACTCGGCGCGCGCCGGAAACGATTTGCGAATGCGTGCGCGTATCATCCCGCCACCTGCTTCGGACTCAAACGATTCGCCAGATACAGGATCGCCAGCGCCACGGCTGATATCGCCACAGCCAGCAGGCCCGCCACGGTTCCTTTGCCACCCTCGACCGCGTCGTAAATCGCCACCGCCACCGTCTGCGTGCGCCCCGGAATGTTGCCGGCGAGCATGATGGTCACGCCGAAATCGCCCAGCGAGCGCGCGAACGCGAGCACCGCCGCCGCCATGATCGATCGCCGCGCCAGCGGCAACGTGATGCGCCAGAAGATGCGCCACTCGGAGGCGCCCAGGTTCCGCGCGGCTTTTTCGTAGCTCGCGTCGACGCTCTCAATCGCCGCGCGCGCCGACTTCACCAGCAGCGGCGCCGAATGCACCAGCGCCGCCACCACGGCCGCCTGCCAGGTGAAAACCAGCGGCGCGCCGAACACGGCTTCATACAATTTGCCCAGCGGACTCGCTCGCCCCACCAGCACCAGCAGATAGTAGCCGAGCACGGTTGGAGGCAGCACCAAAGGCAGTGTGATGGCGGCGTCCAGCAACTCCTTGCCGCGGAATTCGCGATTGGCCAGCACATAGGCCAGCCAAACTCCGACGATCAATCCGGCGGCCGTCGCGAGCGCGGCCACACGAAGACTCAGCCACAGCGGGAACCAGTCAATCACCATGCGAGACTTGCTATTGTATAACGTACCGGAGCGTCTCCCTTGGATCAGTTGCAGCTAAATTGGACACCCGAGCGCCGTATCCTGACCGTCGCCCAGTTGAACGGCATCGTGCGCGAGATCCTGGGCGAGACCTTCAGCGACGTTTGGGTGGCCGGCGAAATCTCCGGCGTGAAGCTGGCCGC
>CAZDIZ010000304.1:0-3760 GCA_964505625.1 uncultured Solibacteraceae bacterium | reverse complement strand
GCCTGGTCGCTGAACCGCTGCGATTGGCCGGGAGACGGCGCGGATTCGATTTTCGAACCGTAAGCCATGTTACAAAGGTGAAACGCGTGCTCGAATTCGCCTTCTCAATCCTCACCGTCGTGCGGCCGGACAGCCGGCCTCGCGGCCTCGTCTTAGCGCTGAAGATCGGAGTCTTTGAATGAACCTGGCCGTAGGCCCTCTCGACGTCGCGATCATCGCGGTTTACATGGCTGGCGTGGTTGGCATCGGCTGCTACGCCGGGTTCGTTCGGAGGCGTGGCGGCGGTGAAGGCAGCCACTACTTCCTGGCTGGCAATACGCTCACCTGGCCGGTGATCGGGTTGTCTATGTTCGCGGCCAATATTTCCACCGTCCATCTGGTTAGCCTGGCGGAAGCGGCGTACAAGTACGGCCTCGTTTTCGGCAACTTCGAGTGGATGGCCGGGTTCACCCTGATCCTGCTGTCGCTATTCTTCGCGCCGCTCTATCTACGGTCGAAGGTGCCGACCTTGCCGGATTTCCTGGAGCGCCGGTTCAACCGGCAGTGCCGGGACGTGCTGTCGGTGGTGTCGCTGTTTTCCGCGATCGTCATCCACATCGGCATCGCGCTCTACACGGCCGCCTGGGTGCTTCGTGGGATTTTCGGTATCCCCGCCGGAGCGACCATCCTGGGCATGGACGCCATGATGTTCTTCATCGTTGCCCTGGGTCTGCTGACGGGGATCTACACCGTGGTGGGCGGGCTGCTCGCCGTGGTGTGGACCGAAAGTATCCAAACCATTCTGCTGCTGCTCGGCGCGGTTATCATCACCGCCGCCGCGTGGATGAAGATCGGCGGTTGGGCGGAGTTGTCGCAGACGCTGGCGTCGAATCTTCATCCGCTGGCCGGAACCGCGAAAGACATCCCGGAGCGCACGTTGGGTTTCCTGACCATGGCGCGTGACGCATCCGATCTTTCCGGTCTGCCGTGGTATTCGGTTTTGCTCGGCTATCCGGTGCTCGGAATCTGGTACTGGTGCGCGGACCAGACCATCGTGCAGCGCGTGCTGGCGGCTCGTGATGAGAACCAGGCCCGCCTCGGCCCGCTCTTTTGCGCGTTCATTAAGATCAGCCCGGTGTTCATCTTCGTGCTGCCCGGAACCATCTGCGTGGCCCTGGTACAGAAGAACGCCTTCGGCGGAGACGCGCCGAAGATAGCCGCGGACACTTACACATTCTTGATCACGCACTTACTTCCGGTGGGACTCAAAGGTCTGGTGACCGCGGCCATGTTAGCCGCCGCCATGCAGACCTGCTCCGCCGCGTTGAACTCCACCGCCACGCTTTTCGCCTACGACATCTACAAGCGATGGCGTCCCGCCACCACGGACCATCGTCTGGTCACGATCGGCAAGATCACTACGGTGGTCGCAACGGTGCTCGCCATCGTCTGGTCGCCGTTGCTGAGCCACTACGCCACCATTTACGAGGGCCTGGTCCGGTTGGTTTCGTACATCTCACCGCCGATCACGGCTGTGTTTCTGTTAGGCGTCTTCTGGAAGAGAGCTTCGGGAAAGGGCGCCTACATCACGCTTCTGGCCGGAGCGGTGCTCGGTGCGCTCATGTTTGTCCTCGACTTCTTCGGTGCACCTGTGGGCGCGTGGTTCGCGGCCAATGGCCTGCACGCCGCGAAATCCGCCATCGATGCGGCATACTTGTACACGGTCAAGGATTTCATGCTGACCGCCTTCTGGCTCCTGCTGGTTTCGTGCGGTGTTCTGGTGGCGGCTTCGAAACTCTACCCGGAACCGCTCAAGCCGGAAGCCGTGCCGCTGGTCTGGACGGACTGGCGCGAGCCCCTGCGCGGCCGCGGTTCTTACCGCCTGATGGCGGGTGCCGTAGGCGTGACCTTCGTGCTCCTCTACATATGGTTCCGTTGAGTTGAATCCATGCGCTGGCTCACATCGACTCTGTTCGCGATTGTCGTTCTGATAACCGCCTGCTCCACAACGCGTCCGCCGCAACGCTTCGGCAGCGTCATCGGACTCAAGCCCGAAAAGCTGGACGAGTACAAGAAGTTACATGCAGCCGTCTGGCCGGAAGTTACAAAAGCGGTGCACGACGCGAAGATTCGTAATTACTCGATCTATCTTCGCAAGATGCCGGACGGTAACTACCTCTTATTTAGTTATCTCGAATACGTGGGCGCCGACTACAAGGCCGACATGGACAAACTCGCCGCCAATCCAACGTTGAAGGAGTGGTGGAAAGTGACCGACCCCTGCCAACAGCCGCTCACCGACAGAAAACCGGGCGATTGGTGGTCATCCATGGAGGAAGTGTTTCACCAGGAGTAGCTATGCCGGGCCGCGAGGCCACGCTCACTTCTGCACGGTAACGATCGGAGCCGAAATGACCGGAGACGGAACGGTGGATACCGGAACCACTCCGGCACGCATGACCTTTTCCGCTTCGATGGCGATGGCGTGGTTAAGCGAAACCTCGACGCCGGAGCCGATCTCGAAGCGCACGTCGCTCCCGCGAGCGAGAAGGGCGATCAAGGTGCCGGCGGCGATGCCCGAAAGCCCTCCTATTCCGACCCCTCGTATGCTTCCACTGGTGGCTCCCGCCATGCCGCCGATCTGGCCGCCTGTCGCCGCCGCATCACCGATGCGTTTGAGATCCGCGCCCTTCTCCGAATCGTGCTTGACCGTGCCCGGCTCCTTCATGCGCGAATCCGCGCTGCCAGGCACCTGATCGATGGCGGCGGCCAAGTCGAGCGTGTAACCGTTCGGATAGATCAAGGCCGTGAGGTGGAATTGCAGTTCCGCGGCTCCTTTGATGCGGCCCGCGCGTTTGGAAGAATCCACCACGCCCTTCGCGTAACTGCCGGCCGGAATCATGATCACACCATCGACGACAATGGGGAACGTCGTCTGCGCGTAAATCGGATCTCCGGGCTGCGCGTTCTTGGTCGAAACCGGTTGACGCAGTTGTATCGGAATCTTGGTACCCGCGGGTACGATCCACAGACCGTTCGCGCCCGGCTTCGGCGCTGATTGGGATGTTGCTCCGCTGGCGGGCACTTCAGTCCGCGATTTCAATCTGGGGGCCGCGCCTGGCGGTTGCTCGGACCGCGGTTGGCAGCAAGCCACGGAGACGGTTAGCAGGACGGCAGCAGTCAGGTTCCGCATACACCTGTTCCTCTGTGGCTAAGTATAGTGCAAAACAGGTTAGTGAGAAGCTCAGTTACTCAGCTTGGATCTCCTGCATTGCGGGCACCAGAGCCTACGCTAAGATCCGGTGGATCCGCTTGATTCCTGACCAGTAGTCGAAGTCCGCGTCAAAACTCAGAATGGACCGGATTCCATGTCGCTCCATCACGGCAATGTGCACGCTGTCGCGCGCGAGCGGTAGTAGCGCTCGCGACGGCATCGAACATCTTCGACGGCGTTCTGGCCCGCATGCCGATGAACGTGCGGCCATGAACTCCGAACGTCCGTTCCTGTTTCGGTGCGTGCCGCTTCGTATGTGCTTGCACCAACCTCAGCCAACAGCGATAATTTGGTATCGGGACAGCTTTACGCCGTCAGGCGTTCGACTGCCCTGAAACTCGACGTAGGAGCGGAGGAGACAATGTCCCCTATTGCACTCAACCCGATGATGTCGAGCCTGCTCGCTGCCGCGTAGATAAGCCGGCTGGACGGGCTGGCTCCCATCGCTTTCAACAAACAAGTTGATCGCCACAATGCACTCGTGTGCTTTGTGGCAGGTTGCGCGTA
>CAZDIZ010000303.1:0-3797 GCA_964505625.1 uncultured Solibacteraceae bacterium | reverse complement strand
CCCACCGGCATCGTGGTGCAGTGCCAGAACGAGCGTTCGCAGCACAAGAACCGCGCCAGCGCGCTCAAGCAGCTTCGCTCTCGTCTGTACGAATTCGAGATGGACAAAAAGCGTGCCGAGACGCGCAAGATCGAGGATTCCAAACTCGAAATCAATTTCGGCAGCCAGATTCGCAGCTACGTGCTGGCGCCCTATCGCCTGATCAAGGACCATCGCACCAAATTCAGCGTGGGCGATGTGGACCGCGTGCTGGACGGCGACCTGGAAGGGTTGATGCACGCCTATCTGGTGTTCCGCAAGACCGGCAAGACGGCCGGCGACGGCAAGGACGAGTTGCCGGAATAGCGCCGTGGCCGGAATCGATCCAGACGAGTTGGAACGCGCCGCGGCGCTGATCCGCGCGGGCCGTTTGGTGGCCTTTCCCACCGAAACGGTTTACGGATTGGGCGCCAACGCGCTCGACGAAGCTGCGGTGCGGCGCATCTACGAAGCCAAGCAGCGTCCCGCGTCGAGCCCGATGATTGTGCACGTGGCGTCCATCGAAATGGCGCGAACGCTTGCGCGCGAATGGACGGACGCCGCCGAGAAATTGGCGCGCGCGTTCTGGCCGGGCCCGTTGACGCTGGTGGTTCCCAAGCAGCCGTCGATTCCGTCGATTGTCACCTCCGGCATCGATACCGTGGGTTTGCGCATGCCGTCGCATCCGTTGGCGCTCGCATTGATCCGGGCCGCGGGAGTGCCGGTGGCCGCGCCCAGCGCCAACCGCTTCACGAATCTCTCACCCACCACCGCCGAACACGTGCGCGCGGGGCTGGGCGATTGCGTCGACATGATTCTCGACGGCGGCCCGACCGAGGTGGGCATCGAATCCACCGTTCTGACGCTCGCCGCAAGTGTGCCGCGCATTCTGCGGCCCGGCATGGTGTCGCGCGAAGCGATTGAAGCCGTCATTGGGCCGGTGGAAGAAGGCGCGGCGAACACGCGCGATCTGCTGGCGAGCCCCGGCATGCACAAGCGCCACTACAGCCCGCGCACGCGGTTGGTGCTGGTAGAGCGCGGCGCGCTGCCAGCCGAAGGCCGCGGCATTTATCTCTATTGGAGCGAGCCCGCGGGCGCGCACGCGATCGCCATGCCCCGTGCAGCCGCCGATTACGCCGCTACGCTCTACGCCACGCTGCACGAATTGGACGCGGCCGGTTGGGACTGGATCGCCGTCGAACAGCCTCCGGCCGGTGTGAACTGGGACGGCATCCGCGACCGCTTGCGCCGCGCGGCGGCACGTTGATTTGAAGTACGCTGTCTTCGATATGCGAAGACGCTTGCTTGCTTCCCTGTTGTTCACGATCCCGTTATGCGCTGCTCCTGGAATCTACGACGATCCGGCGATTCAGCGCCTGAATCCGCGCGAAGTGTCGCGGACGCGCCATGAGGTGAGTTACGAGGAAATGGCGCGCGTGATGGGCGGGCCGTTTTCACGGCAGCCGGTCATCAGCGTCAAAGCGCATCCGGAAGTGGTCTGGGTGCGGCCGGATATGGCGTTGCAGATGATCGCCAATCCGTTCAGCTTCGCGACCGGCGATGTGCCCACGCAGATTCCCTGGCGTCGCGTCGAGCGTTCGCTCGAACGCGGTTATCTTCCCATCGTCCAAAGCGCGTGGCGCGACGGCGATGTGGTGTATCGCCAGAGCGCGTTCGCCACGCTCGTGGACGCGCGCGGCGTGAAAACCGGCCGCGAAAAGCAGGTCGTGATGGTGAGGATGGACGCCGCGAACACCGACGTGCGCGAACGTCACCGTGCCACGCTGTGGGTGTTTGTGCCGGGAATCGCGCGCGCCAAAGGCGACCTGATTCGCAAGGACGACCACTACGGGTTGTTCGATATCGTGGAGCCGCTGCCCGCGGTAAGCGGCGCGGCGCTCGGTGTTGCGGACGATGTGTGGCGCGACGGCGAAGCGGCGTTGGGCGTTTGGAAGGCCGATGCCGGCGTGCGCGCGACGCGCTACGGGAATGCGCTGAAACTCGAGATGGATTTGTGGCCCGGCACCGCCGCCGGTGTGCGTGTGATGGTGAGCAGCAACAAGCGGGGCTTCACGCCGGAAGAGATTGAACGGCTACGCGCGCTGGACTTCACCGCTGCGCACGACCAGCGTGTGAGGGAACTGGAGGCGGCGCTCGACCGCGGCATGAGGATCTCCGTTCCAGAACCCGCGGTCAACAACATCTACAAGGCGCAGATTCTCTACAACCAGACCGCCATGGTGCAAGCCGCCGGCCGCGATTACTACATGCCGGTGCAAGGCTATCAAGGCGTGTGGGCGTGGGAGGCAGCGCAGATGCTCGCTCCGATGGCCGCCTGGGGGCAATTCGACGACACCGCCAAATCGCTCGGCTACTTCATCAAGACGCAAGGTCTTTCAAAGCCCGACGGCGAGGTGAAGTCGAAGCAGGGCGTTTTTGGAAACACCGGCGCGTTTGAAGAAAGCGGTTGGGAGAACGACAAGGAATCGACCATCTACGGATATCTGGCCGAACGCCGCCGCAAGCCCGGCAGTTTCCCGCGGTGGGTGAATTCGACCGGCTCCGTGCTTTGGGCCATGGGTGAGCACTATTTCTACTCGA
Source organism: uncultured Solibacteraceae bacterium (assembly GCA_964505625.1). Lineage (GTDB taxonomy): Bacteria > Acidobacteriota > Terriglobia > Bryobacterales > Bryobacteraceae > JAJFUV01. The sequence continues at coordinate 1,178 of CAZDIZ010000303.1, read as the reverse complement.
AGGATCGCGAGTGGATGAAGCGCGTGGCGCCGGCCATGGTGGAAGCGGCGAACTGGATTGCGCGCGAGCGCGCGGCCACCAAAGTGAAGGACGCGCGCGGCGAAAAAGTGCCGCACTTCGGATTGATGCCGGCCGGTAAGCCTTACGACGTGGAAGAGCGCGTGGACCCGAAACCGAGTTACGGCTACGCGTTCACCGACGGGTGGACCTGTCTGGGTTTGCAGCGCGCCGCCGAAGCGTTGGCGGACGCCGGCCATCCGGACGGCCCGCGCCTGCTGAAGGAGGCCGCCGATTACCGCGCCGACATTCTCGAAGTAATGCGAAAGCTTCGCCAGACCGATCCGTCGCGGACGCCGTATCCTGAGCGCGTCTACGGGCGCGATGAATGGGCCAGTTTCGCCGCGGGCGCCGTTTCGCTGGTCCACACCGGATTTCTGAAATCCGGTGATCCGGCCTTTGAGCAACTGGAGAACTACACGCAGAAGCACTTCGCCGTGGTGGGGCTGAACGGCAAGATGGTGGCCAAGGAGATGCAGTTCCACGGCATCGAGTCCATTTACACGGTGATTGCCGACGACGCGTTTCATCAAGCCTGGATCGAACGCGGCGAAATTGAAAAGGCGCTGCTGGCGTTTTATTCCGTGCTGGCCTACGGCGTGGATCGCGAAACGCTGGGAACCGTGGAGCGCTTCTCGCCGGAGGACCGGCGCTACACGCCGTTCTTCATGAATGGTTCGGCCAGCGGGCGTATTCTGATGATGATTCGCAAGACGCTGCTGATGGAGAACGAAGGCACGCTGCGGTTGATGGCGGCGGCGCCCCGGCGTTGGTTCGAAGATGGCAAGCGCATCGTTGTTGAGAATGCGCCGGCGTACTTCGGCGGACTTTCGATGTCCGTGCTCAGTGAAGCGGATCAGGGGCGCATCCAAGCGCGGTTGGAGTTGACGCGCACGCGCGGCGATCGCCTGCGCGGAATCGTGCTGCGCGTTCCGCATCCGGCGCGGCGGCCCATTCGCAGCGTGTTGGTGAACGGCAAGCCGTGGGCAAGTTTCGACGCCGCGCGCGAGACGGTGACGCTGCCGGCGAACGCGCGCCGCCTTGCCGTCGTGGTGAATTACTAGCGCGCGAAACGGGGACTGGAAGCTGTGAAATAATCCCCAACATTGCGGCTCGATTCT
>CAZDIZ010000302.1:0-3859 GCA_964505625.1 uncultured Solibacteraceae bacterium | reverse complement strand
GCTCAACCTAGTATAATTTCGGAAGCAAACCATGCGTACCTTACTTCCCTTCGTTCTGTTCGCGCTCGGCGCTTTCGCCGGCGACGCTTCGTTCAACGGCCGTTGGAACATCAAGGTGCACGACGGGCGCTTGCGTGCGTGGTGGCTGGAAGTCACCGGCGCTGGGACCGATAACCTGAAAGGCAAATTCGTCGGCGCGCCCGGCGGCGACTGCAATGTGATCGACGACCTCGCCATCCGCAACGGCGAGCTGAGCTTCAGCTTCGTGCGCGGATTCGTGCGGGTGCCGGGCGACGAGAAAGCCAAGCAGAAGGGCATCTATCGCGCCAAGCTCGTGGACGGCAAGCTGGACGGCTCATTCAGCGTCGAGGGCTACAACGCGCCGACCTTCAACTGGACCGGCACGCCCGCCGCCGTGATCACCGACAAGGACGACGGCACATGGCGCGAAGCCAAGCGGGTGAAGCTGTTCAACGGCCGGAATATCAAGGGCTGGATGCCGGTGGAGAAGAATCGTGAGATGGCCTGGACGGTGAAGAACGGACTGCTCACCAACATGGCCGGCGCACCGAACATCATTTCGGAAAAGAAGTTCTGGAACTTCAAAGTTCACATGGAGTACCGCATCCCCGAAGGCAGCAACAGCGGTTTGGGCCTGCGCGGGCGCTACGAAGTGCAGATCGCCGACAGTTACGGCAAGCCGCTCAACACGCACATGATGGCCGCGCTGTACAGCCGCATCGAGCCGTCGGTGAATGCCAGCAAGCCGGCCGGCGAATGGCAGACTCTCGACGTCACGCTCATCGGGCGCGATGTGACCGTGATACACAACGGCACCAAGGTCATCGACAAGCAGGTGATCGACGGTCCGACGGCCATCGTCGGCGATACGGACGAATCCACGCCTGGCCCCATCTTCGTGCAAGGCGACCATCGCGAAGTCGAAATACGCAGCCTGGTGGTGACGCCGCTGGTGAAGGCGGGCAAGTAGTAGATGCAGTCAGGTACCGAGACCGGTCCCGAAACAATCTCGGAGCTATTGGCGCGCGCGGCGCGGACCAACGCGGGCGCGTGCGCCGTACTCGCACCGGGACGTTCACCGCTTTCCCATTCCGCGCTACAAACGCTGGTTGCATCCACGCGCGCGCGCCTGGGTTCGCTCGGCGTCAAGCGGCGGGACCGCGTGGCTGTGGTACTCGCCAATGGGCCAGAGATGGCGACGTCGTTTCTGGCCGTGGCTGCCGCCGTCACTTGCGCACCGCTCAATCCGAATTACGTCGCCAGCGAATTCGAATTCTACTTGAAGGACCTCGCGCCGAAGCTCGTGCTGTTGCGCGAAGGTGTGGAGAGTCCGGTGCGCGCGGTGGCCGATGCCCTCGGCATACGCGTGGCCGAATTGCACGTCGATGCGCATGCCGCCGCGGGCGAGTTCACGCTCGACGCATCCGATAGCGCTGCGGCGGTGGACGACGCCTCACCGGATGATGTCGCGCTGATCCTGCACACCTCCGGCACCACATCGCGTCCGAAGATGGTGCCGCTCTCGCAGCGGAACCTCTGCGTGTCGGCACGAAGCATCGCGCGTTCGTTCGCGCTCACCGCCGAAGACCGCTGCCTCAACGTGATGCCGCTGTTCCACATACACGGACTGATCGGAGCGGTGCTTTCCTCGCTTTCCGCGCACTCGAGCGTGGTGTGTACACCAGGGTTTGCGTCGGCGAAGTTTTTCGCGTGGCTGGATGAATTCGCGCCCACCTGGTACACGGCGGTGCCCACGATGCACCAGGAAATCCTGGCGCGCGCCGAAGCCAATCGTGAAATCATCGCGCGGCGCAGGCTGCGGTTCATTCGTTCGTGTTCGGCGTCGCTTGCGCCGACTTTGCTCGATGCGCTCGAAAAGGAATTTCAGGCGCCGGTCCTCGAAAGCTACGGCATGACCGAGGCCGCGCACCAGATGGCCAGCAATCCGCTTCCGCCGCGCGCGCACAAGCACGGCTCGGTGGGCGTCGCTTCGGGCCCGGAAGTGGCCATCATGGATGCCGGGGGCACGCTGCTCACGGCGGGCGCGACCGGCGAAGTGGTCATCCGCGGCGCCAACGTCACCGGCGGTTACCTGGGCATGCCCGATGCCAACCAGAAGGCCTTCACCAACGGCTGGTTCCGCACAGGCGATCAAGGCTATCTCGACGGCGACGGCTATCTGTTTCTCACGGGCCGCATCAAGGAGATCATTAACCGCGGCGGCGAGAAGATCTCCCCGCGCGAAATCGACGAAGCGATGCTGGAGCACCCGTCGGTTGCGCAAGCCGTCGCCTTCGCCGTGCCGCATTCGCGCTTGGGTGAAGAGGTGGGCGCCGCGGTGGTGCGCAAACCTGGAGCAAGCATCGACGAACGCGAACTGCGCGAATTCGTCGCCGCGCGGTTGAGTGTATTCAAGGTTCCGCGCGTCGTGCGCTTCGTGGATGCGATTCCCAAAGGACCCACGGGAAAAGTGCAGCGCATCGGACTCGCCGCGCGTTTGGGCATTGATCCCATCGACGAGCGCGCCGAACACCAGGCTGAATTCGTCGCACCAGCCACGCCACTCGAAATGCGCCTGGCGGCCATTTGGAGCGAGATGCTGGGTGTCGAGCGCATCGGCGTCCACGATCATTTCTTCGCCATCGGCGGCGACTCGATGGGCGCCGCGCAATTGCTGGCGCGCGTATCCAAGGAATTCTCTGTCGATCTGGCCTTCGTGCGTTTTCTCGAAACGCCGACCATCGCCACGCTGGCGCGCGAACTCGGCGAAGCGAAGCCCAACGCGCCGCTTCGCCCCGGCCTGGTCGCGATCAAGCGCGAAGGCACGCTCGCGCCGCTGTTCTGTTCAGCCGGTCACGACGAAAATCTGGTGGGCTTCGGCACTCTGGCGAGCCGGCTTCCCCAGGATCTCCCGCTGATCGCGTTCGCTCCGCTTACGGCCGATGAAGTCGCCGCCGCCGGCACGATTGAAGCGCAGGCGGCGCGCAACGTGGCTGCCATGCGCGCCGCGCAACCCGAAGGCCCGTATTCGCTGTTAGGCCTGTGCCACGGCGGGCTGGTGGTGTACGAAATGGCGCGGCAACTCGAACAGAGTGGCGAGCGCGTAGCGCTGCTCGCGTTAGTCGATGCCTATCCCAGCGGATGGAAGCGCGGCCTGAGTAGGCACGAGCGCGTGGTGGAAGCCCTGCGTCACGGCGCACGCCGGACCAGAACGCACGCCGGCGCCATCTTCGGCTCGGGCGGTTGGCGGCACCTGCGGCGGCGCTTGTCGTTGTTCCGCGCTGCCTGGAGCGAAAAGGCCACCGCGGCCGCGTGCCGCGCGGGCCTGGCGCGCAACCGCCAGCGGACGACCATCGCCAACCGGCAGGCGCAGCGCGATTACGTGCCCGCACCGTACGGCGGCCGCGCGGTGCTGTTCCGCTCCACAATGCCGCGGCCGGGCATCTATCCGGTTGCGGCCGAGGCATGGCGCTCGCTCGCGTGCGGCGGATTCGAAATCGTCGACGTCACCACCGGCTTCGGCAACGCGCTGAGCGAACCGGGAGTGGAGACTCTGGCGGCGGAACTCACCGAACGGTTGAAGATGGCGGCATCCGGCGCGCGTACCTGAGCATCTCTTCAAGCAGGTCACCGAAAAAGGGGTCAGTCTATTCTGCCCCATGCGGAAAGCACTGTATGGTGAGTGTTCCCCTTCGGGGGCAGAGCGGTCTGTCCCCTTTTTCACAGCTATTTGCGACAGAGGAGGATTGACGTAATGACACGCCGCCAGGCGCTCGCCGTTGTTGGCGCCGCACCCGACGTACTGGGTCCGTTGAAGTTGGCCGCACGGGCCCAGGTT
>CAZDIZ010000301.1:0-3890 GCA_964505625.1 uncultured Solibacteraceae bacterium | reverse complement strand
CCGATGGCGGCACCGTGTTCCTGGACGAAATCGGCGACATCGAGCTCAACTTCCAACTGAAGCTCCTGCGCTTCCTGCAGGAGGGCGAAATCCGGCCGGTGGGCGCGGCGCGTGCGCGCTCCATCGACGTGCGCGTCATCGCCGCCACCAACCGGAACCTGCAGAAAATGGTCGACGAGAAGAAGTTTCGCGAAGATCTGTGGTTCCGTTTGAACGTCGTCCGCCTCACCATGCCGCCGTTGCGCGAGCGTTACGGCGACGTCCCGCTGCTGGCGCACTTCTTCTTGAAATGCTATAACGCGCGTTACAACCAGGAAGCCCGTCTGGTCGACAGCGGTGTGAAGGCGCTCAACGAATACACTTGGCCCGGCAACGTCCGGCAGTTGCAGCACATGATGGAACGGCTGGTGATTCTGGCGCCCGGCGGACGCATCGACGCGACGGCCGTCCAGATCGCCATCGAAGCCATGCAGCCCACCGAGCAAAGCGGCGACAGCCTCGCCGAAACCGAAGCTGAACAGATCCGCCGCGTGCTCGCCGCCACTGGCGGCAACAAGAGCCACGCCGCGAAGATCTTGGGCATTGAACGCAAAACACTCTACCGCAAATTGGAACGCTTGCAGCCGTAGAGTGGCAATCTCGCACTTACACACAGCGAACATATCCCCAGTGCATTAGTGGACTACCTTTAAGTCTCGGCAACCATGCGTGTGTTCTCTTCGTCGAACCAAACAGTTATGCGCCAGATAGGTAAAGGAGTCGCTATGAGTAGTATTGTTAGTAAGTTTAACAACGCTAACAGTTGCTTAACACGCCGCAATGTTCGACGGTTTGCGCTTGCATTACTGACAATCACCGGACTTTGGGCGGCCACTACGGTCACATACTACGCGACCTACAAGTTGAATGGAGGAACTGCCACTCAGTCCAATCAGACCTACACCGCCACCGCAACCGACACATCCGGCGTCTGGGTGACGAATTCAGGTAATCTCACGCTCGAAAACCCCACCATCACAACGAGTGGGAACACGTCTTCGCAGGACAACAGCAGCTTTTACGGTCTCAACGCTGGACTGCTCGCTACCGACAGCGGCAAGGTGACCGTGACAGGCGGCACAATCACCACCACAGGCACGGGAGCGAACGGCGCATTTGCCACCGGCAGCGGCTCTTCAGTGACCTTGTCGAACATGACCATCAGGGCCAGTGCCGACGGTGGTCACGCCGTGATGGCCACGCAAGCCGGCACCATGAACATCACCAATGTGAACATGACCACCACGGGCGGAAGTTCCAGCGCCATCGCCACCGATCGTGGCAGCGGGACCATCACCGTTACCGGCGGCACCGTGAACACGTCGGGGAGCAACTCGGCCGGCATCTACTCGACTGGTGGTATCACCGTCACCGGTACCACCTTCTACTCTACCGGCGCCGAAGCGGCCGTTATCGAAGGAGCCAACTTCATCACCCTGAACAACTGTAGTCTGACCTCGACGAAGGAAAAGTGGGGTGTGATGATCTACCAAAGTATGTCCGGCGACGCGGAGGGTACACAAGGGACGTACACCATGACGGGCGGTTCACTTACTTACACACCCACCAGCGGTCCGCTGTTCTACGTCACGAATTCAACGGGGATCATTACTCTGACCGGTGTCAACGTCACGGCGAATTCCGGCGTTCTCGTGAAAGCCAGTGCCGGTAATTGGGGCAATAGCGGTTCCAACGGCGGCACAGTTCTTCTGACCACCAGTGGGCAGACGCTGACGGGTAACATGACGGCGGACAACATCAGTTCCATTACCGCGTCGTTGAAAGACAGCTCCTATCTGTCCGGCGCGATCAACGCGGCCAACACGGCCAAGACCATTTCGCTCACGCTGGATTCTTCCAGTGTCTGGTCGGTTACCGCCAACTCCTACCTCACAACGTTGAGCGACTCAAGTGGCATATCGGGAACTACCATTTCCAACATCAAAGGTAACGGATACACCGTCTACTACGACTCGTCCGCGTCGGCCAACAGTTACTTGGGAGCGAAGACATATACGCTCTCCGGAGGCGGCTACCTGAGGCCCACCGGCAGCAGCAGTTCGACCACACCGTCGATCACGGGTGTCGTGAATGCAGCCAGCTACGCCACCGGTGTCGCCCCCGCCGCCTGGGTTTCCATCTTCGGCTCGAATCTGGCGTCCACCACGGCCACTGCCGGCAGCTCCGACTTCGTGGATGGATACTTGCCCACCACATTCAAGAACATCAGCGTGACCATCAACGGCAAGACCGCTTACATGTACTTCGTAAGCCCTGAACAGATCAACGTGCAGGCGCCCAGCGACACATCCACCGGCACGGTGACCGTCAAGGTGACCACGTCCGACGGAACCGCCAGCGCCACCACGACACTGGCCGCCGTGCAGCCGGGACTGTTCATGACAACCGACTACTACGTACTAGCCGTGCGGCCCAGCGATTCCACGATCATCAACGGAAGCGGGCAAACTGCATCCGGCTACACCACCGCCGCGGCGGCGAAGGTTGGCGATGTTCTGGAACTGTTTGTCAACGCGCTGGGCGCCACCGCCACCACCGTGCCGCCAGGCTTGGTCTTCTCCAGCGGAAACTACCCCACCAGCGACACTCCTACAGTGACGTTCGGAGGGACCAAAGCTGACGTACTCTACTCGGGACTGGTGGGCACCGGTCTCTACCAAATCAACGTAAGAGTGCCGTCGAGTCTGACGGCTGGCACTTACTCGGTGGTTGTGACGCAGAATGGAATCAGTTCACCCGCCACCGCACTGATGAAAGTTGTTACTAACTGAGACTAAGTCAATGTAAGTGATCAAATCGCGTCCACCCGGCACACGGCTGGGTGGACGCAATGGTCTGTTTGGGCCGCCCTTCATTCGAGCTGGGTTGACATCGAATCCGCCGTGGGTCATCGTGTTTGGTGACCATGAAGACGCCCGCTTTTTTTCTGCTTTTGGCGGCGGCGCTTGGCGCTGATACCTCCGCCTGGGTCCGCGAATCGGCTCGCCGTGTGCCCATCGCCTACAACGTTGACGTCGTGATCGTCGGTGGTTCCACCGGCGCGGTCTCCGCCGCCGTGGCCGCGGCTGGCAAAGGCGCGCGAGTCTTCCTGGCCGCGCCGCGCCCCTATCTGGGCGAGGACGTGTGCGCTCCCATGCGCCTCTGGCTCGAAGCTGGAGAGCGACCGTCCACGCCACTGGCTAAGGCGTTGTTTGAAGCCGCGTCTCCGGCCACGCCCATGCACGTCAAAAAGACGCTGGATCAGACGCTACTCGATGCCAAAGTCGAGTTCCTGTTCAGCAGCTACGCGACCGACGTGTTGCGCGACGCCCGGGGTGGGCTGGCCGGCATCGTCATGGCGAACCGTGCCGGGCGCCAGGCGGTCCTCGCCAAGGTGATCATCGACGCGACCACGCGCGCCAGCGTCGCGCGTATGGCCGGAGCGCGTTACCCCGCCTACCCGAGCGGCCCGGCCGAATTCCGGCGGATCGTTGTGGGTGGCCCGGCATCGAGCGGCGACGGCTACACGGCCCGCGCGACCGGGCTTTTTTACAGCGGCGAACTTGCGCCCCAGACGAAGGGCAAACCGGCTCCCGCTCCCGCCCCCATCGTCGAGTACACCGTGAAGGTTCCGATGGCCGACGGCAGCTTCGCCGCATTTGCCGGAGCCGAACAAACGGCTCGCGATCTGACCGCCAGTGACTCCGAGCAAGCCATCACCGACGAGATCTTCCAAATCCCGCCCGATCCTGTGCGCGGCACCGGCAAAGGCCCCCTGGGCGCGTTTCAGCCGGCGGGCGTCGAGCGCCTGTTCGTGCTGAGCGGCAGCGCGGATCTTCCGCGTCCGGAAG
>CAZDIZ010000300.1:0-3970 GCA_964505625.1 uncultured Solibacteraceae bacterium | reverse complement strand
CCGAACGCAGCCCCATCGTGGACTACATCTACAGCCACGCGCGCGATTTCTACCAAGCCGCGCTGATGGCGAGTTTCGTGCCGTTCCTGGTGTACTTTATGCTCAGTTGGCGCGACCACATCTATCGCGGCTTTCTGCGCTTGTTCCACGAGCACGAGCGTCTCGCCGCTGGACGCAGCATGCAGGGCATCGCGACCATGGTGCGTGCGTTCGTGGCCGGCAACTTTCTGCTGGGATTGCTTCTGGCGGCAATCAGTTCGCTGTTGTTCTGGATTCTGCGTCTGCCGTACTTTCTGCTGGTGGGGCCGTTAAGCGGATTTTTGAGTCTGATTCCCTATATCGGACTTCCGCTGGCTCTCGTTCCACCGGTGTTTGCGGCGCTGACGGCTTACAGCACGTTGACGCACTACCTGATTCTGGGTACGGTGGTGTCGTTCCTGCACGTGCTGGCGTCGAACCTGCTTTATCCGAAGGTGGTGGGTTCGCGTGTGCATCTCAACCCGCTGGTAGTCACCGTGGCGCTGATGTTCTGGGCGACCTTGTGGGGCGCGGCCGGCTTGGTGCTGGCGATTCCCATCACCGCCGCAATCAAGGCCGTTTGTGATAATGTCGAGAGTCTCCAACCTTACGGCAAACTGTTGGGAGACTGATCGCTTCGGTGGGTGATCCAAAATGAATAGGCGCGAGCTTCTGGTGGCAAGCTTGGCGGCGCTGCCGTTGTGGGCAGGCAAACGCATTGACCGGTCGAGGTTCAGTGCAATCACGGATGAGGTGGGGAGATCCGAAGAAGAGTCCTTCGCTTTCGCGAAAAAGTACGGGCTGCGGTGGGTGGAGATTCGGAGCGTACCCGGGACCAACGACGACTACGAGACGCGGCCGGTGAACGAACTGCGCGCATTCGCGCGGAAGCTCAAGGACCACGGTTTGCAGGTGTCGTTCCTGGACTCGCCGCTGCTCAAGTTCGCGCTGCCGGATTTCGATCCGGTTTCGCGCGACCCGGAAACCGCCGAGCAGCGCGCCAAGCGCATCCGCGTTGGCAAGCACATGTTGGAGCACCGCATGGACGACCTGCGCCGGGCGCTGGATGCGGCCGAGATTCTCGGCGTGCGCAAAGTGCGCGTGTTCGCATTCCGCCGTGTGCGCGACCGCGAAAAGGCGATGCCGGTGGTGGCCGAGATCCTGGCCGGGATGGCGGAAGCAGCTGGCAAGCGCGGCGTACGGCTGCTGGTGGAGAATGAAGGCTCCTGCAACGTGGCTACTTGCGCTGAAGCCGCCGAGCTTTTGAAGATGGTTCCGTCCAAGTGGCTAGGCTTCAATTGGGATTGCCTCAACGGTGTGGGCTTCAAGGAAAATCCTTTTCCGGAAGCGTATTCGTTCATTCCCAAGAATCGTTTGGGGAACGTACACATCAAGGGACGCAGCGTGCTGCCGGGGCCGCACCGCATGGATTGGAAAGCGGTGTTCCGCGCGTTGGAGGGCGATGGCTATCGCGGCGAGATTGGTTTAGAGACGCACATCAAGCAGGACTTTATCCGGAATTCCCACGATTCCATGCGTGAGATGATCCGGCTGGTGGAGGGTTAGGTGAGCAAATCGTTTTGGGCGTTTCTCGTGGTGGGAATCGCCGCCGCATCGGCGTTGGTGGGCGTTCTGCTGTATTGGAACCGCGGCGCGCATATCGAGTTGAAGGGTTCGATCCTGAAAGTCCGCACGCTGGCCACCGATCCCAGCAGTACGGTGGTGTTTGCCGACTTTCGCTTCGTGAATCCGGCGGACTATCCGTTCGTCGTTCGCCATGTGCAGATGTTTTTGGAGGATGCGAGTGGACAAACATCGGAAGGCGACAGCGTGTCCGACATCGACGCCACGCGGCTGTTTCAGTACTACCCGACGATTGGCCAGAAGTTCAATCCATCGCTGGTGATCAATGCCAAGATCGCGCCGCATGCTTCACTGGACCGCATGGTGGCGGCGCAGTTCCGCATCGCCGAGGACAAAGTGCAGGCGCGTAAATCGCTGCGCATTCGCATCGAGGACGTCGACGGTGCGGTATCGGAATTGATCGAGACAGTCAAGCCGGCAATTGCTAAGTGAGGTTGCAGAAAACCTGGGGACAGACCACTCTGCCCCGAAAGCAGGCAGAGCAGTCAGTCCCCGGTTTTTCTCGGATCACTTCGAGCTTGGCTTCGACCACGGCGGGACCACGCCCATCATGCGCGCGTAGGCGACCGATTGTCCCATGTGCTCGTGATTGTGCACCAACAGTCTGAGAAACACCGCCTCGGATGTGGTGTCGCGTCCCAAGAAGCGCACTGTCTTGGTGCGATCCGTGGCTGGGTAGGCTTGCTTCACAGTGTCCATTGAGTTCTTCAGCCAACGAAGCACGTCGGCTTTGGCTGTGACCTTCTTCTCCAGGTCAGGTGGAATATCGGGAGTACCGTCCGGGATCTTACCGCCCGCCTGAGCCGTCAGCCAGTAGTTCCCGTACGCGATATGCACGAACACTTCGCTGGTCGAACGCACGCCCGGTCCCGGACGCCAACTGTACTTCTCGGCGGGAATCGCTTCCGCCAACGCAACCAGGTGCCGCGCCGCGAGGTCGAACTCCTCCATCCATCCTTGGCTCAACTTCTGTGTCTGCCCAGAAGCCAACTGCGTAAACAGCGTGACCGCTGCCAGCAAGCCGGCATTGAATTTCAACGCTCCCCATAGTACGCGTCTCATGACAAGAGTTTATCCCGCGTACGGGCGCGTGAGTTCCTCATGGGACTCTTTCGCAGGCGATGCGGATGATATCGAAGCCCAGTCCGCGCGAGGCAGAGTTGTGGCCGGTCATGGCGACGTAAAGGTCGTTCGCGCCTTCGCTGAGTTCGACAACGGCCATGCGCCGCGATTCGTCGACAGTCTTCTCTGGTGCGTAGAGATCCACAGCGTCGCCGATGGGTTGATCGCGACTCAGCAATTGCACGATGCCGTTGTCGGGACCGAGCACGCCTTGCAGGGAAATCGTGTAGCGGCCCGCTTTCGGCACGTTGACCGCGATGGCCACGAAGTGCCGCAGATACTCGGGTTCGCCAGTTTTGCGCAATGACAGATAGCGGATGACTTTGCCGTTCACACGCTCCCTGATTTTTGCGAGCGTGGCGTTATCGAAGGAGAATGCGGAGATGGGCTCTTGCCACCCCGGGACCACGGCGAAGGATGCGGGATCGTTCACCGCACGCGCGGCAACGGCGGGAAGCGCGACGGCCGGATCGCCTTCGTCCAGGTACAGAAACGTCACCGCGGCATAGTCGGTTGGAATCCGGTTGCCTTCGGGGCCGTGTTCGATGGTGAGCCGCAGACTCTTGCGGAATGTGTAAGCGTCGGCAAGCAGGAAACGGTAGCCGCCAGTGCGGCCCAGATGCTTGCTGTATTCCAGGCAACCGCTGAATGGCAGCGAAACGCGGCCGTACCAACGTCCGGGAAGATCGTACCAGCCACCGTTGAAGAAATCCTCGGAGCCCGTGCCGCGCACGCTGAGTTCGCCATCGATGGTGGCTTCGTCGTCGCCTTCAAAGAAGTAGGTGTTACCCGGTTCGCTTCCCTGCGCTTGTAGGATGGCTCCCACCATGTGGCCGCGGCCTTTCACGTCGACGAACGTGAATGGTGCGCCGGTACGCGTGGGGTTCTCGCGCCTCCATACGGCGTGGAAGCGGCCTTCATCTGAGCGGCGCGATTGCGGAGCGAAGCGCACTTCGTAGTCGACGGACACGGCGGGACCATCAGCGGCTTCCAGTTCGATTCGCGCCGAGCGGTCGAAGGGCATCGGTAAGTAACAGTAGTTCATACCGTCGCGCGTGCCGGCGAGCATCGATTCGATTGCCGGGCGCCCGAAGCTGTAACCGAAGAAGTCACCCGCCGGAACTTCCACGGCCGGCTTCGCGCTCCCATCCCAGAAGATGCGCAGCGTCACGCGGCGCGCGCCACC
>CAZDIZ010000299.1:0-3993 GCA_964505625.1 uncultured Solibacteraceae bacterium | reverse complement strand
ATCAGGATGTCTTCGGCTTCCGGCCGCGGCATTGCTGGATGATCGACATCACCGGCGCGCACCGTCAATTCCCGCAGATCGTCGCGGGCCTAGGCATGGATTCGGTCTTCTTCAATCGCAACAATCCCACTACGTCGCCGGTCTTCTGGTGGGTGGCGCCGGACGGCACGCGCAGCATGGCGCTGGCAAATAAACACTACGCCGAGTTCGGCAGCAACGAAGGCCTGTTCGGAACGAAAGAGCCGCTGACGGACGCGCAGTTCGCGGCAATGTACAAAGCGATTCAAGACAAGCTGCAATCCAGTCCCAGCAAGACATCGTTGTTTTCGCTGGCGGGCTTCGGCGACTACAGCCTGCCGCCGCTACGCGCGACCTATCCGGCCGAGTTCCTGCGCGAATGGGAGCGCCGCTATCCGGACATCAAGATTCGCTTCAGCGTTCCCAGCGACTATGTGGACGTGCTCAACGCGGAACTGAAATCGGGTAAGACGAAGTTGCCCGAGTATTCCGGCGACACCGGCTATAGCTGGGATTCGTTCTGGCTCAACATGCCCGAGGTGCGCCAATACTATCGCAAGGATGAGCATCTGCTGCACGCGGCCGAGGCGCTGGCGACCGCGGCGTCGCTCGACGGCCGCGCGGCGTATCCGTCGCAGGACTTCTATCACTCTTGGGTCAACATGCTCATGAACATGGACCGGAACACCATCTGGGGCGCCTCCGCCGAAATGGTTTTCAAGGACGCCGGGCATTGGGACGCCTGGGATCGCTTCGAGTCGGTCGAACGGCAAACGCGTAGCGCGCTGGAGGCTTCCGGGCGCGCATTGGCCGGCAAGGGGCAAGCAGTGGCGCTCTACAATGCGCTGAACTGGAAGCGCGACGATCCGGTGGAACTGCAACTCCCCGCCGGGCAAACGCTCGATGGCGTGCCGTGCGAATCGAGCGGAGCCCAAGTGACATGCCGCGCGCCGCTGCCGTCTTCCGGGATTGCGTCGTGGCGAGTGAAGGCGGGAACGGCGCCGTCCGCCGAGCTCATCGCGATGCCGGAGCTAATCGAAACGCCGTATTATCAGGCGCGGGTCGATGCATCAAGCGGGGCGCTGGTCAGTCTGAAGGTGAAGTCCACGGGCGAAGAGTTGCTAAGCGGCGCGGCCAATGTGATCGTCGCCGACACGGTGGCCGGCATGAAAGTTTCCGCCGAGCACTTCATGCATCCCAAGCCGAAGCGGCGACAGGTGGCGACGAGCGCGGAATTTCCGGCGGCGGTGCGGGTGCTGCGCGGACCGCTCGCGACGCGCGTCGTGGTGAGTTCGAACTTCCACAACGGCTCCAAGCTGGAACGCACCATCATCTTCTACCGCGATCATCCGCGCATCGATTTCGAAACGCGCGTGGATCTGCACGCCGACGATGTACTGATCACGGCTGACTTTCCGCTCGCGGGCGATGTGGTCGAGCGCAGCCGCGGCATTCCGTACGGTTTTTCGAGCGTCGATCCGCGCAAGGGCAGCGGCTTCGGTATTCTGCCGTCCATACGCTGGTCGAACTATCAGCTTGCGTCCGGCGCGGGACTCGCGCTGCTGGATCGCGGTCTTACCGGTCATGAGTTGAGCGGGCGCACGCTGACGCTTGGTCTGGTCAACGCGGTATCGACGTACATGAAGCGGCCCAATGAAATGCTACGCGCGCAAGGCGTGCGCAACTTCTCCTACGCGCTGGTTCCGCATGCGGGGTCGTGGCAGCAGGCCGGCATCCCACGCATGGCGTGGGAGTTCAATGCGCCGCCGCTGGTGATCGCGGGCGCCGCCGGGAGCCAGCCGCGGAGTTTTCTTGCGACATCGAACAACGTGATCGTCGAAGCGGTGCGCCGTGTGGGCAAGCAGATCGAAATCCGTCTGGTTGAAACTAACGGCGTGGCAGGCACGGCGGAGCTTACCGTGCGGTTGCCGCATCGGGGCGCCGCGCTCACCAACATGATGGGCGAACAACCACAGCGGCTCGCCGGTGGTCCCGCCTACCGTTTCCCCATACGGCCGCAGCAGATCGTCACCGTTCGTCTGGACACTGGTTCGGCGGTGGCAACTCCGGCGGCGGTGCGCGATTGGGCAACCATGGTGCCGCCGCAAAAGAAGAAGGGACTTGAACTGCGCTTCACCAAGCCGGGCCACCCGGGCAGTGGCCATCCTGGAGGAGTCTAGTCATGAGAACTCTCTCATTGGTCTTGTTTGCCGCGGCCGGATTGCTTCCGGCGACGGATCTCGGTTTCCAGTCGCGTTACCTGAAGCTGGAGTGCGCGCCGGGCCAACCGGCGTTCCAGTTCTTCTCGGTGGACTCGCTGGGCAAGAACAAGCTCAAAGTGAACCTGATGCGCGCGTCCACCGCCGCGCCGCTCGAAGCGCGCCGTGTGGACGCGGCCGTCGAATACGGCGATGCGAAAGCTCCCGCGTGGCGAATCGAATTTGGCGAGCGGCGCATCAAGCTGCAGTCCAACTACTCGGTCAGCGCGCCCGCCGCGCCGTTCGGGCTGGAATTCGATTTGAAACTGTCGCACGTCACCTTACTCGGCCACATGAATGAGGATGGCAGCGTGCGTCTACCCGCCCTCATGCATCTGCCCGACTACGGAACTTTCCGCATCGCGGCCACCGGTGCGCGCGCCGTGGCGCTGCCTTACGATGCCAGCCGCGCCAAGGGCGACAACTGGGTCAGAGTTTCTTTCCCGCCGGCGACGGCCGCTTCACCGCGCATCGAGTACACCTGGGAGGTGGTGACCATCTATCCCGGACCGGCGTCGATCGCAAACGATCCGCGCTTCGATGGCTACCGCCGCAACTTCCTCACCATCTTCCAACTCAATCCGCGCGTGCGCGCACTGGCCAATCATGCCGCGAGCGACGCCTGCCCGTTGACCGTCTACGAATACGCCGAGATGGCTCGCTTCACGCCACCGCTCGCGGAGAACCTGCGCGCCACGGACCTGGTGCGCGCGACGCTGGAGCGCTACCTGGGCGGCATGAAGGGGTATGCGCAAAAAGGTTATCGCGACCCCGTGCAGGATCACTATCCTTACGACAGTCTGGACACCTATCCGTCGCTGGTGTGGTCGGCCGCGGCTTATGTTGAAACCACCAAGGACTACGCCTGGTTTGGCAAACACTACGCTGGAATAAAGGCCTGGGCCGATCGCGTGGTGAGCGACGATCGCGACGGAGACGGATTGATCGAGTCGCCGTTGAGCGGCAACTCCGGTTCATGGACGCCGAAGATCACTCTGCGGCCGTCGAACTGGTGGGACACGGTCGGCTTCGGCCACAAGGACGCGTACTCGAATGCCATCGCGTTCCGCGCGTTGTCGAGGATCGCGCAAGTGGCGCGCACGACCGGACACACCCAGGACGCCGAACGTTACGCCGCCGCCGCGCAACGCATCAAGGCCGCGTTCCCCAAGACGTTCTACAATCCCGCGACCGGCGTGCTCGCCGGATGGAAGAGCGCTGACGGCAAGCTGCACGACTACTACTTCACCTTCGTCGCCGGACTGGCCACCACCATGGGCTTGGTGCCGGAAGACATGGCCAATCGCGTCTGGGATCGCATGTTCGCCAAGATGCGCGAAGTGGGATTCACCGATTTGCGGCTGGGTCTGCCCGGCAATCTGGTTCCCATCCGCCGCGAAGATTACGTCGAACCGGCGCAATGGGCCGGAGGCTCGACGAAAGAGGATGGCTCCGACGGTTTCCAATACTACGAAAACGGCGGCGCCACGGCGTGTCATGTCTACTGGACCATACAGGGCCTCTACAGTCTGAAGCGGCGCGCCGACGCCGAACGGATTCTCTTCCCGGTTCTGGACGCGTTCGAGCAAGGCGCGTTTCAAGGCTTCGGCGCCAACGGCAAATCGAAGGACTGGAAACGCTGGGACGGAACACCCGGCGGCTACGAAGGTCTGCTGGTGGACAACTTCCTCACGCTACTGGCGGTGCACACCGGGTA
>CAZDIZ010000298.1:0-3997 GCA_964505625.1 uncultured Solibacteraceae bacterium | reverse complement strand
GTTGGTCAGCAACAGCGTGCTCACCATCTACATTGTCGCCGGAACGCTCCTTGAGGAGCGGAAGCTTGTCCACGAGTTCGGTGACGCTTACCGCAGCTACCAAACGCGGGTGTCCATGTTCGTCCCACTGAAATGGATTCGGTCGCGGATCGCTCCCTGAATCGCGCGCGATTTATTGCGGGCGCTTGACGATTCGCAGTGACCGGAGCAGGTTCTGGGGCGGATTGGTTCGTTCGTCGCGCCAGAATGTCAGCGATACTTGCGCGGCTTTCAGCGGGCCGCAATCGAGTTCCACCGTGTCGGGACCGAACCCCTGCAACTGTATGCCGCCGCTGCTGTCGATGACGAACTCCGAAGGCTTGCCGCCGATGTTCACGGTCAGACGCGCCGGGTTCGCGTTGCAGTCCAGCTTCACCAGAGTGCCGAGCACGCCCCCGTCGCTACCATCGCTCGCCGTGCTTTCGGCGGTGGGCTTTTCCGCCCGTGCCGGCTCGCGCGATGGTATGCGCTGCTGACGCGGCGGTTCCTCGCGGGCCTCGGCACGTTCGACGGGTTTGGGTTGCTCCAGCGCCTTCAACCGCCGGTCGGCTTCCAGAATCTCGCTGGGAGTCTTCGCGCGTTCGCGTAAGCGCTTCGCGGCGGAGAGCGCGCAGTCCTTGTCGCCCACGCGATAGCACACGTAGAACAGGTTGTGGAAGTATTCGGTGGCCTGCTCAGGCGTCACCTTCTGGATTTTCCGGTATTCTTGCAGAGCCTGCGCGAACTCATCGTTGCGCAGAAAAGACCGCGCCAGCCGCATGCGCAGTTCCACCGAATCGGGCTCTAGCGAGAGCGCTTTTTCGAGCACGCGCTTCAATTCAGGGCCGTGATTGCCGCCGGATTCAAGCAGCGTCGCATAGTCGCGGTAGGCGCGCGGATTCTTCGAGCCCAACGCTACCGCTCGGGCCAAGTACTGCCGCCCGGCTTCATGGTTGCCGCCGTGCAGTTCCAGATACCCCAACGCTTCGAACGCCTCCGGATGGTTGGGCTGTTGGTTGGAGAGCGCTTCGTACATGCGCCGCGCCTCGTCGAGCTTGCCCGCGCCGAGAAATAACTCAGCCAGAAGAATGTCGCCTTCGTAAGCGGTCAACGCGGTCGCTTCCACTTCCTTTTGCGCCTTGTCGAACGTCACGTCGAAGAAGCCGGCGTTGAAGCGGTCGCCGCGCACGTAACCGCGCAGGACCTTGTCGATGTGATCGAGCGGCACGCCGTAAGCGGCCTGGAAAGCCTCGGCCGGCGTCTTGCCTGCATCGAAGGCATTGAGCAGTTTCGGCATCTCCTTGCGATAGTTGTCCTGCAACATGAGCATGTGCGTGAGCGCCCAGCTTTCGGCGTAGAACATGCCCGCCAGTTTCTTGTCGGTATACTCGGGCGACTTCTGTTCGACGTCCACCAGCCTGGACAACGGAATCCACTTCTCACGGTCGAGCACCTGCATGCGGCCCGGGTGCAGCGAACCGATCATGACGCGTTTACCTTGCGGCGTCAGACTGGAATAGAGTTCGGCTAGACCTTCGTTGAGCCACAGCGGCACCTTCTGCTTACCGTGGCGCAGCAGCAGGTGCGTGTACTCGTGCAGGGCGATGGGGTAGTCCTCCACGCCGCCGCCGCTCATGATGATGTAGTCGCGATCCCGGCTGCTCATGTAGAACGCGCCCGTGGATTCGTGGATGCGGAACGGTTCGAATTCTTTCTTGGTGCGGAACACGACCACGCGCACCGGCAGCGGCGAAGTGTCTTTCGATTTCAGAATCTTTTCGAATACCGCCTGCACGCGTTCGAAATAGAGAATCACTTCGCGGCCCTTCTTCTCGCCGGCCGAAGTGATCAATTCGAAATTGTCGGATTGGATTCTGGTCCAGACGACGGGGCCTCCCCGCGCCACCGCCGGAGCCAGCAGCAAAGCGGCACACAACAACACAACCCTGCGCAGGATGAACGCTATTGCGACCGTGATATCCGTTGTCCTCCCGGTCAATCAGTATATACCGGGTTAGGGACGTTTGAGCAATTCGATAGACCGCACATGCCGCGCGGGCGGAGTGGCCTTCTCATCGAGCCAGTAGCGGATCGCAACCGGCTCGGGTTTCAGCGCGCCGCATTCGAACTCGACGCTCCCCGCACCGAAGCCGCGCAGGACAATGCGTTGGGCGTCTTCGATCACGAAGTCGGCTGCCTCACCGTCCACGGTTGCGATCAGGCGCATGGGCTTCACGCTGCAATCGAGCCGGTCCAGTCTTCCGCTGATTTTGGGCAACGCGTCCGGATCGAGATGTCCGGACGGCGAGGCGCCGCGAGGGGAGGGAACCGGGCGAGGCTGCGGAGGTTGCGCCAACGCAAGCAGCATCTTCTCGACGCTTTGCAGATCGGCCTTCGTGGTGCCACGTTCCCGTAGCCGCTGCATGGCCGCGCGCGCGCCCTCGCGGTCACCGGCGTTGTAGCAGGCCGTAAACATACCGTCGACGAATTCCCGCTCCTGATCCTCCGGCACGTCCTTCACCAACCGGAAGTGGCTGGCCGACAACGCGAATTCTTCGTTTCGCAGGTAGTACTGGGCTAACCGCATCCGTGCATCGCTCAGATTCGGGTCCAGATCCAGCGCCCTTTCGAGCGCCATTTGAAGCTCTTTGTCCGCGCGCCCGGCGGCCGTCAACAGAGCGGCGTAGTCGCGATAGAACTCCACGCTGCGCGAATTCAACGAGGACGCACGCGCGAAGTGCTTGAGTGCGCCATCCCGGTCCCCCTTCTTCAGCGCCAGGTAACCGAGCCCTTGCGATGCCTCCGGACGGTTCGGTTCCTTCTCAGCCAGCGCGGTGTAGGCTTTTGCGGCCTCTTCCTGCTTGCCGGCGCCCGCGAGCAGATCCGCCAGCATCGCCTCGCTTTCCGCCGGTGGAAGCGCGCTCACCTGGGCGTCCGGCCGTTTCTTTTCGAATTCCACGTCGAACAAACCGCCGGCTAACCGCTCCGCGCGGACGTAGCTGTCCACAGCGTGATCCAGTTGCGAGGGTGTGATTGCGTAAACGGCCTGAAAGGCCTGTTCGGACGATTGGCCTTCTTCGATTGCCCTCACCAGACGGGGCAGCCTGGAACGATACTCTTCCCGCAAGACCAGCAGGCGCACCAGCGCCCAACTCTGCGCACTGAACATCGTTGACACGATCTTGTCGGTGTACTCGGTGTCCTGGCGCTTCACGGTCATCAGGCGGCTCGACGGTATCCACTTTCCGCGAGCGAAGGCGCTTGCCAGATTCGGAACCACGGCTCCGATGAGTACGTGCGTGCCGTTCTGCGAAGGGTTTGAATACAGCCATGCCAACCCTTCCTCCAACCACAGGGGCACACCGCCGCGCTGCCGTATGAGTGCGTGCGTGAAGTCGCGCAGGGCTAGAGAGTAGTTCGCGCTGTCGGTTCCACTCATCACGATCCAGTCGCGTCCTTGGCCGGTAATCGAATGCGCCACAGCGAACTCACCAACGCGATACGGCTCGTATTCTCGCTTGGACTGGAACAATACGACACGGACGGGTGCCGGTGCGAGACCTCGCGGCTTGACGATTTCGCCAAGGAGGTTCTGCAAACGCTCGAAGGGCAGGACGGCGTCCCGCGCTTTCTTCTCCCCGGCGGAGGCAATCAGTTCGACGCGGCCGGACTTGATCCTCGTCCAAGTTGGCTCGGCGCCCGGGACGGCGGGCGCAGCCAGATAAGCGACAGCCCACAACAACCAGCGCATACGCATGATCAGGGCCTTTCAGATCGTTAGATCGTGTTACCTGCCGAATAGGTTACAACATATCGCATACTAAAATTGACCTTGAACAATGGGCACTCGACGGCACTTCCTGCGGCAGATTGGTTCCGGTACTTTGGCGCTTGTCCCGGCGGGCCGCGCGCACGGCGCGCCGGTTCCTCATTCGTTGCTGACCGGCGATCCCGCGGCGTCTCCGCTCGATCTTTGGGG
>CAZDIZ010000297.1:0-4026 GCA_964505625.1 uncultured Solibacteraceae bacterium | reverse complement strand
CACCGCCGAGCTTCGCGAAAAGCCAGTGTGGACACGAAGGACATTCTAGCAGTGCGGGAGGCGACGGTCTTGCGGTTGACAGTCTGCGGGTTGTCTGCCGCAACTCTCATGTGGAGTGGGCGTCCAGTTCTTGTGAAGCTAGACTGGAATAGCAAAGAGTCGAAGGAGGTTTCCATGGCATTACGAACAGAGAACTGCCGACACTGCGGAGAGACATTTACTCTGGCGCTCAATAAACCCGGCTATATCGATGAATGCCCTCCATGTCTCCAGGCGCGGGTGGTGGCCGAGCAACCAGGAAATACGCCAGAGATGTCCCAGCTTCTGGCGCTGATCGATGCGCATCCGACCGTCATTGGCAAAAGGGACGGTTTAGATACCTTGCACATGAGGCGTATCGAACTTGTTGTGAGGCTTGACCGGTTGAGGAAACGACATGGGGCAAACCCTC
The DNA here is from genome assembly GCA_964505625.1 of uncultured Solibacteraceae bacterium. GTDB lineage: Bacteria > Acidobacteriota > Terriglobia > Bryobacterales > Bryobacteraceae > JAJFUV01. The sequence continues at coordinate 3,575 of CAZDIZ010000297.1, read as the reverse complement.
CGAAGAGCACTGTCAAGAGGATCCTTAGCGACTATCTCACTACGGTCGGCAACGAAAGTGAAGCGAAATGTGAGAGTGAATCCTCCCCCGCATCTTGATGCTCGATGCGCGCCGGCGTGCGTGTGGATAAGATAAGCGTGTATGGCTTGCCTTATGCTGCTGCTGGCTTGTGCTCTTGTGGCCAACGGCGCGCCTCCGCCTCCGGCGGCCAAGGCGTTTCCGTTCGCTTACGATCAACACGACTATCCCAACGGTTTGCGGTTGGTCACTATTCCGACCGATTACCCGCACGTGGTGTCGCTCTACATTGTGGTGCAGGCCGGGTCGCGCAACGAAGTCGAACCCGGTAAGAGCGGCTTCGCGCACCTGTTCGAACACATGATGTTTCGCGGCACCAAGCTGTTTCCTCCGGCGCGCTACGAGGACACGCTCAAGCAGGCCGGCGCCGCATCGAACGCTTACACCAGCGACGACCTCACCGTCTACCACACCACTTTCAGCAAGGACGATTTCGAAACCATCGTCATGATGGAGGCCGACCGCTTCCAGAACCTCGACTACACGGAGGCCGCGTTCCGCACCGAAACGCTGGCCGTGCTCGGCGAGTACAACAAGAACAGCGCGGCGCCACCCATGAAGATCAACGAAGTGCTGCGCGACACGGCCTTCGACAAGCACACTTACAAACACAGCACCATGGGCTTCCTGAAAGACATCGAGGACATGCCCAACCAGTACGCTTACAGCCGTCAGTTCTACCAGCGTTTCTACCGTCCCGAATACACCATCATCGTGGTGGCGGGCGATATCACCAAGGAACGCTCGCGCGCGGTGGTGGAGAAATACTGGGGTAATTGGAAGCGCGGCGATTATAAACCGGCGATTCCATTGGAGCCGCTCGCTGACGGGGCGCCGCGCTCGAACCACATCAACTGGCCGACGCGCACCATGCCGTGGCTGAACGTCGCCTATCGGGCACCGGCGTACACCGACACGGCGATCGACAGCGCCGCGCTGGACCTGCTCGCCTACATCGCGTTTTCACCGAGCTCGGATCTGTATCAGAAGCTGGTCATCAAGGAGCAAAAGGTGGACTCGTTCGGGGCAGGGAATCCGGATCACGTCGATCCGTTCCTGTTCCGCATACAAGCGCGCTTGAAGAAGCCCGCCGACATGGATTCGGTGCGCGATGACATCCTGGCGACCGTTGCCGCGCTGCGCGAAAACAAAGTTGCCGCCGAGAAATTGGAGGCGGTGAAGCGCCACCTGCGCTATCAATTCGCGCTTTCGCTGAATTCGAGCGAAGCCATTGCCGGTGTCACCGCGCGCTTTGTGGCGCTGCGGCGCACGCCGGAAACCATCAACCGTCTTTACGATCTGTATGCGCGCGTCACGCCCGACGACATCCGCAACGTCGCGCGCAAATATCTGGTGGACCGGGGCCGCACCATTGTCACTCTGACTTCGGGAGGCGCCAAGTGAAACTACGCTACTGGTTGGTTCTTCTGACTATGATTTCGACACTCCACGCCGCCAATGGCATCACGACGGTCGCGTTGCCGGGTAGTTCGCCATTGGTGAGCATCCGCGTGGTGTTTCTGACCGGCGCCGCATCGGACCCGGCCGACAAACCGGGCACGGCCGCACTCACCGCCGCGATGCTCGCGCGCGGCGGCACCCGCACGATGACCTACAAGGAAATCGTGGACGCGCTGTTCCCCATGGCCGTTTCGGTGGATGAGCAGGTGGACAAGCAGATGGTGGTGTTCAGCGCCACCACGCACGCCGATAATCTGGAAGCGTTCTACAAGATCTTTCGCGACATGCTGCTCGACCCCGGCTGGCGCGCCGACGACTTCGAACGACTGCGGGACGACGCGGTGAACTATCTTCGCGTGAGCTTGCGCGGCAACAACGATGAGGAACTGGGTAAAGAGGTCCTCTACAACGAAATCTATGCCGGACACTCTTACGGTCGCCACGACGTGGGCACCGTGGCGGCGCTGAAGAGCATGACCATCGAGGATCTGAAGCGGTTCTACTTCACGCGCTTCACGCGCCGGAACATGGTGCTGGGCATTGCCGGCGGATACCCGCGCAACTTCCCGGCGCGCGTCGAAGCGGACTTCGCGAAGCTGTCGAATCTGGCGCCGCCGCAACTGGAACTCACCGTGCCGGAGCGCATTCAGGCGCCGCGCATGGTGATGGTGGAGAAAGACACACGCGCGGTGGCGTATTCATTGGGCTTTCCCATCGACGTCACGCGCGGCCACGCGGACTATCCGGCGCTGCTGGTGGCGCAGTCCTATTTCGGCCAGCATCGCATGAGCGGCGGCCGTCTCTACCAGCGGCTCAGGGAAGTGCGCGGATTGAACTACGGCGACTACGCCTACATCGAGTACTTCCCGCGCGGCATGTTCCAGTTCGAGCCCGATCCAAATCTGGCGCGCTCGCAGCAGATCTTTCAGATCTGGATCCGTCCGGTGGACCCGGCGACCGCGCACTTCGCGCTGCGTCTGGCGATGTATGAATTCGACAAACTGGTACGCCAGGGCCTGGATCAGGAGAGCTTCGAGCGCGCACGCAACTTTGTGCGGAAGTACGCGAAGCTCCTGACCAAGACCAAGGACGCCGAACTCGGATACGCCATCGACAGCCGCTTCTACGAGATTCCGGAATACGTCGCTTACCTGGACGCGGCGTTGCAGAAGTTGACGCGCGACGACGTCAACCGCGCCATCGCGAAGCATCTGGGCGGCGGTAACTTCACCATCGTGGCGGTGGCGAAGAACTGCGCCGCGCTGAAGAGCAAGATCGCCGGCGAAGAAGCGTCGCCGATCACTTACAATTCGCCGAAGCCGGAGGAGTTGCTCACGGAAGACAAGACCGTGTCGGTTTGGAAGCTGGGGCTGAAGCCGGAGAACATTCGGATTGTCGACGTCGAGAAGGTGTTCGAATAGCTGGCTGGTGACGTTGTGGCTGCTCGGTGCGTCGCTGGTGGCGGGATCGCAGGTCGCGGCGACGCACACGCTAAGTTACCACACCGTTGAGAAAGACAAATCGGTTCGCGCCGAAGTGAAGACGGTAGGCGTGCTGGCCGGCTATCGTGTGGTAGACGTTCTCCACCGGCGGGGAGGGCGCGAAGTTGGTGTTCCGAGGCCCGTGCAACGGAAGTCGATCCTGGTGCAGGTCGGGCTGGACCGCTTTCGTGAGATCCACCGTTGCGAGGCCCCGGCCGGTGCGAGTGCCGGTGTTGCACCATCGAGCATCGTCTTCTCCGATGGCGAAGCGGTGCTGGTAAGCGGAGACGGCGGATATTGGTGGTTCGATTCGCAAGGCCCGCACCCGCTGGACTTCACGCGGCTTCGCCAAGCGATCCGCAAGGAGTTGCCGGCGGGCTGACGGTGCGTTTTCAGTTGCAGGGAGCGGCGGTGGTGCCGAGCGAAGTCTATTTTCATGAGGCTGCGCGTCTCGCCGAAATCCTCGCCAGTCCGCTCAGCAAAGTGGCGGCGCTAGCGAAGCGGTGCGCGCATACCTTGGCGGAAACAATGACAGCGAGTGGGAACTGGAGTCGT
>CAZDIZ010000296.1:0-4081 GCA_964505625.1 uncultured Solibacteraceae bacterium | reverse complement strand
TGCCGGCCAACATTCCGGCCAGCAGTGCTTCTCCGGTGGTGGTGACAATCGGCGGAGTGGCGAGTCAATCCGGACTGACTATGGCAGTAAAGTAGACGCGGGAAGATCTACTCTCGTATCACTGTGGGCCAACGCCGCGAGCTTCCTGCCGATATCATCCGGCGCCGATCCATTCACGTTGCTCAGCACGGCAATGGTCAACTTGCTGTCGGGATAGTAGGCCAGCTTCGTATTGAATCCTTCAATGCCGCCGTCGTGCTCGATTAGCGTGCGGCCGCCGGTCGTTTCCACACACAACCCGAGAGCGTAGTTGCCTTTGAACGGCGTAGTCATCTTCTTGAGGGACGCCGCTGTCAGCAACTTGCCGCCGAACAGCCCCTGTTCCCACTTCAGTAAGTCCTCCGTGGTTGAGTAGAGCGCTCCAGCGGCGTGCGGGATGCTCATATGGATGAATCCGGCATGCTCGAAGCCGTTCTTGCCCCGCACATAGCCGGATGCCCGGCGCGGGAGGATGGCGGAATTGGAATCGTAGCCGGAATCCAGCATGCCGAGAGGCGTGAAGATGTTCTCGCGAACGAATTTCTCGTAGCTTCCGCCGGTGATCTTCTCGATTAGATATCCCAACAGCACGTAACCCGAGTTGCTGTAGTTCCACTTCTGGCCGGGCTCGAATTCCAGTGGCTTGGCGCGAAAACGAGCCACCAGTTCTTGAGCGCTGCTGGCGAAGGATTTCCGATTTTCGTAATCCGGGAATGACGTGAAACTCGGAATACCGGAAGTGTGGGTCAACAGATGAAAGATCGCGACCTTGCGCCAGGTTGCGGGCGTGCCGGGGAGATGCTTGCTCACCGGATCGTGGATGCTCAGTTTGCCGCGCTCCTCAAGAAGCAGGATGGCGGCTGCGGTGAATTGCTTGGTAACGGAGCCCAGCCGGAATTTCGTAGCCGGCGAATTGGGAATGCCCCACTCCAGGTCGGCTGAACCGTAGCCTTTGCTGAGCAGAACACGGTCGCCGCGCGCCACCAGTACCGACCCCATGAATTGCCGATTCTCCACATACGTTCGGATCACCTGCTCGATGCGGGCGATGTCCTGCGCCAGACAGCTGACTGCCAGCAAGAGGAGTACGCAGAAACGGGAGATCATGATTTGGTATACCGTTTTGAGCGGAGCACGACAAGCGCCGGCCGCACCACACGATGGAGCCGGGCGAGTCCGCCCTTACTTCTGTTCGGAGACCGACCGCTCAGCTAACTCACCAACGATGGGGAGCGAGTAGAACTGTTCCTGCCCGGTCTTGATGAGCATGAAGACCCAGACGCCCAGCATGCCGGCCTTGAGCAGGCCTGCCAGGTGGATGCGGCTCATGGCACTGAAAGCCAGCACGGGCGCGATCACGTGATCGACGATCAGCCAGACCACGAACAGATACAGACCCTGGAAGGCGTGGAAGCGCACCGTACGGTCATGGCGGAAGCGTTCGGAAGCCAGGACCACAATGGAGGCAATCCACCCGAGGAAAGGGACGTAGCAGAGCATGGAGGCCGTGCGGGCATTGATCGACTCGGCGCGGGCCGGCCGATGCGGAGGTGGCGGCGTTGCGCCGAACGCCTGCCGCGCCCCGCAATAGGCGCAAAAGACGTCGGCCGGGCCGGCGCTGGATCCGCATTTGCAACAGAACGGCATCTACATTCCCTGTAATGTCATACGATACGCCCAAACGGGGTGTTCCGGCAATCTACCAGTGAAATCCATGAGAGGCAACTAAGGGGAATCACGGATGGGATTGCGATGCGCTGGATGGTACGGTTCGGCTAGGAGGTGCTATGTTCGGACGCAGTACAATCTGTGCCATCAGCCTGTTGGCGGGCGGGATGTGCCTTCCCGACGTGGTGTGCGCGCAGACCGTGTGGCGCTACACGCATCCGGAAGCCAAGATCATCGTGGGGATCGAGTGGCGCCGGGTGGCGTCGTCAAAGCTGGGACGCGAACTGCGGGCCTCCATGTCGAAGGTCGAGGCGCAGGGCATGTCGGGTTTCAGCGAATTAAATCTGCTCGACACCACTGATCGCATCCTGTTTTCCGCCGCGGTGCCTCCGGGCGGCAAGACGGCTCCCCCCAAGGGCCTGGCGGCGCTGGAGGGGCGTTTCGATTGGCCCAAGCTGCGCTCGGCGATTCTGGCCTCGGGCGCGCGGTCCAAGATGCTCAACGGCAAGGAACTCCTGATTGCGAAGAGAACCGGTGATGTTGCTGGCGTACTCACGCTGGCCGAACCGGGAATCGTGATCGCCGGGGATCAGGCGTCGGTTGAGGCCGCTCTATCCGGGGCCGCGCTGCCGGAGACTGCGTCGATCTACCGCCGCGCCACCACGCTCGCCGCGCGCAGCGACATCTGGTTCACCGGCGCGGTGCCTCCTGGCGCCATGCCGGCGGACGCCGGACCGCAAGCCAAGATGCTGGCCGACGTAACGGGCTTCGATTTCGGATTGAACCTGCGGCGCGGGATGGGCGTCGAGTTGAACGTCGAAACCAAATCCGAACAGGCGGCCTCGACGGTTGCTGGTGGATTGCGTTTTCTGATGACCATGGCCGCCGCGCAACAGAAGAACAATCCGGAGATGAGTGCACTGGCCGAGAAGATTCAGATCGCCACTGCGAGCAACGACGTGCGTGTCAGCCTGCACCTGGACGAAAACGAACTGGATAGGAGCTTCCAATCGCTGCGCAGCGCGCTGCCGGGAGGGATGAAGCCGCTTCAGGTGCGTCCGGTATACAGAGGCGAGACGACGGTCAAGGGACCCACGACCGAGCTGACCGGTTGGTCGGGAACTCCGGCGGCCGAGGAAACCCGGAAACCACCGGAGCCCCAGGTGATCAAAATCTACGGCGCCGAGGGCGGCACGCGCGAGGTTCCGTTCGGCAATCCGTAGAACCCATCCCGCTATTTCACGTTGGGCGCGGCGGGCGCGGTACGGACACTAGTCGGGCGGGCTTGCGGCGGAGTTTTCAGTGTGTAATCCGCCGGCACTTGAAACAGGTCTGCCGACGGTTCGGTGCGATTGATGTTGGTCAACCGGTAAGTGGTGTCGCCGTTCATCGGATCGGTGGTTTGGCTCAAAACCACAGTCTTCAGCTCGGGTGAATTCCAGGTTTCGGTCACGATGGCGATGGGGCGGTCGTTTCCGATTTGACCCTCCGGGATTTCGCTGCTGGTGCGAGTGCCTTCGGCACTGACGCCCTCGATGACGCGCTTGCCGAGAGACTCGGTCTTGAAGTCACCGTGACGCACTACCGTCGCTCCACCGGCGGTGCCCGCGCTTCGAATGTGTATCCGCTTCTCGAACGTCTCGGTCTTGCCCACTATCGTCGCGCTGGTTCCACTCTGTGCCCATGTCACGTTCTGTCCAGACGATGACGGGAAGGGCAACTGCGTGGCGGTCTTTTCGGCTGGATTGAGAATGTAGACCACCTGCGCCACAGGATCGGTGATGGTGATGGTCTTGGCCGGTTCGCCGGCGGACGCCAATGGACCCATGATCTGCACGCTGTGTTCCTGACGCGTGCGCCCGAGACTGTCGCGGTAAATGGCCGATGTGCTGGTTCGCTTGATATGTGTGCCGTCGGCGAGCGTCCGCGTATATTCGGTGACGCCTTCGGCCGAGTAGGGCGCGCCGGTGACGGTCTTCTCTCCGAACACACTCGACACGAATCCGATCATGGTGTGTTGAGGACCAGCCTGTCCCTCGGCTATGGTCATCGCCATGCCGGTGGCGGCGCCAGGAACCGGTCCGGCCATGACCATCACGTCCTCGTGCACAGGCATTTGGGCAAATACGGCGGCCGCGGTGAACGCAGCGGCGCCGATGTAGTGAATCATCAAACGCATAGTCTGAACTCCTCTCGGCAAATTAGGCTGCTGAAAAACCGGGGACAGACCGCTCTGCCCCGCATGAGAAAAGCTCCGCGTCTTCAATGATTCCCACCGTGGGCAGAGTGGTCTGTCCCCGGTTTTTCAGCAGCCTGCTACTGACGAACGAAACGAATCGCCTGCGCCATACGGTCGCGGCCCACGATAACGTCG
>CAZDIZ010000295.1:0-4092 GCA_964505625.1 uncultured Solibacteraceae bacterium | reverse complement strand
CGGCTACTGCTTAACCAACTCCACGCGGCGATTGCGGGCCCGGCCCTCTTCGTTGTCGTTGCTCGCGACCGGCGCCAGCGGTCCGGCCCCGCGCGCTACCAGACGCGCCGCGGCGATCCCGTGTTCGCTCACCAGCATTCGCATAACCGACTCCGCGCGAGCCTGGGACAGCTTTACGTTCAGATCCAAGGACGCGACATTATCGGTGTGCCCCACCACGTAGACTTTCAGCGCCGCATCCGCTTTCAGCAGTTTGGCAATCTCGGCCACGGCGGCAGCCGATTCGGGTTTGAGCTCGGACTTTCCGGTATCAAAGAAGATGCCCGGCACCTCGACGTGGCCGGCCGCTTGCAGGCCCGATCGAAACACCTCGGCGCTGGCGACCACCTGCTGGACCATCGCCTGTTTCTCGACAATCGCGAGCATGTAGCCTCCGCCCCACGCGGTATCGACTTGGGTCCAGATGTCCTTACCGTCCTTGGATATCTTCAGCGTCGTGTAGCGTTGGTCTTCGTACAGAACGGTTCCACCGATCGCCTTGATCGCCTGCTGGTGATTGCGAATTATGGCGATGGCGCTCGGGGGCGGGTTGCCGGGGAGGATCTGGTATCTCATCTCGACACGCTTCCCCTCGACCGGCGTGGTCTGGTTCCCCTTGCCGGTCCGGAATGCGAAGCTCTCGAATTCAGACATGCGGCAAGTGGTAATCCTCATATTCTGCATCCGTGTGAAAAGCGGATGATCCTGGCAGCCAGCCGCATCCGCGGCAGCTTTCGTCTGCGCGGCGCCGATCACCGGCCCGGCGGTGAGCGCCAGTAGGCAAACCTGGCACAGCAGAATGATAGTTCGTGGACGAGTCATGTGGTGTCTCTCTTTTGTGGTGGAACTCCAGATGACAGTTGATTTTATCAATTAGCGGGCCCGGCCGCCCCCGGTTGACGAGACAACCTCCATACGCCTTGCACTTCTACCTATAACGGTGTATATGTAGAAGCATGAGGTGTGCTGCATGAATCCAGTCAAATCCGATCTGCCCCAAGGGACTCTCGATATGCTCATCCTTCGGGTCGTCTCGCTAGGGCCGATCCACGGATACGCCATCGCCCAGCGCATCCAACAGATCTCGCGCGATGTGCTCCGTGTGCAACAGGGGTCACTCTACCCCGCGCTGCACCGTTTGGAAAACCGCGGCCTGCTGGCAGCGGAATGGAAAGAATCGGAAACCGGGCGCGACGCGAAATTCTACCGCCTCACCGCTGCCGGCCGCCGCCAACTCCAGGCCGAGACGGACAACTGGGCACGTTTAGCCGAAGCGGTGGGCCTGATCCTGACGATGGAGGGAGGCACACAATGAACTGGTGGCAACGGCTGATCCATCGCGACCGCCTGGAAGAACGGCTGTCGGCCGAGCTGAGATATCATTTCGAGCGCTTGGTGGCCGACGGCGTCCGCGCTGGTCTCACAGAGCAAGAAGCTCGCCGCTCCGCGCGCCTGGAATTCGGCGACCTCACCCAAGTGGCGGAAGACTGCCGGGAGGCGCGTGGTACCCTGTGGCTCGAAAGCGCATGGACGGACTTCCGCTACGCCCTGCGGACTCTCGGCCACGCTCCCGGATTCTCGTTCGCTGCCGTTGCTACGTTGGCATTGGGAATTGGCGCCAACACCGCCATCTTCAGCGTGGTCTACGCCGTTCTATTGAAGCCTCTCCCGTATTCGCGGCCTTCGGAACTGGTGGCCATCGACACCTACATTCGTGAAATGCGCGACCGCTTTCCCAGCCTGCCGGTCACGGCGATGGACTACACCGAATTTCGCCGATCGAGCCGCAAGTTGGTGGAAGTAGCCGCGGTCGGTCCGGCCGGTTTCACGATGACCGGTGATGGCGAACCGGAGCGAGTCTTCGGCGCACGCGTTTCCGCCAACCTGTTCCAGATGCTCGGTGTGACGCCGGAGCGCGGCCGCGCGTTCCTGCCCGAAGAAGACCACCCGGGCCGTAGCCACGTCGTGATTCTCAGTCACGATTTCTGGATGCGGCGCTTCGCGGGCGACCCGTCCGTGGTGGGCGGCAGCCTAATTCTCGATGGCGCCAACTACCAGGTGGTGGGCATCATGCCCGCGGGCTTCCTATTTCCCACCGGCAAGGAGCTGCATCCGGTCATGCCTCTGCCGGCGCATGACGACGTGTGGACGCCGATTGCTTTTTCCGATGCGGAGACGCGCCAAAGGGACGGATTTGATTACGGCGTGATGGCGCGGCTTGCTCCAGGAGCGACCATCTCCCAGGCGCAACAGGAACTCGATTCCATCTGCGCGGCAATTTCGAGGACATTTCCCGCCGACGTGCGTCTCACCCTGGGCGCACACGTCAAACCTCTCCGGACCGTCTACTCCGGCGATGCGCGGCAGGGCCTGGTCGTGCTTGCGGGAGCCGTCGGTCTTCTACTGTTGATCGCCTGTGTGAACCTGGCGAATCTGCTGCTTGCGCGCCTCGGAAGCCGCAGCCGCGAGTTCGCTACACGCGCCGCGCTAGGTGCTCCGCGTCTGCGACTGGTGCGCCAACTGCTCACTGAATGCCTGACTATCGCGCTTGCAGGCGGCGTGGCCGGGGTGGCGCTCGCCGAAGCCGGCACGCGCGCGTTGATCGTCATGGCTCCGCGCGATCTGACCGGCGTGCGCGCGGCCGGATTGAGCGTTCCTCTACTTGGTTTCGCCGCGCTTGCATCCGTTGTGACAGCTTTCGCGTTCGGACTCATTCCCGCCTGGCAGACCGCGCGCCGCGATCTGCACGAGAATCTCAAGGAGGGCGCGTGCGGTGCGACTTCCGGACGCCGATCCGGGCGCATGCGCCGCGCATTGGTCGCCGTCGAAGTAGCGTTATCTACGGGGCTGCTTTCGGTTGCTGGACTGTTGCTCCACAGTTTCGTTCAGGTAATGCACGTCAATAAAGGCTTCAACGCCGAGCGCGTCCTAGCAGCCGACCTCGATCTGCCCGAGAAACGTTACGGCGGCGCGCGCGGCGTGGCATCGTTTCTATCCCGCATCGTGGATGAGATGCGCGCGTTGCCTTCGGTCGCTTCGGCGGCCGCGATAAACGCCCTACCGCTGACCGGCGACTACAACACGCGCGTAATCTGTCTGGAGTCGGACACTAAGATCATGCCCGATCGGCCTGTGGCTTCTTATCGCGTGGTAACCTCCGGGTATTTCGCGACGATGGAGATTCCGCTGCTCGCGGGGCGGCTTCTTGCAGCGGAAGAGCCGGTGCCCTCGGCGCTGCTGAGCGCTTCCCTTGCGCACAGACTATGGCCCGGCCGCGCGCCGCGCGACGTCGTAGGATTGCGCGTGCGTCCCGGAGGCAACGACGTCAATCCTGTGACGGTGGTTGGCGTAGTGAACGATGTCCATGGCGATAGCCTGGACAAGGATCCACTGCCCACCATCTACCGCCCCTACGCGCAGGAGCCGTTCGAGAACATGACCCTCGTGGTGCGCACCGCGCGGGATCCGGACACCCTGGCGCCGGCGGTGCGGTCGACCCTGACGAAGCTCGACCGAAATCTGGCCATCCCGAATATGCGCACCATGCGACAGATCATCTCCTCCACGGTGGCGCGGCGGCGTTTCCAGATGACGCTGGTGCTGCTGTTTGGCACGTTGGCGCTGGTGCTGGCGGTGGTGGGAATTTACGGCGTGACCAGTTACGCGGTGTCGCGGCAGACGCGGGAAATCGGCTTGCGCATGGCGCTCGGCGCCGGGCAGGGAGAGGTAATTCGCGGAGTCCTCTTGCAGGGGATGCGGCCGGTGCTCATGGGGCTTGCCGTCGGCCTGGTCACAGCATGTGCGGGAGCCGCCCTGGTACGCAGCCTCCTATTCGGCGTTGGCGCGCTCGACCCCGTGGCGTTCGGCGGCGCGATCGCGGTGTTGGTGTCGGCGGCAGTGGCGGCGTGCTACGTCCCGGCACGTCGCGCCGCACGGCTTGACCCGGTTAGCGCACTGCGAACCGAGTGAAGTAGGCGGACCTTACGCAGGACAGAGGTTCAGCGGCCTGCTACCCGTAGCGCGAACCAGACGGCGCCGGTCGCAGCCGAAAGC
>CAZDIZ010000294.1:2777-4138 GCA_964505625.1 uncultured Solibacteraceae bacterium | reverse complement strand
GCTTGCGCACCCGCGAGCGCGCACTCGAGTTTCACGCCCGTGTCGTGCTTGGGGTTGGCCAGCGTCAATACCAGTTCGTTGCCTAGTCTGGATGCGGCGGCCGAAACGGCGAGCGGCGTGTTGTCGTTGGTCTCCACGCGCACGGCGGTTTTGGCGCGGTGCGGCGCGGCTAGCTGGAACGCGTAGTAGCTGGGCGTGCGAATGCACTTGTCGCGATCAGTGAGCAACATGGCGTGCAGCACGTTCACGGTCTGCGCGATGTTGCACATCACCAGCTTGTCGGCCTGCCGGTGGAACACGTTCAGCCCCATGGCCGCCGCCACCGCGCTGCGAATGGTGTTCTGCTGGAACAGACGGCCCAGGCGCTTTTCTTCTTCCGGAATCATGCGGTCCCAAACGCCCCACTCATCCACCAGCAACCCGATCTTGCGGTCGGGATCGTACGTATCGAGCAGGGCGCGCTGCTGCACCACGGCTTGTTCGACCTTGGCGAAGCTCGAAAGCTGTTCGCGCATGTTCTCCACCGTGAATGCGAGCGGCGTGTTCTTGCCGCCCGAGTAGAAGTGCATGGCGAAACCATCCGGACGGCGGCGCAGTTTGGCGGCTTCCATGGTCTGCATGAAACTTCGCGACCAGTCCAGATCGTTGCCGTTCGGCCCGCACGCGATCAAGTAGGGCTGCGTGCCGCCGAACGTACGCATGTAAGTGGCAAACCGGCGGTAGAGCGCGCAATATTCCTCGGCGGTCATGGTGCCGCCGCAACCCCAGTTTTCGTTGCCGACGCCCCAGTAGCGTATGCGGAACGGCTCGGCGCTACCGTTGGCGGCGCGCTCGTCGGAAAGCGTGCTGCCGGATGGATAGTTGCAGTACTCGGCCCAGTCGCGCAACTCGTTAGGAGAGCCGCTGCCGACGTTGCCCGCAAAGTACGGTTCGGCGCCGATCGCGCGGCACAGCGCGACGAACTCATGCGTGCCGAAGCTGTTGTCTTCGGTGTAGTATCCCCACCAGAGGTTGACGCGCTTGGGGCGGCGCTCCACCGGACCGATGCCGTCGCGCCAGTGATAGTCGTCGGCGAAGCAGCCGCCCGGCCAACGCAGAACCGGAATGCCCAGTTCCTTCAAATACTGGACCGCCTGCTTGCGGAACCCGTTCGAATCGGCCACGGGCGAATTCTTGCCCACCCACAGTCCGCCGTAGATGCAGGAGCCCAGATGCTCCGCGAAATGGCCATGCAGCTCCGGGCGGATGGTGCCTATCTCAACGCTCGTGTGAACCGCGATGCGTTGCGGTGTGGAAGTGGCGCTTTGCGACTTGCGCGCGGTTGACGCAAAGAAACTGGCGGCGACGAACGCTCGCCGGCT
>CAZDIZ010000294.1:0-2677 GCA_964505625.1 uncultured Solibacteraceae bacterium | reverse complement strand
GAAGCGCCGTAGGCGACGGCGTCGGATTCGTAGTAATCGTAGGCGCGGACTACCATGCGCTCGCCCGGCGCAAGTTCCACGATCTCGCTCTTGGCCCAGCCCCAGGCTGTCAGCACGGCGAACGCGCCGTGCAGTATGTCTTCGGGGACTTTCTCCACCATGGGCGCCACCACCGAGCGCCATTCCTCGGAATTGATGATGCCGTAGCCGGTGTGGTACCCGCACTCGTGCGCGGCCACTACCAACAGATATTCGGCCGCGTCCAGCAGTTCCTCGCCCACCGAGCGCGTCAGACGGTCCGCAAAAGCGTTCCAGAATCCGGCCGGGAGTTGGTTCACAAACACGCCGAACGCCGGAATCAGCCCTTCCTGGTTTCCGGCGACTTCGACTTTGGACAAACACTCGATGATTCGTTTGCGATCGATTGCCATGTCTGTTCTCCCCGCCTAGAGCGCCACCGCGATCAGGCGCGAACGCTCCGCGCCGCTGACGATGCTGGCCGCTTCCTTGACCGTGTATGTCCGCGGGCTTTTTCCCAGCGCCGCCGCCAGCATCCCCGCCACAAATCCGCTGGAGATGTGGTTGACCGGCATTTCGCGCTGGCCCCACTTCTTGATCCAACCCGAATCCATGTGCGAGTGGATGAGATCCACTTCACTCGAATCCGGCCCCGCGCACACCACGTGCATTTGTCCCAGCCCGGTGAAGCCGTAGTATTGCTCGCCGATGGCGATCCGCTCGGCAACGGATTTGACCGCGTGATCGGCGAAGTACTTCGTGAGGGTGCTGTAAACGGTGTCTTCCATCACCTCGCGCAAGAGTCTCTTGCCGTCCAGCATGGCGCAGTCTTCGGCCAGCCGCGTGTACAACGTGGCGTAATGGTGACAGTGCAGGACGTAGGTCTCCCCGTTCACACTGTGCCGGCAGCGAACGGGGTCGAACTTGCGTTCAATACACAGTTCGGTCTTCTCTGTGATCACTCGTGGATTCCTTTCTTGGAGATACCAACCAATTGCCGCTCCCAGGTGCGGCTAGATACTAGGCGCGTCTTTGCCGGTTACTTCCTTGATGGCGATTCTGAACTTGGCCAGGTTTTCCGGTGAGTCAGGTGCGGAGCCGGCCTTGCTGGAAGGGATCATCGTGCGCATGGCCAACCGCATTTGACCATCGAATCCCGCCTCTTTCTTGACAAAGTCGTAATACTGCAACAGTATCTGAGCCATTCGTCTCCTTGAACTGAACAACGACTTCCGGACTTGCGCCGTGTGGCGGCGAAAGAGTATGTTCCGTTTCCACTAGACTTCTCGGCTGGGAAGTGCGGTTTGCTTTTCGAAATTCTCCTCGAACGCGGTTCGCGCAAGATCCCGCCCGGCGCCCGGCAGAATCACCTGGCAGCAACACTCTCCCTGGACCCCGCGCGCCTGCAGGCCGCCGGCGGTACGTAACCGGAAAAACGGGCGCGGAAACGCCGGAAAGTAGTCCAGCGCTCCCAAGGCGCGAAGCTCCTGGATGGCCTCGCTCGACCAGGGCCGGTCGAAACGGTACCGAAAAACCGCGCTCCCGTCGAAGCAGTCCTCCAGCTTGGTCACTTCGTCGATGCGCACCGCGCCACCTCCCGGACGGCCGAAATGGCACGCTCTACGTCGTCTTCGGTGTTGAAACCGGAAGGACTCAGCCGAACCGTCCCTTGTGGGGTAGCGCCGAGCGCGGCGTGGATCAACGGCGCGCAGTGCAGCCCCGCGCGGACCACGATACCGAAGCTCTCGCTGAGGATGAATCCGCACTCCTCGGCGTTCATGCCGGACACCTGAAATGAAACTACTGGTGTAGTAATATCGCCCTGCGACTGGTACAGCCTTACTTGCGGAATCCGCGCCAGTGCTTCGCTGAGCCGGGAGGCGTGTGCGGCCGCCCGTTGAGAGTGGTTAAAGCCTTCTTTTTCAAACCAATGTAGCGCCTCAACCAAGCCGGCCAAACCCGGCAGATTGGGAGTCCCGGCTTCCAGGCGTGTGGGCATTTCCGACGGATGTAGTTCTAAGTCGCTGCGTGCGCCCGTTCCTCCGGTTACCAGATGTTCCAGATTCACTGATTCGCTTACGTAGAGCACGCCGGCACCCTCGGCGCCGTGTAGCCCCTTGTGACCTTGGAACGCGACCAGGTCAGCGGACAAGTCGGCCGGAGAAACAGGGATGTGGCCAACCGACTGCGAGGCATCCAGTAATGTCACAGCCCCCGCCGCCTTGGCCATGCGAAACAGCCGCGGGATGTCGTTAACGCCGCCGGTGACGTTGGAGGCGTGTGTCAAGGCTACGAGCGAAGGCCGCTGCCGCAGGGCGTCTTCGTAGTCCGCAAGATTCACAGTGCCGTCGCGGCCAGTGGCGACAACTCTGAGTCGAACGCCTCGCCGGGCACGCAGATGCGACAGCGGCCGGAGAACCGAGTTGTGGTCCGCGGCGCTGGTGATCGCGAGCGACCCATCAGCCAGATCGAGCCCAAGAATCGCCAGATTCAGAGCATGGGTGGCGTTGAGGGTGAAAACGATGCGGTTGGGGTCCTCAACCGACAGGAACCCTGCCACACTCCCGCGAGCTCGGGCCACGTAGGAGCGGGTTTCGCCGCTGTCGCGGCCTTCGCCGGCCGGTGCCGCCTCCAACGCAGCCCGAACGGCCTCGGCAAC
>CAZDIZ010000293.1:2891-4213 GCA_964505625.1 uncultured Solibacteraceae bacterium | reverse complement strand
GGTTTGCGTGCCGGGCACAGACCGCGGCCGTGCAAGATCAATTGGTGCGACACCAGGATCCACTTGTCTTGCGGGATGATCTCCATCAGGTCGCGCTCGATCTTCTCCGGTGTGGTTCCCTTGCTCAGATCCAGACGCCCGGCCAGGCGCTGCACGTGTGTGTCAACCACCACTCCGCTCGCGATTCCGTAAGCCGTGCCCAGCACCACATTGGCGGTCTTGCGCGCCGCGCCCGGCACGGTCAGCAGCTCTTCCATGGTGCGCGGCACCTTGCCGCCGAAATCCGACAGTATCTTTTTAGCCGCGCCGATCACCGACTTCGCCTTGTTGTTGAAGAAGCCCGTTGAACGGATGTCCGCGGCGAGTTCTTCCTGGTTCACGGCGGCGAAATCGCGGACCGTCGGATACTTGGCGAACAGGCCCGGCGTCACGGCGTTCACGCGCTTGTCGGTGCACTGCGCCGAAAGAATGGTGGCCACCAGCAACTGCCAGGCGTCCTTGTGTTCGAGCGCGCAGGTGGCGTTCGGGTAGAGTTTGTCCAGGTGCTTGAGGATCTGTGCGACGCGCTGTTTGCGCTCAGCGGCGGTTTTCGGTTTGGCGCTAGGCATCTCAGCCCAGATTCTCTAACAGCTCGGGCACCTTCTTCAAGATGCCGGTGAAGATAGGCGTGTCGCGCACGGTGTACTTGCTCGCGTCGGTTTCGCGCAGCTCCATCACCAGGTCGACGAAATCCTCGGGGTAGTCGCTTTCGAACGCCACCACGAAATCCTGGTCGTCGATGCCGAACGAGTAAGTGGTGTTGAGCTTCACGCGCGGGTATTTGTGTCCGACGGCGATGTGCTCGTTCATCATGCCCTGGCGCGTCGGCAGGTTCAGCAGGTACCAATCGCGCGTCTTGACGAACGGGTAGATGAAAATGTACTTGAAGCGGCCGGGGATGAGCGTGCCACGCGAATCGGTCTGTCCTTCGTGTTCGTGACCGATCAGGTACGTCGAGCGCTTGGTCATGGACAGGAACGAATACTTGGCTTCGAGATACTTGCCCATGGCGGTGCCTTGGATCTCGACCACCATCCGCTCCAGGTCTTCGAGCGTGTAGCAGATGCGCCACAGCATGATGTCCACGTCGGCGCGGATGCCCACCAGCGAATACGGCAGGATCATCATGCGGTCCTGAATCTGCCAGCGTGCGATCACCGCTGCGAGCTCTTCACGGGCGGCTTTCTTCTGCTCTTCGGGTAAGTGGCGCCAAGCCGGATTCAGCTTGTAGCCCAGGAAATTGACAAACTGCCGCTTCGGTTCGCTTTTTTCGGACATGTTGA
>CAZDIZ010000293.1:0-2791 GCA_964505625.1 uncultured Solibacteraceae bacterium | reverse complement strand
AGCATTGCGCGCGAAATACATCGTTGCGACGGCCGCCGTGGCGGCGTTTGGCGCAAGCCTCGCGTCTTCCTTTCATTTGGATGATTACGCTATCCTTTCCGATCCAGTTCTTACGTCGGTCGGCGGATGGTGGCGGGTCTGGGCGCCTTTACAGACTCGGCCGCTGACTTACTTCACTTTTTGGTTGAACTACGCCGTGAGCGGCGCGAACCCGGTGGGATATCACCTGGTGAACCTGCTGCTGCACGTGGCGGCCACACTGTTGCTTGCGCGCGTTCTTAGCCGGCGGTTGCCGGAGCGTGCGGTGCTCGTGGCGACGGCGCTGTTCGCCCTGCATCCGATTCAAGCCGAGCCGGTGCTCTACATCTTCGCTCGCGCCACGCTCCTTGCCACGCTGCTGTGTCTGGCGGCGCTCGATGCCTGGTTCGCCGAACGGCGTTGGGCGGCCGCGGGATGGTTCGCGTTGGCACTCGCCGCGAAGGAAGAATGCGTGGCCTTCCCGCTCGTGCTCCTGCTGCTGCACATCGTCGAACGCCGCGACCGCAGCGAGCGCCCCGCGATTGCCGCGATGCTCTCGCTCTCGCTCGCCGCGGGCCTGCGCGTGTTCGCAGCCCTGCGAGCGCATCCGGACGCACCCGCCGGCGCGCAGGCAGGCGTGAGTGTTGCGGACTATCTTGCCGCGCAAGGTGCCGTGATCTGGCGCTACCTGCGTCTGCTCGTTTTCCCGGGCGGATTCACCGTGGACCCGGACATTGCGGTGCCCTCGCTAGGCATTGCGCTCCTGGCTTGGGCCGCGCTGCTCGCGCTGTTTGTTGCTCTGGCGTGGAAGTCGCGGCAAAACGCTTGGGCCTTCTGGCTGCTGGCCGGTTTCTTCTTGCTCGCGCCGAGTTCGTCCATCTTCCCGGCGCAGGACTTGGCTGCCGACCGACGCATGTACCTGCCGATGATTGCGTTCGCGGCCGGTGTGGGAATTCTCGCGTCGCGCGTGAACGCACGCGTGTTGGCAGTCTTCGCCGCCGCACTCGCCTTGCTAAGTGTCGAACGCAGCCTGGTGTGGATGTCGGAAGAGTCGTTGTGGACCGAAGCCGTCAAGCGCGCCCCGAACAAGCTCCGTCCGAAGATTCAACTCGCGCGAGCCGTCGCGCCGCCACGCGCCATTGAACTACTGAACGAAGCCAAACGCATGGCCCCGGAAAACGCCAACGTGGCGGCGGAACTCGGCCGGGCGCTACTTGCGGCGGGCCGTCCGGCGGAAGCTCTGGGTGAATTCGGCCGCGCGCTGGCGCTCGACCCAACCAGTGCGCGCGCCATCAACAATCGCGGCGCGGCTCTCGCGGCGCTCGGCCAAACCGAAGCCGCGCGGCAGGACTTTGAGCGGGCGCTGCGCATCGACCCGTGCCAGGCAGACGCGCGCGCGAACCTGCTGCACATCGGCGCTACGCCGCCACCCGCCGACTGCCGTTCCCTGCGCTGAGCGGCTACTGCTGCTCGACGCTGGGCGAGGTGATTTCCAGGTCCGTTTCCAGGAACTGCCAATCGGGCAGCTCATAGGCACGCATGGTGGAGGTCACCGTGGTTTTGATCTCCTTGGATTCGTACGGACCAATGGACGGCACTTTGAATTCGAAACTCGCCAGCGGGGCGTGCTCGGGTTTGGCGCCTCTGGGTTTTAGCGTCAGCGTTCCGCCCAGGTCGGCGATATCGGCGCCCGAGTGATTCACCACCAGGAAGGCCACTTGCGCTTTCTGCGACGCGTCCTCGGTGATGCGAATACCGGTCACCTCGATGTACTTCCAAAGCGGATGCCGCTTGACCTGAGGTGCGGAGTTGGCGGCTTTCTCGGTGGAAGGAGCCTGCGAGACGGGCCGCGTGGCCAGATAGAGCGAGACGCCCAGGCTCACCAGCGTCACTACAACCAGCGACGTCAGAACCCAATTCGGGACGTGATAATTCCGGGAAACCGGGCTCGCCACGGGCGGTTGGGCCGCGGCTGCGGGTGTCGAAGGAGTTTGGGGGGCGGCGGGAGCGGCCGTTGTCTGGCTGTTGCCGGCGCAATTAGGACAATCCGAATAAGAAGGCGGCACTTCATGTCCGCACTTGGGACAGATCCAGGTGAACATTATCTTCCCTTTCCTCCAATGTAGCGCAATGGCGATGGTCCGCCACCCGTTAGGCATTTTTTTCTGGATCGGCGGAGCTGTCTAAGGCAATATATCTGTAGCCATGGAATTTTTCCGGCGCGCCCAGGGCCAACCGGCCAACCTGGGGATTCTGCCGGGAACTTTCAATCCTCCCACGCGGGCGCACTTCGCACTGGTTCGCGCAGCGGCTCCTTACATCGACGAGGCGCTGTTCGTGCTGCCGCGCGCGTTTCCGCACAAGCGCTACGAAGGCGCCAGCTTCGACGAACGCGTCCAAATGCTGGAAACTGCTGCTGCCGCGCTACTTACGGGCGTGCCGTATTCGATCGGGTCCACCGACCGAGGGCTGTTCATCGACATCGCGCGCGAATGCCGCGAGGCCTACGGCCCCCAACCGCGTTTGCTGTTTTTGTGCGGGCGCGACGCCGCCGAGCGCGCCGTGGCTTGGGATTATGGCCGTCCCGGCGCTTTCGCAGAGATGCTGCACGAGTTCGAACTGCTGGTCTTCCCCCGCCAGGGAACCTACAAGCCGCCCACCGAGTTGCGTAATCGCATACACGTGCAAGCGCTGGACGCGAGTTGCGACGGTATCTCGTCGACCAAGGTCCGCGAGCGCGTCATACGCGGCGGCCGGTGGGAGCACCTGGTTC
>CAZDIZ010000292.1:0-4228 GCA_964505625.1 uncultured Solibacteraceae bacterium | reverse complement strand
GGCGGCAGCCTCGCCGGTGCTCACCGGTGCGATGAAACGGTAGCCTTTGCGCGGCAGCGTTTCGATGAAGCGTGGATTATCGGCGGAGTCTCCCAGCGCGGTTCGCAGTTTCTTGATGGCGGTGTTGAGTCCTTGGTCGAATTCGACGAAGGTGTCGGTGGGCCACAATGTTTGCTGCAACTCTTCGCGGCTCACCACCGCGCCGGCGTGCTCCAGCAACAACATGAGCACGCGGAACGGCTGTTCTTGAAGCGAGACGCGCCGGCCGTGCTTGCGAAGTTCGCCGGCAGCCGGGTACGCCTCAAAGACTCCGAAGCGGAAGCGCGGCTCGCTGGCGTGCTCCATCACGGCGGATTATATCACCGGTGGCGAGTCGCCAGATAGATCATTCACGCCAAAAGGTTGCCTATTATCAGCTAGTTATCCGTCCAGGCGAAGTTCGCCGCCAATTCACTCGTCGTCCATGGAAGGTCATCTACAGCTAGCCAAAACTTGGGGCCGTGAGAGACCTATCGCGGTACCTGGTGTTGGGAGCGTTGCTCCTGGTTCATGCCGGCGGACTCCGCTCGGAAACGCCGCCGGACGTCACTTACGAATTCCGCACGGCGAAGTACAACGTCGAAATGCGCGTCAGCTTTCCACCTCCGTACGTCGGCAAACGGCTGGTCGCCTATCGCAGTACCAAGCCCGGCGAGGAGACCTGCCTGTCGGCCGATACCGGTGTCCCGGGATGCATCGAGAAGTTTGTGGGCGCGGTCGCCGAGGTGGCCTTCACGGTGACGCGGACCTCGGGCGGCCAGCCTTCCGGCGCGTCCATACGCGAGGTGGTCACGCTGTTGGACCAAAGCCCGGGGCTGCCCGCGCGGCCGCCCTTCGACATGACCATCAAGCTCGCCGATGGAGTTGGCAGCGACCTGCAGGTGTTCGGCTATGACGAGACGCCGCTCGCCGAGGCCGACCGTGAGGCGCAACGGAAAGCGTCCCGCGCCGATTGGCGGCGGTTCCGCCAGGAACTCTACATGGACAAAGACCGCCGGCCTTTTGCCGTTATCGAATGGAAGCACACCACCGCGCGCATTCACCTGGAACGGGTGGAAACGCCGTCGTCGGTGCTGGTGTCACGCCGTTAAGTTAAGTGGATTAGAGGCGGTTGCGCTCTGTGCTACACTTGAAACCGAGTTTCACGGATGAATCGCACGCGCCCCGCCTCCGGCAAACGCAAGGTCCGCCAGCCGGCGTCCCGCTATAGTGTCCCGAACCTCGAACGCGCGCTCCAGATCCTCGAATTGTTGCCGGATTATCCGGACGGCCTTTCGCAAAGCGAACTGGCCGCGCGGCTGCATTGCGCCAAGACCAGCGTGTTCCGGATCACGTCGACTCTCGTCGAGTGGGGATACCTGGAGCGCAAGGAGGATCAGCGCAGCTTGGCGCTCAGCCGCAAGCTGCTGGCGATGGGCACCAAGGCGTTGCATGAGAAAGATCTCGTCGGAACCGCCATCGACGTGATGCGCGATCTGCGCGACCGTCTGAAAGAGACCGTGCTGATTGGCACGTTCGCCGGTGGTGAGTTCATCGTTCTGGATCAAGTTCTCGGTTCGCATCCCTTTAAATTCTCGGTGGACGCGGGCGCCCGTCTGCCTTTGCACACGGCTGCTCCCGCGAAGGCTCTGATGGCGCAACTGCCCGAACCGGAGCGCGAGGCGCTGATTGCGCAAATCGATTTCGTCCGATTTAACGCCGCCACCATTACCACCGCCGCGCGGCTCCGTACGGAGTTGAACGAGGCTCGCGAGCGCGGCTACGCCATCGATCACGGCGAGCAGTTGTCGGGCATTCATTGCGTCGCGGTTCCGGTGTTCGGGCGGCACGGCTATCCGGTCGCCGCCATCTGGACCACTGGACCGGCCGACCGGATTCGCGAATCGGATTTGCAGTCGGTCGGTGAGTTGCTGGTTTCGCGCGTGACGGTGGTGTCGGCGCGATTGGGACATGGATTGTTGAACGGTGTAACGGCGCCGGCCGCCACGGAGAGCCGCCGATGAGCGCGCGCGTTTGGATCTGCGTCGCGATGCTGATGTTGTGCGGCACACTTGCCGCCGAGGCCGCCGAGCGCGTGCTCGCGGGCGGTGTGAACCGCGTCGTCATTCTGAATACCAAGGGCGGGATTCTCTGGCAGCACCCGGCGGGGTTGGTGCATGACGCGTGGATGCTCGCGAACGGCAACGTGCTGTTCGCAGATGGGCAGACGGTCACTGAGGTAACGCCCGCTCACGAAGTTGTCTTCCAATTCCGCTCCACCGAGCAGCGCGGCGGCGGTGCTTACTCCTGCCAACGTCTGGACAACGGCAATACACTGATCGGCGAGAATTCGACGGGCAAGTTGCTGGAAGTGGATCGCGCCGGGCGGGTGGTTTTCGAACTGCAAACGTCGCCGGCTACAGTGGGCGCGCATCACAACATGCGCACGGTTCGCAAACTGGATTCGGGCAACTATCTGGTGTGCCACTCCGGCTCGAACCTGGTGAAAGAGTACGCGCGCGACGGCCGTGTGGTGTGGGAGTTGAAGACGCCGAATCTGGCGTTCGCGGCGGTGCGGACCGGGCGGGGCACTACGCTGGTCTCGACGCTCGAACACATTTCCGAATACGACGCGGCGGGTAACGTGGTGTGGCAGCTCTCCAATAAGGATGTGCCGGGGACTGTCATCACCAACATGACGGGTTTTCATCTTTTGCCCAACGGCAACGTGGCCGTGGGCTGTTATCGTGCTTATAGCGGGGGCGTTGGGAACGCGTTGTTTGAAGTCACGCGGAACCGGCGGCTTCGCTGGAAATATTCGAACCCGGGCGGCGACGGCTCGATGATGGCGATCCAACGCCTCGACAAACGCGGCATGCCGCTGCCCGGAAAGTGTCTACGATGAACACGAAGTTTTCTTGAGGAGAGGGAATGCGATGAGCTTTAACCATGACCGAAGTCCGAGAAGACAATTCCTGACCGAGATGCTGGCGGCGGGCTCGTGTGTGGCCGCATTGGCGCCTGTTGGGAGCGCGGCGGTGAGTAGCGGAAGGAATATGATTGCGATGAAGAACGAAGATTTCTACAAAGACGGGAAGTTCCTGGCCGACAAGGCGAAGGCCGCTTACTTCGACATGATGCGGAGATTCAACTATCCGATTTCTCCGCGCCTGGAAAAGGAGCTGTGGGTCGTCGATTTCAGCCTGGGCGACTTCGCGCACGTCGGCATGGCCGGCATCTTCTGGTACAACGACAAGGCCACCAACGTGTTCGGTCACGAAATCTTCCTGCTGCCGGGACAGATGATCGTCGAGCACGGGCACGAATCCACGGTGGATGCCCAGCCCAAGCGCGAAGCCTGGCATGTGCGCAACGGTTGGATCTGCACGTTCGGCGAAGGCGCCGCGCCGCAGGGAACCTGCCCGGTCGAGTTGCCGCGCAGCCAGACAAAATTCATCACCGTACATAACTGGAAGCAAGTGAAGGAAGGCGAAGTGGATTCGCTCGGCCGCGCCACGGCCAGACACTTCATGATCGCCGGTCCCAGCGGCGCCATCGTCACCGAATACGGCACTTATCACGATGGAGCGGGACTGCGGTTCACCAACACCGGAGTGAAGTTCTAGGAGGCATACATGACATTCCATCACGTCGGTATTCCGGCGACGCACCAGCGCCCCGGCGAAATCTACCTGGACATGGTCCGGCTTCACATAACTGATGCCAACGCCAACCCCTACCACGTTGAGTGGCTGCGCTTTGAGCCCGACAGCCCCATGCCGGCTGAAGTGAAGTCCGGTCCGCACGTGGCTTTCATGGTCGACGATCTGAACGCCGCCATGGCGGGTAAGAAGGTGTTGGTCGAACCGTTCGTTCCTGTGCCGGGCTTGCGCGTGGGCTTCATCAACGACGACGGCGCCATCATCGAGCTCATGGAAAAGATCGCCTGAAGGGGTGCTCCCATGGTTATGAAGAAATTCATCAACGATCCAGCCAACCTCACCGCGGAACTGTTGGAAGGCATGGCGCTGGCGTTCGGCGACAAGATCCGCCTGGAATCCGGCAAGCTGGTGATGCGCGCCAAACCCAAGGCGCGGGACAAAGTGGCAATCGCAACGCTCGGCGGCGCCGGACACGAGCCGGCGCTCAGCGGCTTTGTGGGCGAAGGGATGCTCGATGTCAGCGTGGTGGGCGACATCTTCGCCGCGCC
>CAZDIZ010000291.1:0-4256 GCA_964505625.1 uncultured Solibacteraceae bacterium | reverse complement strand
ATGGCTTGCATCAGGCCCATGCCGCGCACGTCGCCGATCAGCGGGTACTTCGCCTGCAACTCCAGGAGCTTCTCGCGCAGGTAAGCTCCCAGTTCGGCGGCATTGTCCATCAGGCGCTCTTCCTCTACCAGATCGATCACCGCCTTGGCCGCGGTGGTCGTGACCGGATTTCCCCCAAATGTGGAAATCGATAAACCTTTTACGGAAGTTGCCACCTCGGGCGTGGCCACGGTCAAACCGATGGGCAACCCATTGCCGAGTCCCTTGGCGCTGGTGATCACATCCGGTGTAATGCCCCAGTGCTCGATGCCGAACCACTTGTGGCCGGTGCGTCCCCAGGCGGTCTGCACTTCGTCGGAAATGAAGATGCCGCCGTAGCGCCGCACGATGTCCACCACCACCGGGAAATACTCGGGCGGAGGGACGATGAATCCGCCGACGCCTTGCACCGGTTCGGCGATGAAGCCGGCCACGCGGCCGGACGTTGTGGTGCGGATCAGGTCCTCTACATCGCGCGCGCATTTCACGTTGCACGCCGGGTAGGTCAACGCGAACGGGCAGCGATAGCAATACGCGTTGTGCGCATGCACAATGCCGGGCTCCGGCACGCCGCCGAGCCGCCACGTGGATTGTCCGGTCAGTGTCATGCCCAGCGACGAACGTCCGTGATAGGCGTGCCGCAGCGCGATGATCTCGCTCGAACCCGTAGCGCAGCGCGCCGCCAGGATGGCCGTTTCGTTGGCCTCGGTGCCGCTGTTGGTGAAGAACGATTTCGTCAACCGGCCGCCGGGCGTGATGGAGGCGATCTTCTTTGCCAGCGCGACGATCGGCTCGGTGTGAAAGACCGTCGAAACGTGCTCGACGCGGTCGATCTGCTCGTGCACGCGAGCACTCACGCGTTCGTTGGCGTGGCCCACGCTGATGGTGACGATCCCGCCGAAAAAGTCCAGGTACTGCCGCCCGCCGCTATCCCACACATACTGCCCTTTGGCGCGCTCGACCACCAGCGGTTCGCGGTAGTAATGAAACACGCAAGGGAACAAGTACTCTTGCGAAGCCAGCAGGATTTCGTCTTTGGTCATGGGAAGGAGAATTATACCGCCACGCGCCGAAGCGTTCCGCGCGCATAGAATAGAGTTAGTGACTGCCGACGTTCTGATTCAAAACGCCGTGTCGCGGCTCAACCTGATCCGCGCCGAAATCGCCAAGATCATCGTCGGCCAGCAGGATGTCGTCGATGGTGTCGTGACGTGTCTGCTGGCCGGCGGTCATGTGCTGCTGGAGGGCGTCCCCGGACTTGGCAAGACCACGCTGCTGCGCACACTCGGGCGCGTGCTGCATCTGAAATACTCGCGCATTCAGTTCACGCCCGACCTCATGCCGGCCGACATCGTCGGCAGCATGATCATCGAAACCGGCGACAACGGCGCGAAATTCCTGCGCTTCCAAGCCGGCCCGATCTTCGCCCACCTGGTACTGGCCGACGAAATCAACCGCGCCACGCCCAAGACGCAATCGGCGCTGCTTGAAGCCATGCAGGAGCGCACTGTCACCAGCGGCACCACCACGCACAAGTTGGAAGCGCCGTTCCTGGTCATGGCCACGCAGAACCCCATCGAGATGGAAGGCACCTATCCGCTTCCGGAAGCTCAGCTCGACCGCTTCCTGATGAAGATCGTGGTGAACTACCCATCGCGCGAGGAACTCAACCGCGTGGTCGAGCGCACTATACAACGCGAAGAAACGCCCATCGAAAGCGTGGCTGGCCGCGACGACATTTTGGAACTGCGGCGCGCCTGCCGCGAAATCCTGGTGGCCGAACACGTGCGCGAGTTCGCCGTGGATCTGGTGATGGCCACGCAGCCGTCCAGCGACCAAGCGCACGAAAGCGCGCGCAAGTACATTCGGTACGGATCGTCGCCGCGCGGCGCACAGGCGCTGGTCGAATGCGGGCGCGTGGCCGCGCTCTTGGACGGCCGGTTCAACCTGAGCACCGGCGACATCCTGCGCGTGGCGCCCGCGGTGCTGCGCCATCGCATCATTCTGAATTTCGATGCGCACGCCGAAGGGCAAACCACCGAAACGGTACTCGAGAGCATTATCGGCGCGGTGTCCGCGCGGGTAAGTTGAGCCGTCCGCTCATGTCGCAAGAGCCGCTGGTCGATCGCGCGTTCCTCGAAAAACTCGAGCGTCTGGCCATCCACTGGCGCAAGAGCTTTCCGGGGTTGGTGGGCGGACGCAACGCCTCGCGCTTTTCCGGCGCAGGCCAGGAGTTCCTCGACCATCGCCACTTCCATCACGGCGACGACCTGCGCGCCGTGAACTGGCGCGCCTACCTGCGCCTGGAGAAGCTGTTTCTGAAACTGTTCCAGGTGGAGCCGCGCGTGCCCGTGCGCGTGCTGCTGGATACGAGTCTTTCCATGGCCACCGGCGATCGCGGCAAGTTCGATTACGCTCGCCGCCTGGCCGCCGCGCTGGCCTATGTCGGCCTGGTGCGTCTGGACACGATTCTCATACAGCCGTTTTCGAGCGCTCTCGGCGAGCCCTTCCGGGCTGGCGGAGGGCGGCATCGTTTCGCGCCGGCCGTCGAGTTTCTCACCGCGCTGGAGCCCTCTGGCGCGAGCGGGTTTCTCGGCGCAACGCGCGGCTTCCTCGCCGAGTATTCGCAGCCGGGCCTTCTGGTCGTGATTTCGGATTTCCTCGACGAAGCCGGCTGCGAAAAGCCGCTACAATACCTAGCCGATTTCGGACACGAATTGTTGCTGATACAGCTTTGGGACGACAGCGATCGCACGCCGCCCTGGGATGGCGAGATTGAATTGGAGGACGCCGAGACGCGGCGCGTTCTGATGCTGCGCTTCGACCGCGATGCCGCGGCGCGTTACACCGAAGCCTTCGATGCGCACGCGCGCGCGCTGCAAGATCTTGCCATGCGCAACGGAGGCCGCTACGTCGGTCTGGCGACGAGCATGCCGATTGAAGAGGCCGTCTTCGGTCCGTTGATGCGGATCTCGGGAGTGGCCTGAGGCGCGCATGTATCTGGTCAACCTCACGCTGCTCGAACTGCTCTCCATCGCCGGCCTGGCTAGCACGGTGGTGGTGTTGCTGTATCTGTTCGACCGCTCGCGCCGCCATTTGCTGGTGCCCACACTGCGCTTCTGGCTGGCGGCGGAAAAGCCCGTCGAAGTGCGACGGCGCCGACGCATACAACAGCCGCTTTCGCTCCTGCTGCAACTGCTGGGCATCGCGCTGCTTGCCGCCGCCATCGGGCAATTGCGTTGGGGAGCGTCGCCTGCGGCGGGCCGCGATCACGTGCTGATTCTGGATACCTCGGCATGGATGGCTGCGCGCTCCGGAAAGGCGACGGTGCTCGACGAAGCGCGCACGGCGCTCGGCCGTTATCTGCGAGCCATGCCCGCCACCGACCGCGCCATGCTGGTGCGCGCCGACGCGCTATCGACTCCTGCCACCGGCTTTGAATCGAATCGTGAAACGCTCGACGCGGCGCTGCGCGCGAGCACGGCGGGCGCGACCGCGCTGCAACTGGACCGTGCCATCGTTTTCGCACAACGCGCGCTGGATGCGACGGGCCGAGGCAAGGGCGAGATCGTTTATGCCGGAGCGGGACGCGTGGCCGCTACGGAAGCCGCGCCAGCCGGCGCCACGAATCTGCGTGTGCTGCCGGTAGGCGAGAGCATCTCGAATTGCGGTTTCACAAAGTTTGGCTTGCGGCGTTCGCACAGCGATCCCGGAATCTGGGAGATTCACCTTTCGGTGCGCAACTACACGGCCGCGCCGCGCCCGGTTGCCGTTGTACTGCAATTTGCGGGCGCGCCCGCCGGCACGCGCCGTCTGGAACTCGCCGCCGGCGCGGAAGGCAGCGCGACGTTCGAATACCGCACACGCGCCGCCGGATGGATGGAAGCGCGTCTGGTTCCGGAAGACGATCTGGCGTCGGACAATCGCGCCGTTATCGAAATTCCATCGCAGGAACCGTTGAAAGTGGCCGTCTATTCGACGCGCCCTGAGGCGTGGCGTCCGCTGTTCGGCGCGAACTCGGGCGTCGAAGCCTTGTGGCTCAATCCGCGCAACTACATCGCGAAGCCCCCGGCCGCGGCCATGTTGATCGATGCCTTCGCGCCGCCGGCGCCGCCCGCGCTCGATGCGATCTGGGTCGATCCGCCCGCGGGCGCTTCGCCGGTCCCCGTGCGTCAGGTGGCGAACCAGGTCAAGATCATTCGCTGGGCCTCGGCGCA
>CAZDIZ010000290.1:0-4315 GCA_964505625.1 uncultured Solibacteraceae bacterium | reverse complement strand
TGCCACGCGCACGAACGCAAGAGCGTGGAGATCGATTGGGCCGCGCGCGAGCGGGCCTTCGAACAACTCGCCGCTGAAGCCAGGAAGAAGACCCGCGGCTACGATTGCGTCATACCGGTGAGCGGCGGCAAGGACAGCACCTGGCAGGTGGTGAAGTGCCTGGAGTATGGACTGACCCCGCTGGCCGTGACCTGGAAGACGCCGGGCCGCACCGCGATCGGCGCGCGCAATCTGCAAAACCTCGTCAACTTGGGCGTCGACCACATCGATTACCAGATCAGTCCGAAGGTGGAGCGGAAGTTCCTGTATCAATCGCTGGTGCGCTACGGAGCGACGGCCATCCCCATGCACATGGCTCTGTTCAGCATCCCGCTGCGCATCGCCGTGCGCTTCGATATCCCGCTGGTGGTTTGGGGAGAAAACTCCGCGCTCGAATACTCGGGTACTGGCCCGGAGAGCCTCTCGGTGCGCCTGGACCGCCGGTGGTTGGCCAAATACGGTGTGACGCAGGGCACGACGGCCAAGGACTGGATCTCGGACGAGCTCACCGAAAAGGAAATGGCCGCCTACTTCTGGCCGGAAGATGAGGAACTGGAAAGCCGCGGCATCCGTGCCGTCTTTCTGGGTTGCTTCTTTCCGTGGGACCCGGAAATCAGTCTGGCGAGCGCGCTCAAGCACGGCTTTGAAGTACGCCAGGAAGGGCCCAAAACCGGCTATTACAACTACGCCGACATCGACGACGACTTCATCTCGATCCACCATTTCCTCAAGTGGTACAAGTTCGGCTTCACACGCCTGTTCGATAACCTCTCGCTCGAAATACGCAACGGGCGGATGACGCGCGCACACGCCGTCGAGATTGTGCGCGAGCGCGGCGACGACACTCCTTACCAGGACATCGAAGCATTCGCCAAGTTCCTGGGCATCAGCACGGAGCACTTCTTCGAAGTCATCGAACGCTTCCGCAATCCGCAGATTTGGGCGAAGCAATCGGGCAAGTGGACCATCCCGGGTTTCTTGGTTCCGGACTGGAGGTGGTCTTGAGAATCTCACTCATTGACCCGCCGCGAGTCTTTGAAACCGGCCTCGACAACCAGATCCGCATCACCGACTGCGCGCGCATTGCTCTTGAAGACGACGAGCAGGTGACCTTCGTAACACCCGCGGGAGCCGAATACGACGTGGCGCGGAAGAGTTGGGGTTTCTACGCGACGCCCTCGCTCGACGCGCGTCTGGAGCGGTTCAACCTGCGCGCCGCGCTGGTGAAGAACGCCGGCGGACGGCATTTCATCTTCCTCATCGAACGTGGCGCCGAACAGGACTGCCAGCGCTACATGGACGCGGAACAGATCGAGTTGGTGGCATGGCTCGATAGCTCTGCCGCATGCGGGGAAGTGGACCGTCTTCTGGCGCGGGAGGCTTCATGAAACCGGGTGCCAGGTTGTGCTGTCTATGCGGAGGTCGCGTCTTCGAGCGTGCATTCGAATACACGGCGCCGCCCGCGGGCGAGAACCGCTTCCCAGGCGCGCCCGCCGAGCGCTATCACCGCACCATCGAGCGCTGCCCGGCTTGTGGCCATTACCTGTCGGTCCACGACATGGATCTCTCGGAGTTGTACAGCGGCACCTATGTCGATTCGGTTTACGCAGGCGACAAACTGCGAGCCACCTTCGAACGGATCGTTTCGCTGCCCAGCGAGAAGTCCGACAACACTGGGCGTGTGGCGCGCATCGAAGGCTTCGCCGCGCGGCATTGGCGCGGTGGTCGCGAAGGCCGGACGGTGCTCGATATCGGCTCGGGTCTGTGCGTGTTCGCGCACGCCATGAAGCTGCAAGGGTGGCTGGCCACGGCGCTTGATCCGGACCCGCGCGCGGCGTCGCATGCCCGCGAAACGGTGGGCGTGGATGCGATTTGCGCGAGCTTTCCGGGTGCGGCCATCGCGCGCCAGTTCGATCTGGTCACCTTCAACAAAGTCCTCGAACACGTCGAGGACCCCGTGGCCATGCTGGCTGCGAGCCGTCCACTGGTATCAGCGCAGGGATTTGTCTACATCGAACTGCCCGACGGCGAACGGGCCGCCCAAGAAGGTCCGGGACGCGAAGAGTTCTTCATCGAACACCATCACGTGTTCAGCGCCGCCTCCGTTGCGCTGCTCGCGATGCACGCCGGTTTCGACGTGCTTGAAATGGAGCGATTGCGCGAGCCCAGCACAAAATTCACGCTGCGAGCATTTCTTGCGCCCGCGGAAAGGTAGTAAACGAAATGACCATCACCGAAACCGAACAACGGACCACGGAAGTCTACGGCGAGACCTTCGCCCGGTACAACACAGCGGAGTTCCTGAGTTTTCTGCGGCCGCTCGAAGTGCGTTTGGCCGCGAACGGCATCTCGCAGACCGTGTTTCGCAATCAGAAGTGCCTGGACGGCGGATGCGGCGGCGGGCGCGCGACGGTTTTGATGGCCCGGGCGGGCGCCTCGCGCGTTACGGCTTTCGATCTTGCCACCAAGAACATCGCGACCACGGAGCGCATGGTCGAACAGATGGGCCTGAAGAACGTGGAAACGCGGCAAGGCTCGCTGCTCGAACTGCCGTTTGCCGACGCGAGCTTCGACGTGGTCTGGTCCAACGGCGTGATCCATCACACGGTGGATCCCGACCGCGCGCTGGTGGAACTGGCGCGTGTCTTGAAGCCGGGCGGATATCTCTGGTTGTACGTCTACGGTTCGGGCGGTCTCTATTGGTACATGATCGACTTCGTGCGCGCGCGCCTGGCGGACATCCCCATGCGCGACGCCATGGTTTACCTGACGCTCGCCGAAGTCCCCACCGGAAGAATTGCGGAGCTGATGGACGACTGGTACGTGCCCATGCTCAAGCGCTACACGCACCAGGACGTGGGGCCGCGCCTGGAACAGTTGGGGTTTGCGCCGGCTGAGCCGCTTTCGGGCGGCGTCAGCTACGACACCTCCGTGCGCGCCCGCATTCCGGAAGAACGTCCGTACATGGGCGGAGGCGACTTGCGCTACTGGGCGCGGAAGGTCTCAGCCAGCGACGCCAGCGCGAGCGCTCCGCTGCCCGACATCGACGGCAAGGGTTCAGCCTTTGAAGAAAGCAACGAAGTGCTGGCCTTCGGCGCGCTGTTTGAAGATCTCTTTGCCGCCGTGGATCGGCTGACGCCGCCGGGGTCCGAGCGCAACGCCATGGCGCGCGTGTTGGTGGCGGGCCAACTCCAAATCGTTCTGCGCGATCTGATGAGCGCGCGGGGACGATTCGATGCCGAAGCGTTCCGTGCCTGGATCGTATCGAAACGCGATCAACTTCAGCGCGAGATCTGTTCATGAAGATCCTGGTCATCAACATTGCGCTACGCCCGCAGCCGGCGCGGATCTATCCGCCGTTGGGCCTGGGCTATGTAGTCACCGCCATGCACCGGGCCGGCTTTGATTTCGACCTGCTCGACCTGGATGCACATCCACAAACAACCGAGGAGACTGAGCGTTTCCTGCGCACCAACCGTTACGACGTCGTCGCAATGGGCACCATCGTCACCGGTTACCGTCAGGTGAAGTGGCTGTGCCGCGTGGTCAAGGAAGCGTTTCCGGAGACTGTTGTCGTTGTCGGCAACACGGTTGCGCAGTCGATTCCGGGGATCCTGCTCAGCCGCACGGCGGCCGACATCGCGGTCATGTGCGAAGGAGACCACGCCGTTGTGGAGCTGCTCGAACGCTTGAAGGTCTCGCGCGAACTCACTGACATCCGGGGCCTGCACGGCACCCCACGGCGGGCTCCGATCGCGGATTTGGACGCCATTCCCTTTCCCAACTGGGATCTGTTCGACCTTGGCGTCTACATGCGCAGCATGGCGGACGCGCTGGACGATCCGATGCCGCCGATCGCCCGCGAGCAGGTTCGCGTGATGGCGGTGAACACGGCGCGCGGCTGTCCGTTCCAGTGCACCTTCTGCTATCACAGCTTCCGCGGCGAAAAGTACCGTTGGCGTTCAGCGGCCTCGATTGTCGCGGAAATGCGCAACCTCCACGAACGCTACGGTGTCAACCTGTTCCTGTTCCACGATGAGCTGACTTTCTTCTCGATTCCGCAGGCCGACGCGTATGCCGAAGCTCTGCTCGGCAGCGGACTGCGCGTGTGGTGGCATGCCGATTGCCGCAGCGGCCTGTTCCACGAAGAGCAGCATCTGGAAACGGCGCGCAAGCTGAAGCGCGCCGGATGTCTTTCGCTGGGGTTCTCGCTCGAATCGGCGAGTCCGGAAATCCTGAAGTGGATGAACAAGCGCACCACGCCCGCGCAGTTCAC
>CAZDIZ010000289.1:0-4326 GCA_964505625.1 uncultured Solibacteraceae bacterium | reverse complement strand
CTTAACGGCACACAATACCCCAGGCGGAGCGGACGAGCCTCGGCAACCCGTCCACATATGCAGGCGAAACGTTACCGTCAAGAGTTTTTCTTAACCGCAGTGAGGAATTCCGTCAGTAGGACGGGACAACCCGTCGTCAGCGTTGCGGCAACTCGTTTTGCCAACGCGATGCTAGTGTGGCCAGCTCGTCCACGAGGCCGGGATGGAGACGGCGCAGGTTTTTCGTTTCGCCGGGATCAACGTCCAGGTTGGACAGAAACATCGCGTCGTCACCGGCAAGCGGCTTGGCGCCGTCGGCACTGCGGTCGAACAGTCTGCCGCCGATCACCAGCTTCCATTCGCCGCGGCGGACCGCCAGTTGCCCGCCCTGGCTCCAGAAAATGGCCTGGTGCGGCGATTTGGCGCCACCAGCGGCGACGTCCATTATGTCACTGCCATCCACGCCCGCCGCCGTCGCGCCGATGGCGCGGCACACCGTGGGTAGAATGTCCATCGACATGACGAGTTCGCGGCAGCGCGCACCGCCGCGTAGCCGCGCCGGCCAACTCATAAGGGCCGGTACGTGCATACCGCCGTCGAACAGGCTGAACTTGAAGCCACGGAAGACGCCGTTGTCGCCCGCGGTGGCGTAGTTCTGATTCAACCCGGCGCGCTTTTCCACCGTGGCGCCGTTGTCGCCAAGCAGGAAGATCAACGTGTCGTCGAGCCGCCCGCTCTGCTTGAGCGCGCTTCTGATTTCACCGATGCCGTCGTCCACTGCCGCCAGCATGGCGGCGTAGATGCGCCTTTCGAGCGGCAGGTGCATGAAGCGGCGCGTGTACTTTTCGGGTGCATGCATCGGATAATGCGGCGCGTTGTAGGCTACATAGGCCAGGAACGGATCGCGCCGGTTCTGCTGGACAAAGGAAACGGTTTCTTCGGTGATCCGCTCAGTGAGGTAACGGCCGTCGTCGAACACCTCTTCGCGGTTGCGCCACAAGTCGTGCAGATTCACGCGCCGCGGTTCGCCCCAATAGAAACGGTGCGAGTAGAAATCGACGCAGCCGTTGTGGAAGCCGTAGAAATAGTCGAACCCATGGGCGTTGGGGCGTGTTGTGTCCGAGTGGCCTAAGTGCCATTTCCCGATCGCCGCGGTGCGGTAGCCGCGGCCGCGCGCGACGGTGCCGAGCGTGGGGATGCCGGGCGTTAACTCACCGCCGTTGTCCGGCACGCCCGCGCGGGCCGGATAGCGTCCGCTCACGACGGACGCGCGCGCCGGCGCGCAGACCGGCGCGTTCGAATACCAATTCGAGAAGACCACGCCGCTTGCGGCAAGCGCGTCGATGTTCGGCGTATTGAGGTCCGCCGCGCCTTGAAAGCCGAGATCGTGACAGCCCAAATCGTCGAGCACAATCACGAGCACGTTAGGCTTCGCCTGCCCGAGCGCGGCCGGCAGCGCGGCCGCGCCGCATAGCCAGTTCCTACGTGTCATTTCTTTCGCCGCTGCTTATAGACGAACTTCGTCCAGTCCGTGGCCGAGCGTCCGTTCAGATCCCAAGCCACGGTGCCTTCGCGAATGGTGAGTTCGGCGATCAGACGGCGCGTTCCCGCCATCCGCGCTCCGGAGGAATCGACAAATCCGAAGGAACCCTCCTCCAGGCGAAGAACGGTCACATCCGCGACCGCACCTTCGCTTAAGTGGCCCAAATCTGTGTGCTTAATCGCTTGCGCTGGGGCCCATGTGGAGGTTCGGATAACGTCGTTAAGTGGCATGCCTAGAACCAACATCTTCGACATGACGTTGATCATGTCCTTCATGCCGGCGTTCATGCTGCCGGTGTGAAGGTCCGTGGAGATGAAATCGGGCAGGAAGCCCTGGCGCACGGCCGGCACGGCGATGTTCCAGTTGAAGCTCCCGGCGCCGTGGCCGACGTCGAAGAAGATCCCACGCCGGCGCCCCAGCAGCATAGCGGGATTCACCTTGCCTTCGGCGGTCAGTTCGACGCGCAACCCGGAATAGCAGTGCGTGTAGATGTCGCCGGGGCGCAGTTTTTCGCCCAGCAGCACGTCCAGGGTACGTTCCGGAGTGAGAGTTCCGAAATCCACCATCACGGGCAGATTGGTCAGCTTGCCCGCCTCGACGCTCTTGTCGATGGAGTGCCATCCGGCGCCGGCGTAATGCGCGGTCTTGACGCCCACCACCACGTCCGGGTTTTCGCGCGCCACACGTGCTATTTCGTCGGGACGCATGGTGGCGGCATCGTTCTCGCCGGCCGGACTCATGCCGTCCTTGACGATGTTAACGAAGGCCAGCACGCGCGTCTTGGCACGGTCGATCACACGCTGGCGGAAATCGGCGAAG
The DNA here is from genome assembly GCA_964505625.1 of uncultured Solibacteraceae bacterium. Lineage (GTDB taxonomy): Bacteria > Acidobacteriota > Terriglobia > Bryobacterales > Bryobacteraceae > JAJFUV01. The sequence continues at coordinate 1,985 of CAZDIZ010000289.1, read as the reverse complement.
TTATTCCAGCCGGCCGAGCCGGCGTCCACCATGGTAGTGACTCCGGAGCGGAATGAGAGCGGGTCGGGATAGACGCTGCTGTCGCCGGTGAGAGCACGAACGCCGGTGCCGGCGTAGACATGAACGTGAATGTCGATGAGGCCGGGCACAACGTAGAGTCCCTTGGCATCCACCACCTTGGCTGCCTGCGCCGACGGCAGGTGCTCGGCGACACGCGCGATTTTGCCTTTGGCGATGGCCACGTCGCGCGGCGCGTCAATGCCGTTCTTGGGGTCGATCACGCGACCGCCCTGAATCAGAAGATCCCACTCAGCCGCGTGCACGGCCCAGGCGCACACGGTGAGAACCAAAACCGGAAACAACAGGTTGCGTGGAGTCATTATGATGCTATGTTCGTGTAGTAAGCGACGGAGGTCAAGCATGTTCAGCCGCAGGACTCTGTTCGAAACGCTGGCGCGTGCACCCCTGTTGGGCGCCGCCATTCCCGCCTGGGCCGCTTCATCCAAGAAGAAACGCGGGCCGGACTACTTCAAGGACCTGGGTGTAAAACCCTTCATCAACGCCGCGGGTACCTACACCACGCTGACGGCATCGCTGATGCCGGCCGAAGTCTTCGATGCCATGCGTTACGCGTCAACGTGCTATGTGCACTTGCCGAAACTGCAGGATGCCGTGGGTGCGCGCATTGCATCCTTGGTGGGCGCCGAGGCCGCCATGGTTACGTCAGGCGCCGCCGGAGCATTGCTGGTGGGCACGGCGGCCTGCATCACGGGCACCGACAAGGATAAGATCCAACGTATTCCGGACCTCACTGGAATGAAGAGCGAAGTGGTGGTGCAGAAGAGGCACCGCTATGCGTACGACCATTCCGTGCGTGCCGCGGGGATACGCATGATCGAGATCGAGACCGCCGACGAACTGGCGCGTGCGATCAACGAGCGCACCGCGATGATGCACTTCTATTGCGACGCCGAGCCGCGCGGCCAGATCTCCGCCGCGGACTGGGTCGCGCTGGGCAAGAAGCACGGTCTGCCGACGTTCGCCGACGCCGCCGACGTATTGCCGCCTGTGGAGAATTTGTCGCGCTATCTAAAGCTGGGTTTCGACCTGGTGTGCTTTTCGGGCGGCAAAGCCATTCGCGGACCGCAGAGCGCGGGACTGTTGCTGGGGCGGAAAGACCTGATCGAAGCCGCGCGCCTCAATACTTCGCCGCACTCCGACACGATTGCCCGCGGCATGAAGGTGAACAAGGAAGAGATGCTCGGCATGATGGTGGCGCTGGAGCTTTACATGAAGCGCGACCACGCGGCGGACCGGCGCGAATGGGACCGCCGCGCGGACGTGATCGCCCGAGCCGTGAAGAAAGTGAAGAGCGTCGAGACCGAAGTCCACGTGCCGCCGGTGGCCAACCACGTGCCTCACCTGAGGATTCGTTGGGATCAAAGCGTCGTGCGGATGACGCCGCTCGAAGCCAAGCGGCAACTGGCCGAAGGCGAACCCGCCATCGAGGCCTGTCCCGCCACCAACTCGAAAGAACTGGTGATCGGCGTTTGGATGATGCAACCCGGCGACGCGGAGATCATCGCCCGCGGCGTCGCGAGTCTCCTTAAAAGCGCCGCGCAAAAACCGGCATAGGTCGCGCTCGGCGCCGAGTTAGTCTCTAACGGCCAGCACGCTTTGCGTGGGGTCCAGCAGCACTTTCAGGGGCGGCCGCACCACCTTGAGTTCGAAGTGGGCCGGAGCGGACGACGTGTGTAGCGTGCGCGTCACCGAACGGCCGCGAGCGATCTGGACTTCCACCGGCACCTCGACACTGAATTCTTCGTCGACACCGCTTTGCTCGACCGACACACGCAGCGTGATGTTCGGCGCTTTGCCCTTTTGGCTGGTGGAGAGTTTCAGCGTCGGGATGCCGGTGCCGTAAACCCAACGCTCGAAGAACTCGTCGGCGGCTGTGCTGGAGGATTTCGGCGGCATGAATTCCT
>CAZDIZ010000288.1:0-4365 GCA_964505625.1 uncultured Solibacteraceae bacterium | reverse complement strand
GTGGACGGGTTGCCGAGGCTCGTCCGCTCCGCCTGGGGTATTGTGTGCCGTTAAGTGTTTGACCGCCATGCCAGTTCGTCTGCGAGATGTGGCAGTTCGATTGGGGATTTCGACCGCCGCTGTCTGCAAGGCCCTCAAGGGTCATAAGGACATTGGCGAGGCGACCCGTCAGCGCGTGCTTGAATGCGTGCGGGAGTTGAATTACCAGCCGAATCTGTTGGCGCGCGGGCTCAGCGTGGGCCGCAGCAAGGCCATCGGGCTTGTCATTCCCGAGTTGATGCACTCGTTCTTCGCGGAGATCGCGCACGGGGTTTCCCGGCAGGTGCAGGAGAAGAAGTACACATTACTGCTGGCGAATTCCGAAGAGAATCCGGCGGTCGAACGCCAACAGGTCGAAATGCTGTTGGCGCGCCGTGTGGACGGGCTTGTTATCGCGTCGGCGCAGTCTCAAAGCGACCTATCGTTGTTCGAAGAGCTGCAGCGGCGGGAGATGCCCTTCGTGTTGTTGGATCGCCGCTACCCCGCCGTGAAAGCGCACTACGTAGGGATCGACAACGTGGCACTCGGCAAGTTGGCCACCGAGCAGTTGTTGAAGGTGGGCTGCCGGTACGTGGCGCACATCAGTTGTCTGAGCATCGCGACCGGTCCCGGACGTCTTGAAGGTTATTTGCAGGCCCTGGAGGCGAACGCCGTCAAGGCGATTCCGCGCCTCATTGTGGATACTACCCGAGCCGGCACGGAAACGGTGGACGCCGCGGCCTATCAGGCCATGCGTCAACTGCTTTCCAGCAAGCCCAGACCGGACGGCGTTTTTTGCTTTAACGATCCTATCGCGGCAAACGCCATCAAGGCCGCGTTGGACGCGGGGTTGCGCGTACCGAACGATGTCGCCATCGTCGGCGCGGGCAACGTTCACTATAGCGATCTGTTGCGCGTGCCTCTGACCACGGTGGATCAGAGCCCGGCAGCCATGGGCGCAAAGTCCGCCGAAATCCTGCTGCAATTGATCGAGTCCGGTGGCTCACTTCGCCCGGCCGATGTGTTCATCCCACTCAATCTGGTCGAACGCGAGTCCACGCGGCGCCCGCGCGCAAGAAAAAGAACGTAAGGGGAAACTGGCCGGCCGGGCATATGCTCGCTGCCGGACGGGTGAAACAGGTGGGGGTGGAACAGGTGGTTCCGCTTCCAATTGCGGTAAGTGATCACTGGGTGATTCCCACCCGGCGATTAGTGTACGAACTCAAACGAGCAACGACAGATGGAGGTGGAGTGTGTCTATTCTCAAGTTATTGAAAGTGGCAATTCTCATGGCCACTCTCACGGTTTGCTTTTCATTCTCCGCACTGGCTCAGGTCTCGACGGCGTCGGTCAACGGCGTCGTGCAGGATCCGGCCGGGGCGATCATTCCAAGCGCAACAGTGACGCTCGCCAACGTCGCGACGGGTGTCGAACGCCAGGTAGCCACGAACGAAGCCGGCGCCTATGCGTTCTTGAACGTCCTTCCAGGCGACTACACACTCAGTGCGACCGCTAAGGGTTTTCGCACTGTCAAGGTAGCTAAGTTCACTTTGGTGGTGAACCAGACGGCCCGGTTCGACATGACCCTTCAGATTGGCGAAGTCCAATCTTCGGTTACCGTGGAAGCCGTCGGTATGGCTGTGCAGGCCGCAACGGCTGAGTTGGGCGCTGCAGTCACACAGAAGAACGTGGTGGAGCTTCCGCTGAATGGCCGGAACTTTACCCAGCTATTGTGGATGGCGCCGGGCGCCGCGCCGGTCAGTTCCGGACAAGGCAAGGGCGGTGGCTATGCCGGGCCTATCGGAACGTTCGTGCAGCCCTCGGTGAACGGCCAGATCAATCGCAGCAACTTGTACCTGTTGGACGGCATCCTGAACCAGGAATCTTTCATGGCCACCTACGCGGTGCCGCCGATTCTGGATTCGGTGCAGGAGTTCAAGGTCCAATCTCATAACGACCAGGCCGAGTTCGGCCAGATTCTTGGCGGCACGGTAAACGTGGTGACCAAGTCCGGCACCAACGAGCTGCACGGATCGCTGTGGGAGTTCATCCGTAACGACGCTTTCGATGCTCGCAACTTCTTCCTGGCCAAAGTGACGCCTTTCAAGCAGCACCAGTTCGGCGTCCAGGTCGGTGGGCCGGTGTCGATCCCCAAGATCTATAGCGGCAAGAATCGCACCTTCTTCTCGGCGGGGTACGAAGGGTATCGCTATCGCTCCCCGGTCTCGACGCTGTATCGCATTCCGACGGCCGCGAACCTGACGGGAGACTTCAGCGATGAAACCCGCCAGCTTTACGACCCGTACACGACGCGGATCGATCCGGCCAACGCCAATGCCTACATTCGCACTCCGTTCTCGGGCAACAAGATTCCGGCCAGCATGCTGGACAACAACATCCTCAACTACGTTAAGGCGACCGTGCCCTCGACTCCGATTTCCACGGGCGTGGCCAACCGCAACATGATGGATCCCACCCCGCTCATTTGGGGCCAGGATGCTTACAACGGCAAGATCGACCATAACATCGGCCAGAACAATTTCTTCTGGTTCCGCGTCAGCGGTTCCTTGCAGAACAGGGATAGCTCCTCGGGTCGTCAGACCATCTATCAGAACGCCTCTTGGCGGACCCGCAACATCGGCGTCAGCTATGTGCATACGTTCGGGCCCAGCGGCGTGCTGCAAGTGCAGTTCGGCTCGGTCCGTTTGATCTACCCGACGGTGCGGAACTTCACCACGTTGCCCGACGGCTGGTTCAAGCAGAACGGGTTCTCCGACAATATCGCCGGACAGTTTATTGGCGACCACCGCGTGGATCCATCCTTCACGGTGACTGACTGGTTCAGCGGCGGTGGCTACTATCAGTACAATCGGCCCACCGACAACAAGCAGTACAAGGTGAACTTCTCGAAGATCCATGGTTCCCACATTTTCAAGATGGGCTTCGACCTGGCCTCCACCGACAACGAATTGACCATTGAAACCGGCAGCGCCACGTTCCAGACGGTCCAGACCGCCAGCCCACAGAGCAGCGGCAACACCGGCAGCGCCATGGCGTCCTTCCTGCTCGGTTTACCCGACAGTTCCGGCCGCCGCAACACGCAGGAGACCATGCGATGGGGCGGAGTGATGGGCATGTACTTCCAGGACCAATGGAAGGTCACTTCGAACCTGACCGTCAACTACGGCCTGCGATTCGACCACAACTTCATTCCGCCGATGGGAAGACCGGAAGACAACAATATCTATACCGGTGTGGTCAACTTCCATACGGGCGATTACATCCTTCAGGCCGCGCCGCCGTCCTGCGATGTGGCCAAGACCGCTCCTTGTATCCCCGGCGGAACGTTGCCTGAGCATGTGAAATTGGCGCCGGACGGGAAGATCCTGAGCAGCCCGGGAAACAACTTCGGACCGCGTCTGGGGTTGGCGTACAAGCTCGGACCGAAGACCGCCCTGCGCGTCGGCAGCGGCATTGTTTTCGACAACTGGTCGGGTGTGCAGCAGGCGGCGCGCAATTTCGCCGGCATGTGGCCAATGCTCGGCTTCATTACTCCGGTGAACATCAATCCCATCAACTCCACGCCGCTGATGAAGGTGGAGAACCCGCTTCCCAGCGCCGTGATCCCAGCCGCCAATCCATTCACCGTCACAGGCTACTTCCTGGATCCCGAATGGAAGAACGCCTATTCGATGCAGTGGAACTTCGGCTTGCAGCACCAGGCCACCAACTCCACGCTACTGAGCTTGTACTATGTCGGATCGGGCACGCGGCGCCTGGACGTGGGCGGTCTGTACAACGTCGCCACCACGCCCGGCCCGGGCACCGCTGAGCAAGTTAAGACGCGCTACCCCTATCCGTACATTGCCCCCAGCAACTGGACCCGGTCCTGGGGTAGTTCCAACTACAACTCGCTGCAGTTCATGGCCGATGGACGCGGCGCGAAAGGGGTCACCTATCGCGTTTCCTACACTTGGGCCAAGTCGCTGGACTACGGCGCCTCCGGTTTCTTCGGCGCCGAGGACTATTCGGTCCAGAATCCGTATAACATCAAGGCCGACAAGAGCGTTTCGGGCTTCGATGTTACTCACGTCCTGACCACTAGCTGGGTGTATGAGCTGCCGTTCGGCAAGGGCAAGGCCGTCCAAACCGGCAGCAGCGCGCTCGACTACATCGTGGGCGGCTGGCAACTCAACGGTATCGCCGTGTTCCGCTCCGGCCAACCGTACAACCTCACGGTTGCCGGAGACTTGGCCAATACGGGGAACTCGAACTACCTGCGTCCCAACGTGGTGGGCGATTGGAGCGTTGGCACGCGCACTCCGTCGGCTTGGTTCAACAAGGCGG
>CAZDIZ010000287.1:0-4485 GCA_964505625.1 uncultured Solibacteraceae bacterium | reverse complement strand
CGCCTCGGGGTTGCGGGTGCCAACCGTAGCGCCGGTCCAGTTTTGGAACTGATAGCCGGGATTGGCGCTTGCGGTGATGCCGACCCATCCGGCAAAGTACCCCCCGTCCGAAGGCACGTTGGTGGAAATCGATCCGGCTTCAGGCGGATCGACAACCAGCGTGAACCGGTACTTCACGCTGAACGTCGCCGTGAGCGTCAGGGCCGTGACCGGCGTCGTGACAGTGTGGCTGGACGTGCCGCTGTCACTCCAACTCTGGAAGGTATAGCGCGCATCCGAAGTGCTCTGCGTCGCCGTGGCAATGATGTGCGTGGAACCCGGCACCCAGGCGAACGTCTGCGGTGAGGTGTAACTGGCGCCATCGACGGTGATGTTCAACCCCGATGGATTCGTAGTGACTGTGACGCCCGGAGGACCGCTGAAGTGTGCCGTCACTGTAAGGGGTCGGGCCAGCAGAGTCGCTTCGGGGTTGCGAGTGCTAACCGTAGCGCCAGTCCAGTTTTGGAACTGATAGCCGGGATTGGCCGTCGCGGTGATGCCGATCCATCCGGCGTAGTAGCCCCCGTCCGAAGGCACGTTGGTGGAAATTGATCCAGCCTCAGGCGGATCTACAATCAGCGTGAACCGGTACTTCACGCTGAACGTCGCCGTGAGTGTCAGGGCGGTGACCGGCGTTGTGACCGTGTGACTGGCCGCTCCGCTGTCACTCCAACTGCCGAACAAATAGCGCGCGTCGGTGGTGTCCTGGTTCGCAGCGGCGATGGTGTGTGTGGATCCGGGGACCCAAGCGAAAGTCTGTGGCGTCGTGTACGAGGTCCCGTCAACGGTCACGGTGAGTCCCGCGGGGACGCTTGCGAGTGTCACCGGGATGTGCGTCAGCAGGGTCTGAGTTCCCGAGTCGGGCCCTGTCACCAACGGCGTGGTGCCGCTCATTGCGAAATCGGTGAGCGCCGTCTGAACCTGATAGAAGATGTCCGTGGTGACATTGGGAATCGTGAAACTTACGGTGCAGCGGTAAGTGGTGTCGCTTGTCGAGGCGAGCGCGCCGAGGACGCGGTTGCTCAGATCAGCGGCGTTTTCGCCGAAGTTCACCCAGCAGTTCTCCGCACCCGCGCTCAACGCGTTACCCGAATCGGCAAAATCGAAAACAAAACTGACATTGCTGCCTGGCGCGGCCACCGTTGGCGTCAGAGCGTTGAGCGTCACAGCCAGCGCTTGCAGTGTGACGTTCGACGCCGTGCTGCCTCCGCCGCTGACCGTGATTCCGGTGGCCTTGTTGCTGGCGATCACCTTCCCGGCGGCATCGAACGCAATCACGCGCAGCCGGTACGGTCCTCCGGCCGGTACGTTGAGTGTCGTGGACGTCGAAGCGGCGCCACTGGCAACCGTTAACGACGACACTAGGGGTCTGGTCAGGTCGCCGCCATCCACGGCGATATCCAACCGGGCCGTGGAGGTGGCGTGCGAAACCGTCAGAGCAATGGCGCCGGCCGCGGCCAGCGCGATCGACTGCGGCGTGCTTGCGGGCCAGACATACAACGGTGTGACGCGTTCGTACTGAAAGTCGACGGTGTAGGCGCTCATGCGGTAGTAGAAACTGGCGCCGCTCGCCGGAGCCGTCGTCGAAACACTGCACTTGAATTGAGAGCCACTGGGATTCGTGATAGTGCCGTAGCGCCGTGTGGTGAGCGCTTCCGCGACCGTTCCGTAGTCCACCCAGCACTGCGAATCGCCTGTTCGAAAGACCGATCCGGTATCGGTAAGGTTCACCACAATGCTGAGTGCGCTTCCGTACGTGGTGACCGAAGGCGTCGACACATCCACCGCGCCGGCCACGTCCGCCAGGGCGACAGCCGCCGCCGTGGTTCCTCCGGAGGTTGTCGTGATGCCTGTAGCGGAACCCGTCCGGAGCAATTGATACGATTCGTCGTGCGCCAGCACCCTCACGCGGTAGGAGCCGCCCACGGGGACACCCAACGGAATCACCACCGTTGACGTTCCGGCAGCCACCGTTACCGCCGACAACGACGCGGCGGTGAGGCTCCCTCCGTCCACGCTCACCACTAGACGCGAGGCCGTTGTCGGGATGTTCGAAACGGTCAGGTTGACGGTGCTAGCCGCCACCAGATTCAGGATTTGCGGCGTGCTTAACGGATACAGAAGAATGGGCGTGGTTCCGTTGAAGGTGAACTCGTACGCGTAGGTGCCGAACTGGTAGTAGATAAGCGGAGCGTTGCCGGGAGTTGCCGGCGTCACCGTGCACTGGTAGCTCGCCCCGCTGATATTGCTGAGGTTCCCGAACTTGCGGTTCACCAGACTGGAAGACGCCGTTCCCCAATCCACCCAGCAACTGCTGGCGACCGGGCGCACCACACTGCCGGCGTCGTAGATGTCGAACAGCGCCGTCACCGTGCCGCCGGCGGTCGCACTGGTGGGCGTGGATCCATTGATCGCAACGGTGACCGCTGACAGAGAGAGACTGACATTGACCGTCGCACCCGAAGTCACGTAAATGCCGGTTACTTTTCCGCTGCTCAGCAGGTTGGCGCCGGTGTCCTGCGCCAGAATCCTCAGCCGGTACGGGCCGCCGGCGATCGTTCCGATATCAATCGTCGTCGACGTGATTCCGGAACTGATGTTCTTGGCGAACGGAGTGGGCGAAGAGATGCTGCCGCCGTCGAGCAAGCCTACCAACCGCGTGGCCGTGGAGGGGATGCCGTAAACCGTGGCATGGATGCTCTGGGCCGCGGGCGCGGACCGAGATGCCAGAAAGAGCACCAAGCCGCACAGGATCAACCGTTTACACACACGCACGCCGGGCCTCGTTTCCTCGTCTCGCCTGGGCACTTTCAGTTGGCACAGTCCATCTCCATGGTTGGTCCTGTCATTTAGTGGGCTGAGATTCCCAGTTTTCTTATGCGAATTTTCGTCCGGCGCAACGTATAATGTTCGGACAGTAGAGGCAGCTATGCTTACCGATCGAAGACGCTTCCTGCTATCATCCGCGGCGGGTGCCGCTGTTTCGCAAGCCGCCGCGCCGGCGGCCACATTGCCCAAAGTGAAACTGGGCAACTACGAAGTAACGCGCCTGATTGTGGGCGCCAATCCGTTCTACGGGTATTCGCACTTCAACCGTGTTTTCGATTCCCACATGCGCGAGTGGTGCACACAGGAACGCGTCTGCGAAGTGCTGCGGCAGTGCGAGCTAAACGGCATCAACACCTGGCAGTTCTCCGAGCATGAGCGCAGCCTGCTCGACATACGGCGGCATCAGGAAACCGGCGGCAAGCTGCAATGGATCCTGCTGAGCGGACGTCAGCTGGAATCCAATCCCGCCAAGATCGTCGAAGTGGCCAAAATGAAGCCCATCGGCATCGTGCATCACGGCGGAGTCACCGACAGTTGCTTCCGCAAAGGGCAGATGGGTAAGGTACAGGACTTCCTTAAAGCCGTGCGCCAGAGCGGCGTCATGGTGGGCATGTCCACGCATACACCTGAAGTGATTGAGTACGTCGAAGAGCGCAACTGGGACATCGACTTCTACATGACCGCGGTGTACTGCGTCACGCGGCCCGCTGAGGAAACGCGTAAGCTGTTGAACAATGAGCTGCCGCTGGGCGAAGTTTTCTTGGACGACGATCCGGCGCGCATGTACCGCGTGGTGCGTCAGACCAAGAAGACGTGCCTGGCCTTCAAGATTCTGGCCGCGGGCAGGCGCTGCGATTCAACGGCGCAACTGGACCGCGCGTTCCAGTTCGCCTTCGACAGCATCAAGCCGCAAGACGCTGTGATCGTGGGCATGTATCCGCGCTACAGCGATCAGGTGAAAGACAACGCCGACCGTGTGCGGCGGATCCTCACGGCATAAGAGAATCGACTCGAATAAAATAGGAGCCTATGGTGAAGGACAACTACGTCATCGGGATTGATTACGGCACCGAGAGCGGGCGCGTGATGCTCGTGCGTGTGGCCGACGGCGAGGAGATCGCCTGGTCGGTGGTTCCCTACTCGAACGGCGTCATGGACCGCACGTTGCCCTGCGGCACGCCGCTCGGTCACGATTGGGCGTTGCAGGATCCGCGCGACTACATTGCCGTGCTGGAGGAAGGCATCCCCAAGGTGATGCGCGAAGCCGGTATCGCGGCCGAGCAGGTGCTCGGCATCGGCACCGACTTCACGGCCTGCACCATACTGCCGACGCTCAAAGACGGTACGCCGCTCGCGACGCTTCCGCAATTTGCTTCGAACCCGCACGCGTGGGTGAAGCTGTGGAAGCATCACGCGGCGCAGCCTGAAGCAGTGCGTATCAACGAAATCGGCGCCGCGCGCAATGAACCGGTCATGCGCATGTACAACGGCCGCTATTCGTCGGAGTGGTTTTTCTCGAAGGTCTTGCAGATCGTCGATGAAGCTCCGGAGGTATACGCCACGGCCGAGCGCATTGTCGAAGCCGCCGACTGGATTGTGTGGCAGATGACCGGTGAG
>CAZDIZ010000286.1:0-4519 GCA_964505625.1 uncultured Solibacteraceae bacterium | reverse complement strand
TGTGCTGGAAAACAATTCCGGATGGCAGACCGCCGGTAGCTGGGCCGTGTACTAGAATAGGGTCTTCAGATTTCTTTGTAATCCTTGACATCAAAGTGCGGAAACGGCCCCTCCATGTCCAAACATTTTTGTGTGTTGTTGGCCCTCGTAGTGACCGGAATCGGTGGAGCATTGCGAGCGGAATCCGGCGACATTCATCTGTTGACGCCGTCGCCTTATGCGGTTCGGCATATCGGGCGAATTGCGGGAGCCGAGCGCGTGGTGTTGCCCGAGTCGGGTAGTCACGTCGTAGTGCTGACGAACACAGGCAAGGTGCACACCTGGAGCGCGGCGGAAGCCTGGAAGGAAGTCGCGGGATTAGGCGAGGTGACGGCGGCAGCGGCAGGCCAGCGCCACACAGTCGCGCTACGTGCGGACGGCACGCTGTGGGCCTGGGGCAGCAATGAGCAAGGACAACTAGGCGACGGCACGTTGGTCAATCGAACGCAACCGGTCCAGGTGAAGATCGCAAGCGTAGCGGCCGTGGCGGCGGGCGCACAGTACACGCTGGCGCTGAAGCGAGACGGCACGGTATGGGCCTGGGGCAGCAACTTCGCCGAACTAGTGCCGGGCGAAGCGATCAAGCTGCTGCTGGAACCAGTGCAGGTACGAGGGCTCAGCGGCATTACGGCCATCGCGGTACTGGACAACACACCGCATGCGAAGGACGATTCGGGCCGCATCTGGCAATGGGGCAAAGCGACGGCGACGGCAAGCGGCGCAGTGCGCTTGCTTGAATCGACAGATACGCGCGCGGAACTAGAGCGTCGTTGGGCACATCAACACGGCGAACTACGTTGGACGAGGACCCGTACAGTGCGAGTGGCAGGCGGAACGCTGGAAGTCGCGGAAGAGGGAGCGGTCGCTACGTTCGAACTGCCGGCAACGCTGGCGGATCTGACAACCGGCTGGGCCGTGGCGTGGATCGAAGGCGAGGAGAATGCGACAGCCGCCACAACGAGCACACGCAGCCGGTCGCCCACGACCGTCGCGGCGGTGAGCGGCCTGACGACAATGTCATCGTCCACCCGCGCCGAAGTGGGCACGCGAGCCTACACCAAACTCTCAGCCGGCGGTTGGCACACGCTCGCACTGCGAAACGACGGGACCGTGTGGGCGTGGGGTTTGAACTACCACGGCAGTTTGGGAGATGGAACAGAGGTTGATCGCACGACGCCGGTGCAGGTGGTCGGACTAGCGGGAGTAGTGAGCATCGCGGCGGGCAAGTATCACAGCATGGCGCTCAAGAGCGACGGCACGGTGTGGGCCTGGGGTGAAAATCCAATGGGAGGGTTGGGCGACGGAACAATGGCCTGGCGGCTGACACCAGTGCAGGTGAGCGGGCTGACGAGCGTTGTCGCGATCTCGGGGGGAGTTGCCCACAGCCTCGCGCTGAAGAGCGACGGGACGGTGTGGGCCTGGGGATCCAACCTCCATGGCCGACTCGGGGATGGGACGTTCGTTGGCCGATTGACGCCGGTGCAGGTGGTAGATATCTCGGGAGTGGTGGCTATCTCGGCGGGCTACAGGCATAATCTGGCAGTGAGGGCGGACGGGACGGTATGGGCTTGGGGAGACAATAACTGTGGCCTATTGGGAAGATCGGACTTGTCGAGCAACACACAGCCAAGGCCCGTGCAAGTAGATGCGCTCACGGGAATTGCAGGAGTGGCGGCGGGGTACCAGCATAATCTGGCCGTGAAGAGCGATGGAACGGTGTGGAGCTGGGGCTGGAACGATTACGGCCAACTCGGGGACGGGGGCGCGAGTGGGTGCCGCTACACTCCCCTTCAAGTGAATGGCCTGACCGGTATCGTGAGCGCGAGCGCGGGCGACATGCACAGCTCGGCAGTGAGAAGCGATGGAACCGCCTGGGCTTGGGGGCTAAACGAAGATGGACAGCTTGGCGATGGCACGACCACCAAGCGATTGACTCCCGTCCAGGTGCCCGCGATGACGGGCGCGGTAGGTGTCTCGGCCCGGCAGATACACACCGTGATCCGGAAGAGCGATGGAACACTGTGGGCTTGGGGAAACAACGAGAAAGGCCAGCTAGGCGACGGCGCCACAGTGAACCGGCTAACACCCGTGCGTGTCGTTGGGTTCAACCAACTGCTGCAGGTGGGCAGCATCGCGGCGGGCAGCAGCTTCTCCATCGTTCTTAGGGGTGACGGGACTGTGTGGACGTGGGCATCCGACACTAGTGTCGGAACGGCTGTGCAGGTGCCCGGCTTGACGAACATTGCAGCGATTGCGGCGGGCTCCCGGCACTACCTGGCTCTCAGAAGCGACGGTACGGTGTGGGCATGGGGCAATAACAACTCAGGACAACTGGGAGACGGCACCTTCTCATGGCGGACGACACCGGTGCGAGTGACCGGACTCGACAACGTGGTGGCTATTGCGGCCGGCAATGAGCACAGCCTGGCAGTGAGAAGCGATGGAACAGTGTGGGGATGGGGCGATAACTCCGGCTATCAAATAGCCAACTATGGGCTGGGCCGGAGTTGGACTCCCGTGATAATCAACGGCCCCACGAAAGCTATCGCCGTCGCGGCGGGCCGTTTACACAGCTTGGCTCTGACAAGCGATGGGACGGTGTGGGCGTGGGGCATGAATACGTATGGCCAATTAGGAGATGGAACTCGGACTAGGCGCAGCACCCCCGCGCAAGTGAGCGGGCTCACGGGAGTCACCGGTATCGCGGCGGGCGATTCCCACAGCTTGGCGGTAAAGAGCGATGGGACGGTGTGGGCCTGGGGGCAGAACTCTTACTGTCAACTTGGGGATGGAACGCAGACTGACCGTACGACACCTGTGCAAGCGCCTGGTGTCACCGGCGCCTTAGCCGTCGCGGCTGCGCTATACCACAGCATGGCACTGACCAGCGACGGAAAACTGTGGGCTTGGGGCCGGAATCACTACGGGCAGTTAGGCGACGGCACCACGACCACTCGTACAACTCCTGTTCAGGTGAGCGCTCTCACGGACGCTATGGCGATCGCCGCCAACGGCAGCTTCAGCGTGGTACTCAAGAGCGACGGCACAGCGTGGGCTTGGGGTGACGCGCCTGCAGGCCAACTCACCAACGGAGTACGCCCGTATTTCACACGGCCCCGGACGGTACCAGGCGTGAATTCCGCAACGAACGTTGCGGCCGACTATTACCACAGCATGGCGTTGAAGAGCGACGGCTCGGTTTGGGCCTGGGGCAATAACGGATGTGGCGAGCTAGGCGACGGAACAACCAACAACCGAGCCACTCCTTCCACGGTGAGCGGATTGACAGGGCTGGTGGACGTCGCGGCGGGGTACTGTCACAGCGTGGCTGTGAGGAGCGACGGCAGCGTGTGGACTTGGGGCAACAACTCATATGGACAACTTGGTGATGGAACGACAGTCTCCAGTTACACGCCGGTGCAAGTGAGTGGACTTACGGGGATCGTCGCCGTTTCCGCCGGAACTGACTTTTGCATGGCGCTAAAGAACGATGGGACGGTATGGGCATGGGGCGGAAACGGTACCGGACAGTTGGGGGATGGAACGGCGATTCAACGTCCAACGCCCGTGCAGGTAAGCAGCCTCACGGGTGTGACAGCCATTGCGAATGGATCGCGTCACAGCCTTGCGCTGAAGGGAGATGGGACGGTTTGGGCGTGGGGTATGGGCGACTTCGGTCAATTGGGCCATAGCGGGAGCCTGCCGTGGCCGATCCAGGTGAGCGGTCTCGGCGGCGTCGTCGGCATCGTGGCGGGTTCACTGCATAGTTTGGCCGTGAAGGGCGATGGCACGGTATGGGCATGGGGTTGGAACTCGTACGGCCAGTTGGGTGACGGCTCAACCACCGACCGCATGGAACCTGTTCAGGTCAGTGGCGCTTCCGGCGTGGTGAGGTTGGCGGCCGGAACGGAGCACAGCTTGGCGGTTAAGAGTGATGGCACGATGCTCGCGTGGGGCTACAATTGGAGCGGACAACTCGGAGATGGCACGGTGAGGAGCACGAGCACTCCTGTTTCCGTCGTCGGTTTGAGTGGTGTGGTACGCGCTGCCGGGGGCCGTGATCAGAGCCTGGCACTCAAAAGCGATGGGACTGTATGGTCTTGGGGCGATGGCCGGTGGGGACAACTTGGAGACGGCGTAATGGGTGCTCCCACGTCGCCGGCCGCAATGTTGCCTCCATTGGCCTCGGCGTCGGACTTCAATGCTGACGGTCAACCGGACATCCTCTGGCGTAACTACGCGACGGGTGCGAACTCCGTCTGGTATATGAACGGTGCCACTCGAACCGACGAGGTCGCGCTGCCTTCTCGTGCCGATGTCAATTGGACTCTCGCCGCCAGCGCGGACTTCAACTCCGACGGCGTACCCGATCTCCTTTGGCGCAACATCGCCACCGGCGCCAACTCGGTCTGGCACATGAACGGTACTGCTTTCGTAAGTGAAGCCGCGCTGCCTTCGCAGCGCGATCTGAACTGGAAGC
>CAZDIZ010000285.1:0-4548 GCA_964505625.1 uncultured Solibacteraceae bacterium | reverse complement strand
CGACACCAGAATGAAATCGCGCACGCCGGGTTGCAGTTCGTCGGAATGCGCCTCACGCTGCGCGCCGATCAATAATCCGATCAGCAGGGCTTCACCGAGCGAGGTGAATGCCTCGGCGAGCGGGATGGCGGGCACCTGCATATGCTCAACGAATCGGCGAAAACGGCAAGGGCCGTAAAATCATGTTGCTGACGTTCGATACGATCTCGGCGTCGGAGTAGCCTGGCATGTTGCGCATCTTCTTCCACTCCGGGTCGGAACCGAAGGTGCGCCACGCACGCTCCCGCGCGGCCAGATCGTCGAAAGCCACCATGTACGTCAGGTTCGGCATGTTGCGGCCGATGACCGTCTCACCGAAGAACACCGGCAGGATGCCGCAGCGGCGGAACAAGGCGATCTCACCTTCGTTGAACATCTTCACTTTCCGCCGCAAGGTCTTTCCGTTGTTTGACTCGTAGGTGCGCAACTCGAAGATGCGATGCGGGCGCTTGCCATCCTGCGGCGGCACTTCAATGTTTGGGATGGAATCGAAGGCGTGGAGCAGCGTACCCTCCATGCGCTCGTAGTTCAGGCCCGGCAGCGCGTTGAAGGCGTGCAGGCCCTTCTGAAATTCGCGGTCGGTACGCAGTTTCTTGTAAGTCACTTCCATCGCGCTCAGCGACGGGTAGCTGAATACCGCCAATATGAACGGACTGTTGGCGGCGATCATGGACTGGAAAAAACCCATTCGTCCGACGCCGGCGCGCTCCATTGCCGGCATCAGAAACTTGCCCGTGAAGTCGGTGTTGCGCTGAAGTTGGTGGTCCGCGCTGTTGCGCATATAGAGATAGCGCATCTCGATGATGGCGTTATCGCCCAAGGCGGAGAGGCCTGGCGCGGCGAGCGCGGCGCCGGCGGAAGCTTTCAGGAAGTCACGGCGATCCATACCATCCGTAATGTACCGCAACCGGATGGGTTACCGCGCGCGCATGGCACGGATGAGCGCTTCCATGTGATCCAGATACTTCTGAAGCGCACGCCGTCCTTGTGCCGTAAGACGGTAGGTGGTCTTCGGCACGCGGCCTTCGAACGACTTCGTGCACGCGATGTACCCGGCGTCCTCCAGCTTCCTGGCGTGCACACTCAAGTTGCCGTCGGTCGAATCGAGCGCTTGCTTGAGTTCGTTGAAGGTCAGCGATTCGTTCGCCGCCAGCGCGCTCACGATTCCCAACCGGACGCGCTCGTGAATCACGCGATCGAATTCGTGCGGCTTGGCATCCATCGCGCCACCTTTGATTGCTTTGAGTTCGCTCCCCTGCGAGGACGATTCCTCGCGCTTGTGCGCTAACGAGCTTTTAACCACCATGCCTCCGTGCAATCAGAAATCCGAAGATCATATGCACTCCACCGAAGCCGGCCGCGAGCCACGCGTCGCCCCAACGCGGTTCGATCAGCGCCGCCGCGCCGAAAACCCAGAAGCACGCGCCCAACACCGGAACGATTCGCACTGAAAACGCGCCGCCCGCCACCACCGCCGTACCGTACAGCAACAACCACATGGCCGGCAACAAGGCAATGTCTCCGGCCTTCCACAGCGCTACCGTCAGCACTGCGCCCGTCATTATCGCGGGCAGAAACCCCATGGCGAACTTGCGCCCCGGACCGGCCCACAGTGTCGATTCCTCGCGCCGCGCCTTGTGCGCCATGGTGGCGCCGCCAATCAATGCCGCCAGAGCCGCTTCCACCATCCACGTATTGAGCCATTGCCTGGGCGTCGCCTGCCGCGCGGCGATCGCAGCGGCTATCAATGCCGTGGCGCCCATGGCCACGCCGCCCCATCCCGGCACCGCCGTGAACGTTCCGGCGCGCTCGATGGTGCCACGGATGAACTGTAGGTCGGCGATCGCGTGGTCATGCATGCCGAGCAACGCGCCATCCCGCTCGGAATCGGAATCGGACTTCGCCATGCTTTCATTCTGAGTCGCTCGCGGGCATGGCGTCAAGTACTTTTCAATTCAAAGCGTACCCGTCAAGCCGGTGTCCGGTACGCTATACTCACCTGCGGTGACCACTTCCATGACTGCTCGTGAACGTGTATTGGCCGCTGTGAATCACAAAGCGCCGGACCGCGTCCCAGTGAATTACCTGGGCACGCCCGAAATCGACGAAAGGCTGCGCCGGCGCCTCGGATTGCCCGATCCTCCTAAGTCCGCACCCGGCTACATGGTGGACTACGACTGGGACATCGTCGAGCGGCTGGGCGTTGACATTCGCACGCTTCGCTTGCGCTACACCGGACCGGCCCTGCCAACCTTCGACGACGGCCGCATGCAGAACTACTGGGGCGTCATCTACAAGCCCGTCAGCAATCAAGTGGGCACGTACATGGAGAGCCACTACCAGCCCTACGCCAAGTTCGAGACTCTCGACGACCTGGCGAAGTATCCCTGGCCGAGTCCGGATTGGTTCGCCTACGACGAACTTCCCGAGCAGTGCCGCCAGTTAGGCGACAACGCCATCGTCTACGGCTGGCCGGGCAACATGGATTTGATTAACGGAACCGCGTTCGGGCGCGGCTTCGAGCAGACCATCTTCGACTTGGGCACCGGCAATCCCGTCGGCCTCGGCATAATCGAGAAGCGCTTTGAGTTTCACCTGGAGCAAAGCCGCCGGGCGCTGGAAGCCTGTAAGGGCCGCATCGACATCGTCTGGATCGGCGACGACTACGGCACGCAGCGCGGCATGTTGCTGCGTCCCGAAAAGTGGCGCGCCACGTTCAAGAACAAGCTGCGCGCCTTCGCCGACCTGGCGCACAGGCACGGAGCCAAGCTCATGCTGCACTCTTGCGGTTCGACGCGCGTCATCTGGCCGGACTTCATCGATGTGGGCCTGGACATCTACGACACGATCCAGCCGGAAGCCGTGGGCATGGTGCCGAATGAACTGGCAGCCGAATTCGGCAAGGACATCTGCCTGCACGGCACCATCAGCACGCAGCGTCTGATGCCCTTCGCCAAGCCCGAGGAAATCGCGGCCGTGATTCGGGATCGAATCGAAACCATCGGAGCGGCGGGAGGCCTGATTCTAGCCCCCTCGCACAACTTCCAACCCGACACACCCATCGACAACATCCTGGCCATGTACCAAGCCGCCGGCAGCCTGCAATAGTTTCGTAGTTTCGGGGACAGGCTACGTTGGCAAGAAACTCATTCAAGAGTTTCGTACCAACGTAGCCTGTCCCCGAAACTTGAAACTCATGTGGTACAAAGGAGTTAGGTCCCCACACTAGCTGGAATGCCAGACTCTTTTGAAGTACCCGCGGGTATTCGACGTACGACACTGCCGAATGGACTTCGGATCGCGTCCGAGCGGATGCCACACGTGCGCAGTGTTTCAGTGGGCGTGTGGGTGGGCGTCGGCTCGCGCTGCGAAACGCCCGAGCAGAACGGCATCTGCCACTTCATCGAACACATGCTGTTCAAGGGCAGCCAGAACCGCTCCGCCGAACAGATCGCGCGCAGCGTGGATTCGATCGGCGGCAACCTGGACGCCTTCACCGCCAAGGAACTGGTGAGCTTCAACACCAAGGTGCTGGACGAGCACCTGCCGCTGGCCTTCGATGTTCTTTCGGACCTGGTGCTGAATCCGCTGTTCAAGCTGGAAGACATTCAGAAGGAAAAGGGAGTCATCCTCGAGGAACTGAAGATGGAAGAGGATAACCCCGAGTATCTGGTCCACGAGATCTTCTCTTCGAACTTCTGGACCGGGCACGCGCTTGGCAAATCGATTCTTGGGACCAAGGATTCCATCGCCCGCTTCGATCGCGGCATGATCGAGGAATTCTGGCGCCGCTATTACGTTCCCAGCAACATCGCCATCACGGCCGCCGGCCATCTCGAACACGACGAACTTGTGGAACTGGTGTCGAAGTATTTCGCGGCCTTGCCCGAGTCCGAAGCCGTCGTGCGCGGCGCGGCGCCGGCCACGCACGCCAGAGTCACCATCCGAAACAAGCGTTCGCTCGAGCAGGTGCATGTGTGCCTGGGCGTGCCGTCGTATCCGCTCACGCATGAGAAGCGATTCCCCATTTACGTTTTAAACGTGCTGCTTGGCGGCGGCATGAGTTCACGCCTGTTTCAGAAGATCCGAGAGCGGCTCGGCCTGGCCTACGCGGTGTTCTCGGAATTGAGCCTGTATCGCGACACCGGGTGTCTGATCGTCTATGCCGGCACATCGGCGAAGACGGTGCGCCGCGTGGTCGAGTGCACACTCGAAGAGTTCCGCGCGCTGAAAGCCGAGGAGGTGCCCGCCGAGGAATTGCGGCGAGCCAAGGATCACCTGAAAGGCTCGCTGATGTTGAGCCTGGAATCCACCTCCAGCCGCATGTCGAACCTGGCCCGCCAGGAACTCTACTTCGGCCGCTTCTTCGGGCTCGATGAGATGCTCCAGGGCATCGAGCGCGTCACCGCCGAAGCCGTGGCAGCCGTAGCGCGAGAACTGTTCGACCCAAGCCGCATCGCCCTCACCGTACTCGGCAACTTAGGAAAACTGAAGATCGGCCGCGACGAA
>CAZDIZ010000284.1:2598-4568 GCA_964505625.1 uncultured Solibacteraceae bacterium | reverse complement strand
GGGGCGAAGGTCGGGTAGGGGTGGTAGATTTTGGTCCACTCGACCGGATGGGTGTAGTCGCGGCCGTGGTGGAAGTTCCAGATGTTCTCGAAGGTCTTCTCGGCTAGTTCCAGGCCGGTCACCAGAAACAGGCTTGCGCGGTACAGGGTTCCCAGGTCCGATGGGTGGTCGATGATCTCGGCGAACTTCTCCGTGGTACGGCGGCCCATCTTGCGCGCTTCGCGCAGCATTTCCATGGACGCGTCCAGACGGCGCACGAATTCGGCTTCACCCGTCTGCTTGCGTCCGCGGAAGGCGTCGTCGAAAGCCAAATACGCGCGGCGCGCGGCGACCAGCGTCCGGAACAGCATGGCATAGGACTCGGTCTTGTTGATCAGGTAGGCCAACTCGGCTTTGCCGTGCGCGGCGGTGAGCGGCTCGGCGGCGCGCAGTTCGCTCACGGCCCGGTCCAGCAGTCCGGCGGCGTGCAGGAACTGGGGGATCTGCTTGTTGCTGTTCGCTCGGAATCCGTCCCAGTTTTCAGGGCCGTCGAAAGGATTCGGCTGACGGTAGTAACGGTAGGCGTGCGACACCTCCGGGATCACGCCGCAGCAGCCGAAGTTACCCGCGCCGGTCCAGCCGAGGTACGCTTCATTCTCTTCCAGAGTGGCGAAGGCGGTCTCGACGCGCGCCCGCGCGCGTTCGCCGAACAGACGCGCCGCGTAGTCGGCGTAGAACTCTTGCGGTGTGAGATGCGGGCGCCAGGCTCCGGCGGCGAGATAGCGTGTGTTCTGTTCGGTGCCGCGCGCGCGATTGAGCTGGCCCGCGAAACCGGCGACGCCGTTTTCGAGAGAGCCTTCCAGCATGCGGTCCTTGTAGTACAGGTTCAGGTTGAACTGCATGCCGAACATGGCGCTGTCGTCGTCCATGCGCGGCACCAGCGTCCGCTCGCGCTCGCCCATCCGTCCGAAATACTCCATGGGCACGCCCGCCGGAGTCCAAATAGCGCGCGACTCCATATCGGTGAACGGCACGTCCTTCGGAAACAGCTTGTCGAGGAAGGGAAGCAGATAGCCGCGGCCAATGCCTCCGATGGCGATGCGCGCGCGGGGCGCCACGCGGTCGCGCGCTTCCAGGGCCTTGCGGGCGATGTGCACGGATCCGATGTTGGAGTCGCGCACGATGTCGGGTTTGCGCTCGTAACCTTTGTACGGTTCCCAGAGTTTCAGCACGCCGTCGAAGCTGGCGCGCTCGCTCGCGAACAGGGCCTGATCTTCGGCGCTCGGGCAGTTCGGGTACATTTCCGGCAGATACAGAACGTAGCCTTCGGCTTCCGGATAGGTTTCGGCGAGCGCTTTGATGCGCTCGGCATTGATTTCGTGCAGCGCGGAATCGGCGGGACACATGTGCGTGCCCAGGATCGGGTGGAAGGGCAGTTGCAGATTCGTCGCGCGGCGAGCCATACGCGCATGGTTGGCCTGCAATGTGGTTGGATCGATGCACAGCCAGACGTGGATGTGCCGCGTGCGCGCGTAGCGTATGATCTCGCGGAGGAAGTCGCGCGCGACGGTGAAGGCCTGTTCGGGTGTTTCCACATGCTGGAATTCGGCCGGAGCCATGCGTTCACGCCCACGGAAGTGCTCGCGGCCCACGGCGACGTCCTTGGTGAGTTGCGAACCGTAGTGGTAGCGCCAGGTCATGTAGCCGGTTTCCTTGGTGGTGGCGTCGCCGAGCAGTTTGTGTTCGCCGCGATAGGTGAAGTCGATCCAGGGCTCGTGCTCAAACCAGAAGAACTGCAGGTAGTTCATCTTCATCTTGGCCATCTGGTCCAGGAACGCTTTCACTTCGCTCAAATGCCAGATGCCGCGGCTGGGGTAGATGTTCGATATCAGCAGACCGCGGCGCGGGAACGGCGTTTCGATTTTGAGTTGGATGTCCGGCGCCGGCAGATCGCGCACGCGCTCGGGAAGAACGTCCTTGGTGATGAGGAA
>CAZDIZ010000284.1:0-2498 GCA_964505625.1 uncultured Solibacteraceae bacterium | reverse complement strand
GCTTCCACGTAACGCTGCAATTCGAGCGCGGCGAACTGCCCGGCATCGCGGGAGACAATCACGGCGCTGGGGTGCGCGTCGCGTACGACGAAAGTGCCGGCAGCCAAGGCGGGCAGCGCGAGAGCCAGAAACAACGCCAAGATCCGCATGAAATCACCTCGTGTTGGCAATGATACTCCCCGGAACGAGGGCGAGGTGGCTTACGGAAATTGGTGCCATACCAGGCTGACCCCTCGGGGGTGTTAAAGTTGACCTGCATGAGCGAGGTTTCTCGAAGGGTGTTTCTGGGTTCCGCGGTGAGCGCCGCCTTTGCGGCTCGATCGGCGGCGGTACCCATCGTCGACTGCCACATCCATCTGTTCGATCAGACGCGGCCACAGGGCGCCCCTTATAGCGGCGGCGGGGAAAACACGGAGCCCGCATTTCCCGCACGCTACCGTAAACTGGCATCGCCGTTGGGAGTTGTTGGAGCCATTCACGTCGAAGCCAGTCCCTGGATTGAAGACAACCTCTGGGTGCTCCAAGTTGCGCAGAGCGACCCCATGATGGTGGGCGTGATCGGCAATCTTCGGCCCGAGAAGCCCGAGTTCAAGGAATACCTGGATCGATATCACAAGAACAGGCTCTTTCTCGGCATTCGCTACGGCAATCTCTGGGGCTACAACCTGGTGGGCCAGGTTGGCAACGCAGCGTTCATCGAAGGACTGAAGCTGATGCAGCAGGCCGGTTTGGTTCTGGACACGGCCAACCCGCAACCCGATCTGATAGAGGCGATCCTCCGCGTCAACGATAAGGTGCCGGGGCTTCGAATCATTGTCGATCACCTCCCCGCCATGATGGGGCGGCTGGATACCAATGCCAGGACAGCCGTCGAAGCGAACCTGCGCGAATTGGCCAAGCGGCCCACGGTGTACATCAAGGTCTCCGCGCTCATGCGCATTGCGGACGGTAAGCCCTCAACCGACCCGGCGCTCTATAAGCCGCTTCTCGATTACCACCTCCAAACGTTCGGCGAGGACAGGCTGATTTTCGGTAGCGACTGGCCCAACGGACCCGCGGTAGACAATCTGCCTGTTATCGTCCAAATCGTGCGGGACTATTTCTGTGCCAAGGGAGAAAGAGTAGCCGAGAAATACTTCTGGCGAAACTCACTTGTCGCATACAACTGGATACGCCGCGATCGCAGCCAGCCGCACCTCGGTGCGCGCGGATCTTGAACGTCCCTGAGTTCTATGTGTCTGCCGTATAGGAGCCGTAGTTGTAGGCCGCATCCAGCATTGCCACGATGTTTTCAGGTGGAACATCGGCTTGGATATTGTGGACCTGGTTGAATACATATCCTCCGCCGGGGGCCAGGATGCTCAGCCGTTCTTTGACATGCTGGCGGACCTCGTCCGGCGTGGCCTTCGCCAGAATTTGCTGCGTATCGCATCCTCCGCCCCAGAACACTAAACGATCTCCGTACTTCTCCTTGAGCCGGCGGGGCTCCATGTTGGCGGCGGAGGTTTGGATCGGGTTCAGGATGTCGACCCCGGCCTCAATCAGGTGCGGGATGAGTCTTTCAATTGAGCCGCAACAATGAAAGAACGTCTTCATGCGCGTGTGCGCATGGACCCAATCGCATAGCTTCCGGTAATGCGGCTTGATCATCTCCACCCACAGATCGGGATTGATGAATTCGCCGCGCTGTGTGCCGGAATCGTCCGCCGCGATTCCCCAGGCAAAGCAGTAATCGCCCACCGCCTGGTTGAGCAGCTTGAGGCACTGGATGTAAGCTTCCACCGATCTGTCCATCATCTCGTGACAGCTTTGCTTCTCGGTCTTCAGCCGCAGCATCCAGTCGAGGGGCATGCCCATGGTCACATTGTTTCTTCGATCCGTGATCAGGCTCATCCCCAGAAAGCACACTCCGTACCCCCAACCGAGCAACGCGTAATCGGTGCTTTCATGAAGCTGCCGGCCGTAGTCCTGCAAGGTTCGCAAGCGTTCATCCGGGATGGTTGTGATGGGCTCGAATTCGGCGGGGTCGAATTCGCCGTCGCTGATGCCGAACAAGGTGTCGTCGAAGTAGGATCCGCCCTTGGGCATGCGAAAGGAAGTCGGCAAACCATCGGCATTGAGCAAGCGCCAGTCGCCATTGGGCTCCTCTTGGATACGCGTGCCGGGAGGGAAGAGCGCCTCATCGCCGCCGAACAGTTTCCGGCGCACCCACTGGTCATCGGGTTGGATCGCGTCGAAGACCAGGGAAGTGTCCAAGGGAATCACGTCCAGGTGGAAGCGCTGCCGGACCACTTCCTCGACCGCGGCAATCATGAATCGGGCATCCAGAACTCTGGTTGTGCCCGGCATACCGAGGTGTTTCTTGAGACGGTTGTACGCGGAGACCGCGATTCCCGACGCCTTCATCCCGCCAAGGTCGATCGGAACGCGATCCGGCTTCTGGAAATTGACGACTTGTTCTACCCGTTGACGCGAAGTCATTTGATCACCTGCCGAAT
>CAZDIZ010000283.1:3151-4578 GCA_964505625.1 uncultured Solibacteraceae bacterium | reverse complement strand
AGGAGCCACCCGATGAACGCGCATGCTGGCAGTCTCTTGATGCTGTCCGTCACTGCGATGCTGGTCCTGTTTCGCATCTACGTCCTGGTCCACAGGCTCTGGAGGATGCCGCTCGAACATGGCCCCCGGTTCTTCTGGAACGTGGAAGTACCGGAAGGGTTTTATGAAGGCCCCGGCATCTCATGGCTGAAGCGGTATCGCGCCATCATCCTGACCGAACACCTGATCGAAGCCGCCATCATCGCCACCATATTGGGAATGCACCGCTTGGATCTGGTGCCAGTTTGGGCTGGAGGCAGTGCGATCGTTTTCGTCGCCATGATCATCGGCCTCGCGCTCTGGGTGCGGCACGGCCTGGATACGGGCGCAAACGTCCAGACGAAAGTAGCGGTTGCGTTAGAGCCGCGCTGGCTTGGCGCCCATCTTTCCTGGCGCATGGAATCGCTGTCGGTGGCAATCATGGTGTTGAGTTGGGCCGCGCTTGTCACACATGGTGACGCCCGGACGCAGTGGCAGCCACCGGCAGTAACTACTTACGTTGTCCTGGCCCTGGCCGCCTCGCAAATACTCATCGTCCGCAACCGGTATCCGCTGCCGGCAGAACGTACCGAGCAGTATTACCAGCTTTCCCAGGCGCAGCGGCGTTACGCTCTGCAAGTTGTCGGTCTTATGCGTTGGTTTTTCCTTGCCATTCTAGCCAGCTATGCGATGCAGCATAGTTGGGAGCCTGCCCGGACCGTCGTATGGCTGCGTTGGTTGCTGATCGGCGCACCCGTCTCCATTTGGTTGATTCAAGTCTTCGTGCAGATCCGAGGACAGGGCCGTTTGACTTCCATGGGCCGAGGCCTGCGTCCGTTGGGCAATCTCGCCGCGCCGTTCCAATCGCCCAGACTGCTGCCCAGGAGCTGGCTCGTCTGGGTCGGGTGCTTCTGCTCCGGGCTGGCGATGCTGCATCTGTACTTCAAACGCTGATTCCAAGTGCGGTGTCTGTCGCCGCGCACGCTGTCAGCGGAGCCACGGCGCGCAACGCTACGCGCCGCTGACGTTCTGCCATGCAATGCCGGTTTTCTTCAGCGCGTAGCCGACCTCGCGCAGGTAGTCGCCGTAACAGACCACGGTGTGGAACCCGGGCATGTCGTGAAGTAGTTTGTGCCAGTCGCCGTCGATTGCCATGTCAATTTGCGAGCGGCAGGCGGGGTAGTTCGGCACATCCACGATCTTGCTCCGATACCCCAACCACTTTGTGCACGTCAGGTTGGGCACCAGGTTGGTGAGCACCTGGCCCTTGGTGAATTCCACACGCGTGGCGGCGCCGTAGTCCGATTCGTAATGCGTCATGATCTTGGTCGGCTCGTTGTCGCGGCCGTTCATGCGTCGCGGCGTGGCACAGTGCGCCAGCGTCATCGAACCGTGGTGCGGATAGTGCG
>CAZDIZ010000283.1:1633-3051 GCA_964505625.1 uncultured Solibacteraceae bacterium | reverse complement strand
CCGGGCTCGTTCAACAGCGCGGCGGCGCGGCGTTCAGCATCGGCCACGGCGGCGGCATCCTGCCGGGCCTTGGCGACGCGCTCGGTGACTTCCTCGTCGCTCACCGTGACCAGCGCGTAGTCCCACACGTCGCGCACGTGGGCCGGGCCGTACTGTTGCCCCGGCGCGCTGTAGGACTTGAGCCCGCCGATGGCCAGCGAGCGCGTGCCGCGCGCGTTCTTCAAACCATAGAGCGCGCGCAGCCGCCACAGCACTTCGGTGTAGTCGTCCACCACGACGTCATCGAAATCCATATACGGCTGGCGCGGCGTGTCTTCGTTCACACGCAGAAAACGGTAGTGCGCATTCTCGTACCAGCAGTAGAACGGCCCCGACTTCTGCCGTAGAAACAGCACGGTGGGCTTGCGCGAGTACTCGATCGTTTCGAGCCACTGCCGCGGTCCGTCGTAAGCGTAGACGAGGAACGCGTCCGTGTCGGCATCGGCCGCGGCTCCGGCTTCGGCGGCGCTGTTGACCGTCGCAAGCGGTTGGACGTCGATGGGAAATTCCGCCGCTGATGCCAGCTTGCGGACTTCTTCGGCGATGCGCTTTGCCTCCTCGTCCACCTCGGCACGCGTCGTCAAGCCTCCGTAAGGACGCCAACTAGCGAACTCACGCTTGGTGGGAAGCGACCAAATGAACACCGGCTTCAAGCGCAACGGCGTGCCGGCGAACAACGCACCCGGCTGCGCGGCAGCCAGAGTGGGCATGGCGGCAGTAGCTCCCGCCGCATCCAGGAAGACTCGACGCGTCATGAACGGCATAATCCCTCCCGATCGATCCTGGGCATTATAGTCCAATGGAATCGCCTCAGTGGAGTGCTATCCTGAGCGAGTGCCGGAGAACCACGAAACCGCCAGCCTGGGCTACGCCGCCGTCGTCGACGTCGAGACGACGGGCTTCAGCCACTCGAACGATGAAGTAGTGGAAATAGGCCTACTGCTGTTCTCGTTCAATCGCTCGACCGGCGCGCCCGTCGAAGTGATCGCTGAGTACGAAGGCCTGCGCGATCCCGGCAGGCCCATCCCGCCGGATGCCACCGCGCAGCACGGCCTCAGATGGGAAGATGTGCGCGGGCACGATCTGGATCGGGACAAAGTGCGCGCCATCCTTTCGCGCGCCGAAGTGATCATCGCGCACAACGCCAAGTTCGATCGCGGCTTCGTGGTGCGCCTGTTTCCGGAAGCCGCCACCATCAAGTGGGCCTGTTCGATGGACGGCGTCGGCTGGTATCGCAAAGGATTCGCGTCGAAAGGCCTGCAAAACTTGCTCGCCAAACACCAGATCGCGGTGGACGTCGCCCACCGCGCACTCGCCGACGCCCGCAACACGCTGGCGCTGCTGAGCGTGGTGCAGAGCACGGGCGTGACGTATCTGGC
>CAZDIZ010000283.1:0-1533 GCA_964505625.1 uncultured Solibacteraceae bacterium | reverse complement strand
CGCTCGAATACGCTGGTGGCGGAAGCGGGCGTCGCTTCCGGAATCAGGAACGCTTTGCCGCTAGTGTAGGGCGCGACGAAGCCGCGTTTGAGCATGCGCAATCCGAGCACGCTCTCCGGCACCAGGCGAATGGCGTCGGCATCCAACCCCTCGGGCGGAAACCATGCGAGCGCATCGGGGAGCGTGGTTCGCCCCTCGATGCGCTTCTCCATGGCCGCCACGAAGCGCCGCAGCACAAGGCTGTGGTCTCCGGCGGGATTGGCGGCCAACTCAACAAAAAACTTGTCTTTGGCGAAGATCGCACGTTGGGGCAACACTTGGCCGGCCATGCCGATTTTCTCGGTCTTCTGGCGCGGATCGCGGTTGGATACGAAGATGCCGAAAGCCGCATCGGGGCTTGCCATCTCCGAAATATCGAACACGATGGTTGTGTCGCCCGACGTGCAGGTGACACCGTTCATGCGCACGAACTGGTAAATCAGATACCCTTCCGAATTTCCGTTCATGTAGTCGTACAGGTTGTCGGCCGTGAAGGTGCGCGCGGGACCTTTTTGTTGCCAGCCTTCCACCAACGAACAGTCGGGCGCCGCCGCGAACAGGGCGGCGGACGCCACGATCAATACCAGCAGACGTTTCATGCCAGCAGTTCCTGCGCGCGAATCAGGCGCTCGCTCACCTGCACGCCGTTGGGGCACTGGATGGTGCAACCCGAACACTCGCGGCAGCGCACGCCGGTCACTTCGGACGACAACTCGAGGAAACGTTCGCGCGCCAGCGGATACTGCCCGTAACCGTCGGCATACATCAAATAGCGCAGCACATCCGACACGGGCAGGCCCTGCGGGCATTTGCCGTCACAAGCACCGCACTGCCGGCAGTAGAGCGGACGGATGAAATCGAGTTGCTCGGCCAGAACCTTCTCATCCGAGGCGGTGAACTTCTCCGACATGGCCTTGTAGTTTTCGTCGAGCTGCTCCATGTCGGTGATGCTCGGGATGGTGGTATCGATGTTGGGATTGTTCAACACCCAACGCAGCGCGGCTCCCGGAGCGCCGTCGCGCTTCATTACGTCGTAAGCCTTTTCGCCCGGCTTCATGCGGCGGTATCCGCCCGCCATCACTTTCATACCGACCACGCCCAAACCGGCTTTGTGCGCCGCGGCGATGGCATCGCCCACTTTCGAATCGGTGGCGAAGTTGTAGCCCACCAGCACGACGTCGATCTTGCCGCACTTGATGGCAGCTTCGATCACCGAATCCTGCCCCTTGTGCGTACTGACACCGGCGAAGCGAATCTTTCCGGCCTTCTTGGCCTCGGCCTGCGCTTCCAACAACTCGTCAGTAATTTCCGTGCCCGAGTTCTTGGCGTGCAGGTACCAGATGTCTAGAAAATCCGTGCCGATGGTTTGCAGGCTGGTGTCCAGGTGCGCCAGCGCGCCGGCTTTGGTCGGCGATCCCGACTTACTCGAGATGATCAGATTCTTGCGCCGGCTCTTCAGCGCGTTGCCCACCATGCGCTCGTTGTTGCCGCCTT
>CAZDIZ010000282.1:0-4622 GCA_964505625.1 uncultured Solibacteraceae bacterium | reverse complement strand
TGAACCTGCGGCGCAACCTTGCCCTGCAACTGTAGCCCCGCCCATCCGACCATGGCGATTCCGGTCGCGCCAATGGGGTGGCCTTTGGCTATCAGGCCCCCGGAGGTGTTGATTCCGCACTCGCCATCCGGCCGCGCGTTGCCGTCCACCCAATACCGCGCGCCCTTGCCGGGCGCCGCTTTGCCGATCACTTCGGTGCCGATGGCCCCCATCACGCTGAAGCAGTCGTGTACCTCCGCCACGTTGATGTCAGCCGAAGTCAGACCGGCCATTGCGTACGCCTGGCGCATGGCCTTCAGGGCGCCGGTTGGATGCAACACATCGCGACCGTTCTTCTTGATTGGGTCGGTTGCCTGGCCCCAGCCGGCGATTTCAATGCACTGCGCCTTTGGCACACCGAGTTTCGCCAGTCCTTCTTCAGTCGCCAGAATCAGAGACGCATAACCGTCGGTGATCTGGGAGCAGTCGTAGGTCTTCAAGGGCAAGCCGTCGAAGATGTAGCGGTTGATGCCCTCGATCTTCATCGCCTGTTCCAGCGTGAGGTGGACATTACTCATCTGGGCGTTGGGATTGTGGTTGGCGTTCGCGTACTCTTCAACCGCGATCCGCGCCAGATGTTCTTCCGGGACTCCGTGCTCCAGCATGTAAGCCTGCATCACTTCGGCGAAGATATGCGGAAAGACAAACGTCTTGCCTTCGCGCTCGTCCGGGTGGCTGAAATAGCCGAGGACCTTTCCGATAAGTCCGCCGTCCATCTTCCCCTGGACGTCGCGCATCTTTTCGTAACCGACCGCGATGCCTGTGTCGCCAAGGCCGAGCTGCAACTTATGAATGACGGACAGTACGGCTTGCCCGCCGGAAGCGCAGGCGTTTTCCACGGACTCAATCGGCTTGCCTTCCATTCCCGGCACCATGGCGATGAGTCCGGCGAGCAGCCCCTGTTCATTGAGCGTGAAATTGCAGGCCGCGCCTACCGACGCCACATCCAACGCCGAAGCTGGAACGCCGATCTGCCCGCAGGCGCCCTCCACGGAGTTCCTGAGAATCTCAGGAACCGCCATGCCGAGCAACTTGCCGAACTTGGATTGATGAAATGTCGCGACGTAGATGTTTTTCAAAGTGCCTCCTTAGGTGCCGGTCACGGCGCCGCCATCCACGCTCAAAACAGCGCCCGATACGAAGGTCGCGGCGTCGGACGCCAACCATAGGTAGGCCTCGGCGATATCGTCGGGTTTTCCAAGCCGTCCCATCGGCGTTCGTTGGGTAAACGAAGCCAGGACGTTTTCCGGGACTTGCTTCAGCATGTCGGTCAAGATGAACCCCGGCGCCACGGCATTCACGCGGATGTTGTATCGGCCCAACTCCCGCATCCAGGTCTTGGTCATCCCGATCACGCCGGACTTGGAAGCGACATAGTTGGTCTGCCCGAAATTGCCATAAAGGCCGACCACCGATGAGGCGTTGAGAATCACCCCGCCGCCGCCCTCAATCATGTGCGGAACCACGGCGCGCGTGCAGTTGAACACGCCGCGCAAGTTCACGCCGATGCAGGTATCGAAAGCCTCGTCCGACATCATGCTTACCACCGCGCCGCCCTTGTATTTCACAAGCTGCGCGTCGCGCATAATGCCCGCGTTGTTCACCAGGACATACACCCGGCCCCAGCGCTCCACCACCTCGGCCACGGCTGCGTCCACGGACTTCGAATCGGCGACGTTCACGGTCTGGAAGAAGGCTTCCCCTCCCGCCTGAACAAGCTCCTCCACCAACTGCGCGGCCGAATCGTCCTTGATATCCCACGCCGCCACGCGACAACCTTCTCGCGCGAAACGAAGCGCGGTTGCGCGCCCGATGCCGGAAGCGGCCCCGGTCACGATCACCGCTCTTCCCTTGAGCCCTGTCTCGATCATCTGTCACTTCCTCCCATTCCCTGCCGCACCTGACTAGATTCCCGATACCGGATGCGCCCGAACTTCGCGCGGAAACAACGCATCCCGGCCCCGGCGTGTGCCTTGACCGGGCAGCGCATCACTCAATGGATACCAGATTCCGGAAGGGCACATGCGGGAGTCAATGGAAGTAACATTGATCGATTGGAGGAATGTCCACGCGATGAGAAGAGTGAGGTTTCTGTCGGCGGCCGACGCGGTCGGATTGATCCCCGACAATGCCACCGTTGCCACCAGCGGTTTTGTTGGATGCGCTCACCCTGAGGAGTTGACGCTCGCCGTGGAGCGGCGCTTCCAGGCCGAGTCCAGGCCGCGAAACCTGACCCTGGTTTACGCCGCCGGGCAAGGCGACGGCCGGGATCGCGGCCTCAACCATTTCGCGTTCAAGGGACTGGTCAAGCGCGTGGTCGGAGGACACTGGAACCTCGCTCCAAAGCTCGGCAGGCTGGCGACCGAAAACGAGATCGAAGCGTACAACTTTCCTCAGGGAGTGATCGTGCAACTCTTCCGGGACATTGCGGCGCACAATCCCGGAACCATCACTCACGTTGGCCTGGGAACCTTTGTCGATCCGCGCCGGGGAGGCGGAAAACTGAGCCAGCGCACCGTCGAAGATCTGGTTGAACTCGTGCAAGTGGGGGGACGAGAGTGGCTTCTCTACAAGGCATTCCCTGTCGATATCGCGCTGCTGCGAGGCACGGCCAGCGATTCATTTGGCAACGTGTCGTTTGACGATGAAGTGCTAACCGGCGAAGCCCTGTCAATCGCCCAGGCAGCCAGGAATTCCGGGGGCAAAGTGATTGTCCAGGTGGACCGGATGGCGGACGACTTCTCGCGCGATCCCAAGGCCATCCGGCTGCCGGGCATCTTTGTCGACGTCGTGGTGCTTGGAAGTAAGACCAACCACATGCAGACCTTCGCGGAACAATTCAATCCCTGCTACATCACGCAAGGAGATACCGGCGAAATCGAGATGGCGGCGATCGACGAGGATGCCCGGCGTTACATAGCCCGGCGCGCGCTCGACGAGATTCAGGATGGCGATGTCGTAAACCTGGGGATCGGCATTCCGGAAGGCATCGCGCAAATCGCCAGAGAGCGGAACCGGCTGGATGACATTGTCTTGACGGTGGAGGCCGGCGCGGTGGGCGGGGTTCCGGCCAGCGGACTGAACTTCGGCGCTTCCGTTCATCCCATGGCGATCATCGATCAGTCCTACATGTTCGACTATTACAGCGGCGGCGGCCTCGATGCCGCATTCCTCAGCATGGCGGAGTGCGACTCGGAGGGCAACGTGAATGTCAGCAAGTTCGCCGGCCGTATTCCGGGAGTTGGTGGATTCATGAATATCGCCCAGCCCACCGGCAAAGTGGTTTTCGTGGGCACCTTCACCGCCGGCGGCCTGCGGACGACCTTTGAGAACGGCCAACTGAAAATCCGCGCGGAGGGGAAGGCAAGGAAGTTCGCTCGGAGCGTCGAACAGATCACGTTCAGCGGGCCGGAAGCAATGCGCCGAGGCAAAGAAGTACTCTACATCACCGAGCGTGCCGTATTTCGACTAACAGAATCGGGCCTGGAGCTGATTGAGATTGCCCCCGGGATCGACCTCGCGGAATCCGTGCTTGGGCAGATGGATTTCACGCCAGCCATCGCCGCCAATCTGAAAACCATGCCGGCTAGTGTGTTTGAGTGAGCCGTTTGGGCATGCAAGCTCTCGAACTGCGCCTGGAGCACTCGCATCGGAACAGCAGCGGGTAGGAGTGGGGGAGAAGGGACGGTCCCCTGTTCCTCGAGATTAAGCTTTGCCGCGCACTTCGCCGCGTCCGAGAAGCTGGGTGTAGCCGTAGAAGGCCAGAAGCACGGTAAGCCCGATCATGCCCCATTCACCGAGGGTAGGAACGGGTACACTTGGCGTTGTGGCGCTGTACCGGAACTGGGCAACGGCATAGCCATTGCCGCCACTCGTTGCCGTGATGACAACGCTTGTAATCGGCGTGGAACTGGTGGCGGCGAACAGCAGCGAACCAGACGAGCCGTCCGGCGAGCGCGTGACCGTCCCCAGCGTCGTGGCGCCGTTCATGAACGCCACGGAGATCGGGAACACTCCGAAGGTGTTCGGCTCCAATTCGAAGCCGAACGTGGTCGTCGGAGTCGAGAGCGTCAGCTCCAAGGACGCGAGCGTGCTAGTGCGGAGCAATACCTTCGGCGTCGCCGTTTCCGCATTCGGCGGGCTGTTCCAGGTTGACCAGCCGCTGACACCCACCTGGCCCGCAGTCAGGCCCGTGCTCAGTGTAATCGTTTGAGAGCCGTCGGTCACGGAGTTAATGCCCGTGGTCCCGTTCGCAGCCGTGATCGGGATGAGGGTTGTGGAACTCGTGTACGCCGCGTCGGGCGTCGAGATTTGAGTGAACTGAGCGAATGCCGACGTCGCGGCAAGTCCCAGTAGAGAGATACACTTCGCAAACTGCCGAAGATTTTGCATAGTCCCAGTGAGCCACCAGAAATATACCAATTTCAGAAACTGAATGCAAGCGCGTTTGATTTCGCGCGCAGGAATTCTCGAAGTCCTCTCTCAAATGGGGTGTCTGGTGATTTCCACAGAGCGCGACACTCCCCTCTGCCCGATTTCGCCGTACCTAGTGTGGTGCGTCAAGCAGATCGAGGATCTTCCGG
>CAZDIZ010000281.1:0-4713 GCA_964505625.1 uncultured Solibacteraceae bacterium | reverse complement strand
TGCAGCGTGGCTTCCGGGGGGATGGTTTCGAGGTTGATTCGGGCCACGGCCGCTTCGGCTCCTTCGAAGACCACATTCTCCATTTCCTGGACGTTGATCTTCGATGCACTGATGGCGTCGAGCACCGACGCAAGCACGCCCGGCCGGTCGAGATGGCGCACCACCAGCGCGCAGGTGGCGGGCGTCTTGCGGGCGAGATTGACGACATTCGGCACCTTGCCGGTCTCCTGGAACATGCGCACAATCCGTACCGCCTCCGCCGCAATGGCCTCCTGCGCCTCTTCGGTGGACGCGCCGATGTGGTGCGTGCCGTAAGCCGACGGCATCCGCGCGATCTCGCTGGTGAACTCGCCCGTCCCGCCGGCCGGCTCTTGGGCGAAGACATCCAGACCCGCGCGAATGCCCTTCTCCCGCATCGCGGCCTTCAGGGCTTCTTCATCGACGATTTCGCCGCGAGCCGTGTTGATGAAATAAGCGCCCTTCTTCATCGCCGCGAAAAAGCCCGCGTCGCACAGCCCGCGCGTTTCCGGCGTCAAGGAAAGATGCACGCTCACGATGTCGGCCACCGCGGCGACCTCGTGGGGCGAATCCCGGCGCTCAATGTCGAGCGCTTCCGCCTTTTCCACGCCGAGACTGCGGCTCCAGGCCACCACTCGCATCCCAAAGGCTTTCGCACGCGGAATCATCTGGCCGCCGATGCTGCCTACTCCGAGCAAGCCCAGAGTGCGGCCGAACAGCCCACGGGCCTTCGAGAATTCCGCCTTGTTCCACTCGCCGGCACGGAGCGAGTTCACGTTGTCCACTACGCGCCGGTCGAGCGCCAGGATCAGCGCGAATGCCAGTTCGGCCACCGCGATCGAGTTCTTCCCCGGGCAGTTCGAGACGTAGATGCCCTGGCGGGACGCCGCCGCCACGTCGATGGTGTTGTAACCGGCGCCCGCGCGAACCACGAGCTTGAGCGGTCCGGCCGCAAGCACAGCCTCGCCCACTTTGGTGGAGCGCACGATTAGGACATCCGGTTTGAGTTCGGCAACCCGTTCAGCGAGCGCCTGATCCTTCAATCCGGGTTCACAGGAAACTTCGCACCCGAGCGCTGCCAAGCCGTTCAGCCCGGTTTGCTCGAATTTATCGGCCACGAGCACTCGCACAGAGCACCTCCCCAGCCGTTCTTGAAGTCATTACTGCCGTACGATTGTACACCCGCTCAAGGCGCAACCGCGAAGTATCCCTTGCGCGCCTGCACCTTCCAGTCCTTGTCGCGCATGCGGATTTCGATTTTTCGGAACTTGCCGTCCTTGGCTTCGTTGGTGGGCGTGTAGCCGATCGAATACTGGTTGCGCAGCTCTTCCTGCAGTTCGCGGAAAATGTCGTCAAGCGAGGTTTTCCTGCCCACGCGGAACAGTTTGCCGCCGGTTTCCTCCGACATCTTCTTCAAATCGGAATCACTCGGCGTGTACCCGAGCCCGTGGCCCGAGCCGTAGGCGGACGGATCCACGTAGTAGATGCCGTAGATGACCGCGTCGGCCTTCTGCGCCGCCGTCATGGCGTCGTAGAGCTTGAGTCGGCTTCCCTGGTCCACGCCGTCAGTGATGAGCACCACGGCTTTGCGGCCCACTTCGCCCTTCAAACGGTCCGTCGTGGCCAGATACACGGCGTCAAACAACACCGTGCCGCGAGGCTGCGACATGGTCGGCACCGGCCCCGGATGCAAACCGGTGACGGCGGCGTTCACGCGCAACTTCTCCAACGCGTCGCGCAGCAAGCGATGCGAATTGGTGTAGTCCTGCAGCAGTTCGGCCTCCGTGCCGAAGCTGATCAGGAACGCCTGGTCCTTCTTGCCCAGTACCGAGGCGAAGAACTGTATGGCCGCCCGCCGCTCGACATCGATCAGCCTTTCCTGGCTGCCGCTGACGTCCACCAGCAGGCCGATGGTCAGCGACAGGTCCTTTTCGCGGTTGAAGTAGCGGATGGTTTGCGGCTTGCCGTCTTCAAAGATGGTGAAATCGTCCTTGGTCAGGTTCGGAACGTAGGCCCCGTGCTTGTCGCGGACCGAACACAGCAGGTTGACGATATCGACATCGACTTTGATGACGGGCGCCTGGTCGTCAGGTACTTGAGCGGCAAGGGGAATAGCCAGCGTCAGCAACAAGGGAAGAGCAGAGAAGCGAAACATACGGTTACAATGTCAACCTAGAAGACGCGGCGCGCGCGATTTGTGTTTCTCCCATGCGTAAAGCTTTACGTCACTTGCGAAATGCCGACCCGGTAATGGGCGGCTTGATCGACCGGATCGGCCCTTACCGGATCGAATACCTCGAACCCAGATTCGACACCTTGGCCAAGTCCATTGTGTATCAGCAACTGAGCGGCAAGGCGGCTCTCACCATCTACAACCGCTTATCGGATGCGGTAGACGGCGATGTGACTCCGGAAAATGTCCTGAAGCTGCGGCCGGCGCGCATGCGCACGTTGGGGTTGTCGAAACAGAAGATCGCCTACATACGCGATCTGGCAACTCAGACTCGCGACGGAGACGTGGATTTCGGCGCGCTGCCGGAACTGGATGACGACGCGGTCGTCGAAACGCTTACGCGGGTGAAAGGCATCGGCGTCTGGACCGCGCACATGTTCCTGATCTTCGCGCTGCGGCGCCCGGACGTTCTTCCGGTGGGCGACCTGGGCATCCGCGCGGCCATTCGCAAAGCCTACGCGCTGGACGAGATGCCCACGCCCGTCGAAGTGGAGCAGCGCGGGAGCGCCTGGCGGCCCTGGGCCACGGTGGCGTCGTGGTATTTGTGGCGCAGCCTCGAATCGAAAGCCGGAATGTAAATATACTGGGGATTTACTGCTATCCACAAAGGAGCACCCATGCGAATCCTGTGGTTGCTGTTCTCAGCGGCGTTGTTGGTTTCGGCGCAGGGCGTCGAATACATCAAGGCGCACTACACGAAGTACGAATACGAAATCCCCGTGCGGGACGGCAAGAAGCTATTCACTTCCGTCTACGTGCCCAAGGACACTTCGACGAAGTACCCTATCATGATGGTGCGCACGCCTTACAGCGTGGCGCCGTACGGAGCCGACCAGTACAAAGCGTCGTTGGGGCCTTCGGAGAAGTTCGCGCGCGAAGGGTTCATTTTCGTTTACCAGGACGTGCGCGGCTGCTGGATGTCGGAAGGAGATTTCGCCGACGTGCGTCCCTACATCGCCGCGAAGCGCGGCGCTCAGGACGTGGATGAAGCCTCCGACACTTACGACAGCATCGAGTGGCTGCTCGGGAAGGTTCCGAACCACAACGGACACGTGGGCATCTGGGGCATCTCCTACCCGGGCTTCTACGCCGCCATGAGCCTGCTGGATGCGCATCCGGCGTTGAAGGCCGTCTCACCGCAAGCGCCCATCGCCGATTGGTTCATTG
This sequence comes from uncultured Solibacteraceae bacterium, assembly GCA_964505625.1. Lineage (GTDB taxonomy): Bacteria > Acidobacteriota > Terriglobia > Bryobacterales > Bryobacteraceae > JAJFUV01. The sequence goes on along the minus strand of CAZDIZ010000281.1, from coordinate 1,295 downwards.
GCGACGATTTCCATCACAACGGTGTGTTCTGGCTGGCGCACACCTTCCGCTTCTACGGCTCTTTCGGACGTCCGCGTCCTGGCCTCACAACGCGGCGGACCGATCCGCCGTTCGAAATCGGCATGAGCGACGGCTATAAGTTCTTCCTCGAAATGGGACCGCTCGCCAACGCCGACAAGAAGTACTTCAAGGGCGGCGTGCCCTTCTGGAACGAAGCGCTAAAGCATCCGGACTACGACGGTTTCTGGCAGGCGCGCACCATTCTGCCGCATCTCAAAAACATCCGCCCCGCCGTGTTGAACGTGGGTGGTTGGCTGGATGCCGAAGACGTTTACGGGCCGCTGGCCATTTATCGCGCCATCGAAAAGAACAATCCGCGCACTTACAACGTGCTGGTGGAAGGGCCGTGGCCGCACGGTGGATGGGCACACGATGACGGCGATCACTTGGGCCACGTGAGTTTCAATTCGAAGACCAGCCTGCACTATCGTGACGCCATCGAATTCCCGTTCTTCAATTTCCATCTGAAGGGCAAGGGCGAGTTGAAGCTGCCTGAAGCGTCGGTCTTCGAAACCGGCACCAATCAATGGCGCCAATACGACACCTGGCCGCCGCGGCAAGCGGTCGCGAAGCCGCTCTATCTGCAACCCGGCGGAAAGCTGGACTTCCAGCCGCCCGCGGCGTCACCGCTGCCTTACGACGAGTATGTCAGCGACCCGGCCCGGCCCGTGCCCTTCGTTCCAGGCGTTGAGCAGGGCATGGTGTACGAGTACATGGTCGAAGATCAGCGGTTCGCCTCGCGGCGCAACGACGTCGTGGTGTATCAGACCGGCGTGCTGGAGTCGGATCTCACGCTCGCCGGACCGCTCACCGCGACGCTGTATGTTTCCACTTCCGGCACGGATTCCGATTGGGTGGTGAAGCTCATCGACGTGTATCCGGACGACCGGCGCGATGTGAGTTCGGGCGGCGCGAAAATGGGCGGGTATCAACAGTTGGTGCGCGGCGAGCCCATGCGCGGCCGTTTCCGCAACAGTTTCGAAAAGCCCGAGCCGTTCGAACCCGGCCGCGTGACCAAAGTGGAATTCACCATGCCGGACATCAACCATGCGTTCCGCAAAGGCCATCGCGTGATGGTGCAGATTCAGAGTAGCTGGTTCCCGCTAGCGGACCGCAATCCGCAAAAATTCGTGAACATCAACACAGCCACGGAAGCCGATTTCCAAAAAGCCACCCAGCGCATCTACCACGCACCGGCAAACGCATCGCGATTAACGTTGACGGTGCTGCCGTGA
>CAZDIZ010000280.1:0-4752 GCA_964505625.1 uncultured Solibacteraceae bacterium | reverse complement strand
CCGGGCAGCGGCTCCGGCGCCGGATTGTCGGCGTCCATGATGGTATCGCCGATCTGCGCGTCAGCCACGACCTTGATGTTGGCGAACAGGTAGCCGACCTCGCCCGCCGAAAGCTCCTGGCACGGCACTGGCTTGGGCGACTGATAGCCCAACCCTTCCACCTCGAACGTTGCGCCGTTCGAAAAAAGGCGAATCTTCTGTCCCATGCGCATGCGGCCATCAATCACGCGCAGTAGCGTGATGACGCCGCGATACGGATCGAACCACGAATCGAAGATCAGCGCCCGCAGCGGTGCTTCCGGATCGCCCGGCGGTGGAGGCACCATGTGCACCACCGATTCCAGCACGTCATGGATGCCGGCGCCGCTCTTCGCGCTTACCAACAGTGCGTGAGCCGCGTCCAGGCCGATCACCTGCTCGATCTCTTCCTTGACGCGGTCCGGTTCGGCCGATTGCAGGTCGATCTTGTTGATGACCGGAATGATTTCCAGGTTGTGATGCAGCGCCAGATACGTATTGGCGAGCGTCTGCGCCTCGACGCCTTGCGAAGCGTCCACGACTAACAGCGCGCCTTCACAGGCTTGCAGGCTGCGCGAAACTTCGTAAGTGAAATCGACGTGGCCGGGCGTGTCGATCAGGTTGAGTTGGTAATCCAGCCCGTCGTCGGCGCGGTAGTTGAGCCGGACGGCGTGCGACTTGATGGTGATGCCGCGCTCGCGCTCCAGGTCCATCGAGTCGAGCACCTGCTCCATCATTTCGCGCTGGCTTAGCGCTCCGGTCACTTCTAGCAGGCGGTCGGCCAGCGTCGACTTGCCGTGGTCGATGTGCGCAATGATAGAGAAGTTGCGTATGTAACAGGGATCCATGCGGTATGATGAAGCTCTGACGTTCAATTATCCCATATGTGCCCGGCGCGCATGCGTGTGACGGTGTACAAATCGGGATTCTTGCGACTTCAAACTCCGCGGGGTGAAGGCCATGCCGAATAAAGTGATCGAAGGAAATCTGGAAGCGAAAGGGCTGAAGTTCGCCATCGTGGTGAGCCGCTTCAACAGCGTGGTGACCGAGCGGCTGCTGGCGGGCGCCATGGATGCCCTGACGCGGACCGGCTGCGACACGAACGACATCGAACTGGTGCGCGTGCCCGGCAGTTGGGAAATGCCCGTGGTGGTGCGCGAATTGGCCGCCGCCAAGCGGCACGACGGCATCATCTGCCTAAGCGCCGTCATCCGCGGCGACACGCCGCACTTCGACTACATCGCCGCTGAAGTGGCCAAGGGACTCGGACAGACGTCCATGGAGTGCGGTGTCCCCATCGCCTTCGGCGTGCTCACGACCAATTCACTTGAGCAGGCCATCGAGCGCGCCGGAGCCAAAGCGGGCAACAAGGGCTTCGACGCGGCCATGACCGCCGTCGAAATGGGCAACCTCATGCGCCGGCTGCGTGCCAGCTAGACGCCGAACCGATGGCGGCACGGCATAAATCACGAGAACGCTGCTTGCAGGTCCTCTACCAATGGGACCTGTTGGGCCATTCCATCGACACGGCCATCGACTCCTACTACGAGTGCCTGTCCTCGCCCGAAGAGGCGCGCCCGCCGGCGGCCGATTCGTTCATGGCCGAACTCGCACGCGGCGTGGTGGACCGTGTCAAGGAAATCGATGCCAATATCGCGCGCCACTCCGAGCATTGGCGCGTCGAGCGCATGCCCGCGGTGGACCGCAACATCCTGCGCCTGGCCATCTTCGAAATGATCAGCGGCATCTCGCCGGCGGCCATCGCCATCGACGAAGCACTGAAACTCGCCAAACGCTACTCCGGCGACGAGAGTATCCCGTTCATCAACGGAGTGCTGGACGCCGTACGCAAAGAACGCGAAGGCGAACCGGCCTAACTTCCGGCATCTGCCGCTATTCGGCTCCTGTAAACTAAAACTCATGACCGGCTGGACCCATGCGTGGTTAATGGCGCTGTGTGCCATCGCCGCATGCGCCGCCGGCCAGGCACAGACTCCGCCCGCGCGCGTGGCACACGTGGTGGTCGCGTTGGCCGACAACCGCTACCAGGGTATCGTTCCCGTACCTCCCGCCATCGGCAACGGCGACGACCCCGCACGAAATCTATACTGGGGCGCCGGCTACGGCCTCAAGACTTTTCTGAAGAGGTCGGCCGATTGGGAGAGTATCGGCCGCTGCGCTCCAGGCCGGGGTGCGGTGCTGGAGCGCTGCGTCTTCCGCTATCGTCACGCCAACGCTCACGTGATCGCGGATGCCTACCGTGGGCGCGAGATCAAGCGCGCGATAGCCGACTTCTTCACCTTCGCCGCCGGACACGCACCCGAGCGTGTGACGCTGCCCGAGCATGGCTTCGTCAACGCGGCCGGCGCCGCCGATCTGGTAGTCTACGTGGGCCACGATGGCCTTATGGATTTCGGACTCGACCGATGCCAATACGGGGCTGGCGACAAACGCCGCGACGCGGTGATACTCTCGTGCGCCAGCAGGTATTACTTCGCGGATCAATTACGCTGGACTGGAGCAACACCTCTGCTTTGGACCACCGGACTCATGGCTCCGGAAGCTTATGCGGTTGAAGCGGCGCTGGCCGGTTGGGCTCGCAAAGAATCGGGCGAACGGATTCGCGAGCGCGCCGCGCTGGCCTACGACAAATACCAGCATTGCGGAGCCAAGGCGGCCCTGCGTCTGTTCGCGACCGGTTGGTGAACATCGCGCCACGTCTCCCCATTCAACATTCCGCCCAAGCTACAATTGGCCCTATGGATTCGATCAACCGGCGTGAGTTCGTTGCGGCGGCGAGCGCGACCGCCCTCTTCACAGCGCGCAGCTATGCGCAGATTAAAGGCGCCAACGAGCGCTTGCGCATCGGCGTCATCGGCGCCGGCGGCATGGCCAGCTATCACATGAACACGCTGGTGAAGATGCGCGAGAAGGACAATCTCGAAATCCTCGGCGTCTGCGACGTCTACCAACCGCGCCTGGACAAAGCGGCGAAGCTCACCGGTGGCAAGCCCTACAAGGAATACCGCAGGCTTCTGGAAGTGAAGGAAATCGATTACGTGCTCGTAGGCACGCCCGAGCACTGGCACGCGCAGATGACGCTCGACGCGCTTTCCGCGGGCAAACATGTGTATTGTGAAAAGCCCATGACGCATACCACCGAGGAGTCCAAGCGCGTGGTGGCGAAAGTGAAAGCCACGGGTCTCAAGATGCAGGTAGGCGTGCAGGGCACCTCCGACGATTCCTACGAGACGGCCTACAAGTACGTGAAGGACGGAACGCTCGGCAAAGTCACCGTCGCCGAAATCTGTTACTCGCGCAATCATCTGAAGGATTTCTGGGACTACTCGATCGACGCCGACGCGCGGCCCGGCGAGAATCTCGATTGGAAGGCCTGGCTCGGACCGGCGCCCAAGCGTGCCTGGGACCCCAACCGCTTCTTCCGTTGGCGCTGGTTCTGGGACTACTCCGGAGGCATCGCAACGGACCTGTTCGTGCACCGCGTGACGCGCATCATCAAGGCGCTCGGCTTGCAGTTCCCCGACCGTGGCGTGGCCACCGGAGGCAAGTTCTTCTTCAAGGACAGCGCCGCCGAAGTGCCGGACACTTACAACAGCCTGCTCGACTATCCGGAAGGCACCACGGTGATTCTGGTGTCCTCGATGGCCAACGACACGGCGGTGAAGCACGTGCTGCGCGGCAACAAGGCGACTCTCGAATTCACCAAGACGGGCTTCACCATCACACCGCAAAGGCTGTTCGAGAAGGAAGGCAAGGTCATCGAGCACAAGAAGTCCGGCGGCGAAAACATCGAGTATCACCACCGCAATCTGCAAAACGCCATCCGCAAAGGCGAAGCGCTGCGCTGCGACTGCATGCTGGGCTACCACGGCGTAGTGGCCGCCGACATCGGTGTCGAAAGCTACCGCCGCCGCAAGTACATGCTATGGGACAAAACTCGCGAACGTCTGGTGAAGGCGTAATAACACTGTCCGGAGAAAATCGGTTGCCGGCGCGCCGGCAACTGCTGGCCGCTTCAGCGGCCGGCGCCGGTCTGCTGCTGCTCAAGCCGGAGACGGTTTTCGGCACGCAGGCGAATTCCGCCATCGAGCTTGGCCTGGTCGGCTGCGGTGGACGCGGCAATTGGATCAGCCGCTTCTTCATGCAGGAAGGCGACGCTAAGTTCGTCGCCCTGGCCGACGTGATCCGCGAGAAGCTCGACGCAACGCGCGCGAAGCTGAACGTCGATGCGTCGCGCGCCTACCTGGGCTTGGAAGCTTACCGCGAGCTGATCCATTCGAAGCTGGACGCGGTGGTGCTCGAAACGCCGCCCTACTGTTTCCCCGAAATGGTCTCGGAAGCCGTGGACGCGGGCAAACATGTTTTTGTCGCCAAGCCCATCGCCGTGGACGTTCCCGGATGCCTGAAGGTGAAGCAGGCGGGTGAGCGCGCGCAAGGTAAACTCAGTTTCCTGGTGGATTTCCAACTTCGCGCGCGGCCCGTATTCCAGGAGGCTCAGCGGCGTGTGCGCGCGGGCGAGGTGGGCGAAGCGGTCCTGGGGCAGGTATTCTACTATTCCTCTTCGGCGATGCCGAAACCGGTCGAGGGACTCTCACCCAGCGCGGCCCGTCTGCGCAACTGGTACTTCTACCCGGAACTGGCCGGCGACCTGGTGGTCTCGCGCGACATACACGTCATCGACGGCATCAACTATTTCCTCGGCGCGCATCCGGA
>CAZDIZ010000279.1:0-4757 GCA_964505625.1 uncultured Solibacteraceae bacterium | reverse complement strand
CTGGGGCAGCAATGAGCAAGGACAACTAGGCGACGGCACGTTGGTCAATCGAACGGACCCGGTCCAAGCCGAGCTCGCGAACGTACTAGCCGTAGCCGCAGGCGCGCAATATACGCTGGCGCTGAAGCGCGACGGTACGGTATGGGCCTGGGGCAGTAACTGGGCGGAGCTAGCACCGGGCGAAGCGAGCAAGCTGCTGCTGGAACCGACGCCGGTGCGAGGGCTAAGCGGCATCACGGCCATCGCGGTGCTGGACAACACGCCGTGTGCGAAGGACGACTCGGGCCGCATCTGGCAATGGGGCAAAGCGACGGCGGCAGAGAGCGGAGCAGTGCGTCTGCTTGAGTCAGTGGAAACCCGCGCGGAGCTAGAGCGTCGTTGGGCACATCAACACGACGAACTGCATTGGACCAAGACCCGCACTGTGCGTATCACAAGCGGAGCGTTAGAAGTCGTCGAAGGCGAAGCGATCGCAAAGTTCGAACTGCCGGCAGCGCTCGTAGATCTCGCAACCGGTTGGGCGGTGGCGTGGATCGAAGGTGAGAAGAGCGCGATAGACGCCAGCACGACAGCGAGTCGACAGGCGTCGGCAACCAAGCCCGCAGTCGTCGCCAACGTCATGCAGCCGCAAGCAGCATCGGGCCGCGTGGCACCGAACGGCCGCGCGTACAACAAGATCGCGTTGGGTAGCCGTCATACGCTCGCCGTGCGCAGTGACGGAACAGTATGGGCGTGGGGCGATAACCGATACGGTCAACTCGGCGACGGAACCACCACCAATCGCACAACTCCGGTGCGGGTAACCGCGCTCACAGGCGCAGTCAGCGTCGCGGCCGGCTATTTCCAGAGCTACGCATTGAAGAGCGACGGAACGGTGTGGGCCTGGGGCATCAACGATTTCGGCCAACTGGGCGATACAACCACGACGAACCGCTTGGCTCCGGTGCAGGTGAGTGGACTCACAGGTGTCGTGAACCTAGCGGCGGGAGCCAATCACGGTCTTGCTGTGAAGGGAGATGGAACCGTGTGGGCCTGGGGGCAGAACTGGGTCTCCCAACTTGGCAACACAGCGACGACGCATAGCACAACTCCGGTGCAAGTGAGCGGTCTCACCGGCGCAGTGAGCGTTGCGGGAGGTACTGGGCACAGTCTGGCGTTGAAGAGCGATGGAACGTTGTGGGCGTGGGGTGATAACAACTTCGGCCAGTTGGGGGACGGTTTGACGACGCCTCGTGCGACACCCGGAGCGGTGAGCGGACTCAGCGGTGTGGTGAGCATCGTGGCGCGTAGTCTGCACAGCGTGGCGATGAAGAGTGATGGGACGGTATGGGTGTGGGGCGGCAACCTGGCTGGGCAACCTGGCAACGGAGCGCTGGTTCCCGTGCAGATGAGCGGGTTGACTGGCGCCGTGTCGATTGCGACCGGAGACTTTCACCACCTGGTATTGAAGAGCGACGGTACGGTGTGGGCGTGGGGAAAGAACGAGTTCGGTCAACTGGGCGACGGGACGACGACCGACCATCTGACGACGCCGATGCAGGTAAGCGGACTGACCAATGTGGCGAGTGTTGCCGCGGGCGTTTCCGTGAGCATGGCACTGAAAAGCGACGGAACGGTGTGGATGTGGGGGTGGAACGGAGAGGGCGAGTTGGGTGACGGCACCACCACCAATCGTACGGTACCTGTGCGCGTGGTCGGCTTCAATCAGGTGCTGCGGCCGGGCGCGGTGGCGGCGGGTCTGAGGCACACGCTGGTTTTGAGGAGCGACGGTACGGTGTGGGCCTGGGGGGCTAACGACGGCGGACAGTTGGGAGACGGAACCTATACCCCGCGAGCTGTTCCCCTGCAAGTTCGAAACCTCACAAACGTGATCGCCGTGGCTGCAGGCCGTCATCACAGTCTGGCACTGAAGAGCGACGGCACAGTGTGGACGTGGGGAGCCAATGAATACGGCCAACTTGGCGACGGAACGATGACCCGGCGTCCGCTTCCGGTGCTCGTAAATGGCCTCACGAGTGTCGTCAGCATCTCGGCCGGAGTATTCCACAATCTGGCATTGAAAAGCGACGGGACCGTTTGGCGATGGGGCGACACTGCAAGTGGTTCCACACCGGTCACGACGATGGTGGGCGGTTTGGCGGACGTGGTGGGCGTCTCCGCCGGATACCATCACGACTTGGCACTGAAGAGTGACGGGACGGTGTGGGCTTGGGGTGCCAATGACTACTACCAGTTAGGTGACGAAAGCAGCGGGCACAATACGCCCACTCTGGTGAACGGGCTTGCCAGCGTCGCGAGCATTGCAGCCGGATACAACCACAACTTGGCTGTGAAAGATGACGGAACTGTGTGGGCTTGGGGAAGGGGAATAAACTACGTGCTAGGCGCGTCCATAAGTATTGTCCGCCGCGCCACGCCTATGCAAGTTCCAGGACCAACGAATGTGGTGGGCGTGGCGGCCAGTGAAGACGCCAGTTTGGCTTGGCGAAGCGACGGCACCGTGTGGAAGTGGGGCACCGCAGTGGCAACCCTCTCCGAGACGCCCAGCGCGGTTACGGACGTGGTCAGCGCGGCTGTCGGTGAACAACACGCAGTGTTCCTCAAGAGTGACGGCACTGTGGTGACGGTAGGGAACATTACTTACGGACAAGCCGGGGATGGCAGAATGGACTTCCGTCCTCTTCCCGGAATTGTTCCGAGTCTGACGGGAGTCACCAGCATCGCGGCGCGATTCAATCATGGTCTCGTCCGCAAGATCGACGGCTCAGTTTGGGGGTGGGGAGAGCCGTTTTGGACAAGCAGTGGTTCTCGGGTTCAGCGAAATGCCCCTGAACAAATAACCGGGGGCGATAATTGTGAGCGAATCGCCGCAGGATACGGCTATATGCTGGCTTCTCAGAGCGGAGGCGCGCTACTCGCGTGGGGCATCAATACCTACGGTCAACTGGGCGACGGTACGACGACCAGCCGTGGTGTACCTACTGCCGTGCCAAGTCTTGCACCGGTGGTGGCCTTCTCGGGAGGCGGATCTCACAGTTTGGCGGTCACGAACGATCATACGGTGTGGGCCTGGGGATGGAACCTTTACGGCCAATTGGGTGACGGCACCACAATACAGAGGCTTAGTCCAGAGCAGGTGCCCGGGCTGTCGAACGTCAATAGTGTCTCCGCTGGAGGCGGGTACTACAGTCTGGCGTTGAAAAGCGATGGAACTGTTTGGGCGTGGGGCGTCAACAGTGATGGCCGCTTGGGCGACGGCACCGGTGAATGGCGCTTTTCTCCCGTCCAGGTGCTTGGGCTGTCGAATGTCGTGAGTGTCGCCACGGGTTATTCTCATAGCCTCGCTCTGAAATCCGACGGCACCCTTTGGGCCTGGGGGAATAACGGGAGCGGACAACTCGGCGACGGAACCGTAACGACTCGATATAGCCCAGTGCAAGTCGTCGGGTTGACAGGCGTGGTCGGTATTTCGGCGGGGTTCCAGCACAGCCTTGCAGTGAAGGCCGACGGAACCGTGTGGGCGTGGGGTAACAACTCCACCGGACAACTGGGGGACGGGACCCTGCAGAACCGTTGGACGCCGGTACAGGTCGCCGGATTCACGGGCGCCACCGGCGTGGCAGCAGGTGACTATCATAGCCTTGCCTTGAAGAGCGACGGAACTGTGTGGAGTTGGGGCGATAATTGGTACGGCCAACTAGGCGACGGTACATCGAGCGCAGCATGGACAGATCCCGCCGCTTCGCTGCCGGCGTTGGCCAACGGCACCCTGCCCGACCTCAACGGAGACGGGCAGACCGACATTGTCTGGCGTAATTACGCGACGGGTGCGAACTCCGTCTGGTACATGAATGGAGCCACGCGCACCGATGAGGTGGCGCTGCCTTCTCGTGCCGATGTCAATTGGACTCTCGCCGCCAGCGCGGACTTTAACTCCGATGGCGTGCCCGATCTTCTTTGGCGCAACATCGCCACTGGCGCCAATTCGGTCTGGTACATGAACGGCACTGCTTTCGTAAGTGAAGCTGCGCTGCCTTCGCAGCGCGATCTGAACTGGAAGCTCGTGGGCGTGGGCGACTTCAACCTCGACGGCCAGCCGGATCTGGTGTGGCACAACAACGCCACCGGCGCGAGTTCCGTATGGCTCATGAACGGCGTCGCGCGCAGCAGCGAAGTGGCGCTGCCCGTGGTCGCCGATATCAACTGGCGTATCGCGGCGGTGGGCGATCTGAATGGCGACGGCAAGGCCGATCTGCTGTGGCGCCACGCTTCGACCGGTGACAATACATTGTGGTTGATGGACGGTACCACGCACACCAGCACCGCCTCGCTAAATACGGCGCCGGACACGGCATGGGAACTCGTCGGGGTGGGCGACTTCAACGCCGATGGACGAGCCGACATTCTGTGGCGCAATCGGTCAACGGGCGCCAATCGCGTGTGGCGCATGGACGGAACTACGCTGCTGGATCAACTGACGCCGCTCACGCAGCCCACGCAGTGGACCACGGGCACCGGCACGGCTTCGGTGACACCATCTAACCGCACGCCGGTGGTGGTGAGTGCGAGTCCGGGCGCGGGCACGGCCGCGTCGCAACCCTTCACGTTCACGGTCTCCGATGCTGACGGATGGCAGGACCTGGGCGTGGTGAATGTGCTGGTGAATAGTGCGCTCGATGGGCGTCACGCTTGCTATCTCGCTTACGCGCGCTCGATCAACGTGCTGTACCTGGTGAACGACGCGGGAACCGCGCTGC
>CAZDIZ010000278.1:0-4810 GCA_964505625.1 uncultured Solibacteraceae bacterium | reverse complement strand
GCCAAATGCCGCGTTGGTAACGTTGGTTCCGTTGTCGGCGATGTCGGCGAACCACGGGTGGTTCATCATGTTCACCATCTCGAAACGGAACTGAAGCTTCATGCTTTCGTGAATCGGGAAGTACTTCATGAGCGACGTATCCCAGTTGTTCATGCCGGGACGGCGCACATCGCTGAACAAGTACGGGAAGTTGCGAAGGGTGTACGATTCCTGGGTGGCAACCGGGGTTCCATCCGCTTTCTTCCACAGCGCGGTGTTGAACCACTGCTTGTTGGTCGGACTGCTCAGTTTGGCGCTTCCCGGAGCGTTCTGGTTGGCGTTCGGATAGTCCACCACCCATCCCTTCTGGAAGGCCACGTCGTAAGCGATTTGCCAGCCACCGATGATGTGGTTGATGACCGACGGCACGTTGTTCGCGAAGGAACGGCCCTTGCCGAACGGCAACTCATAGATGCCCGCGATAACGAACTTCTGCGGAGCATCCACATTCTGGGTGGATTCCTTCACCAGAACGGTGGAGTCGTAGTTCGTGAGCCCACCGAAGTCCGTCGGGTTCAGCATACGGACCTGCTGCAGGTTCTTGGCGATGCCGTAGTTGGCCAGGAAGCTCAAACCATGCGACATGCGCTTCGTGATCTTGAAGCTGACGGCATCGGAACGGTTCTTGCCGATTGGCACGCCGGTAAGCGTGACGCCGTTGTACTGCGGGAACGCGTACCACAAGGTGGCGCGTGGAATTGTGGCGCCGTTCAGTGCGGCGTTGTTCGGAATCAGTCCCGCCATGGGGTTGGGGACCTTTTCCGTGTAGTAGGCTGTGTCGATTGAGCCCGAAGCGGTTCGCTTGCCTAGTTCGTTAAGCGGAATGTAGTTCAAGCCGTAGTTGGCGGAACCGACACCGCCGCCGTGGCCAACGTTGAACCGGCGTCCGATGTTGCCCGAATAGCCGACTTCAAACAGCGTGCCGCCCGGCAATTCGCGCTGAATGTCGAACGAATACTGGTGCGAATAGGGCAAGGCGCGGTCTCTGATCCACCCTTGCATGCCTTCACCCAGGAAGCTGGCCGCGCCACCACTGGAACCGATGGGATCGAGCAGCTTGCTGTTGGCATATGTCACGAACGCATTCTGGGTGGTCATGCCGGGAGTGGGAGTCAGGCCGCCATCCAGGGAGGCGACAGCGCTGGTTGTCCGGCTGAAACCGTTCGTGGAACCGGTGTCGTCGTGGCCGATGTAATAGAGGCCGTAACCTCCGCGCAGCACCCATTTTTCACCCAGCTTGTAGGCTAGGCCGACACGTGGCTGCCAGTTGTTCTTGTCGGCATCCACCAGGGTGCGCGGAAGCCCGTTCAGGCCCGCGAACTGCACGGCGCCCTTCAGGGTCAGTCCCGTCACCTTGCTGGCGATCGGGCTGGCGGCGGTCCAGTCGAGTCCGAGGATCTGGCGGTTGTACCGCTCCATGTTCCCCGTCTCGGTGTCCCAACGCAGACCGAGGTTCACCGTCAGGCGGGAGTTAACCTTCCAGTCGTCCTGGAAGAAACCGCCATAGTAGAAGTGACGATACGCGGTATCAATGTTCCTCTGAATCTGCGCGCCGCTGGGGATGCCCAGCAGGAACGTGGCGATCGAGTTGCCGGAGGTGGAATCCGCCTGGCTGTAATTCCTCTGGGTCCAGGCTCTGCTGAAAGAATACTGTCCCGAAGGATAGCCGCGCGAATAGTCGTTCTTGTTGAACTGCCGGAGGTCGGCGCCGAACTTCAGGAAGTGGCGTCCCATCACCTTGTTAAAGTTGGGCTGAATGCTGTACGTGTCGCGCGTCGCGGGGCCCGCAGCGTCGGAACCGACGCTCTGGTACTGCGTGCTTCCGCTGGATTCGGTGAAGTCGAACCGCGGGAACTGATAGCGGCTGATCTGGCCGGTAATAACACTTGCGAAGCCGAGTTGAGCCGGGTTGTAGCCCGCGCCGATGGTGCTGCCGCCGGTTTCTTCCCAGCGATTCACGCCGACGCGCAAGTCGAAGGTCATGGTCGGCGAGATCGTCGACGTCCAGTTCATCATGACGTTGCGGCCGTTGCGCAGCAGCGGTCCGTTACCGGTGGGCTCGGCCGGATTGCTCAGACCGAACACGACGGCGCGGAATTCCTGGAACGGATTTTCGTTGTAGCGGAAGAACACGTTGTTCTTCGAGTTCACAACCACGTCCACGCGTCCCACGAACTGATCGAAGCTGGCGATCCACATGGAAGGGTATGGATAGTTGTTGAGCTTCGCGAATCCATCGCCCGGAGCCGAGGGGGCCGGGTAGAAGGACAGCACCTTGGCCGCGATCGGATTGATCTGACTGGCGGCTATCTTGTTGCCGGCGATGGGCGTGCGAATGCCCGTCGTCGCATTGGTGCTGTAGGGATCGTAAATCACTACTTGCTGCCCCTGCGCATTGAGCAGGTTGGAGAAGTCGCCGCCACGGATGTCCATGGTGGGGAACGTCTTCACGTCCGGATCGGCGGAGCGCTGCCGCATGCTTTCCCAGCTCAACATCCAGAACGCCCGGTTCTTGGTGTTGACCACTTTCGGGATCACGAACGGGCCGCTGGCCATGACGCCGAACTGGTTGATGTGATTTGGCGGTTTACGGCCTTTGGGCCACACCGTTCCGTCGGCGGTCGTCGTGGGCCGGTTGAGCTCGCTCTGGTTGGCGTTCAACTTATCGTTCTGGAAGTACTCGAATGCGGTGCCATGGAAGTCGTTTCCGCCACCCTTGGTGACGATGGTGATGACGCCGCCCGCGGTGCGCCCATACTGCGCATCAAAGGTGGCCGACTGCACCTTGAACTCCTGCACCGACTCGGTGGTCGGAGCGCTGATCACCGTATACTCGGCGCGCACGTTGCTTATACCATCCATCAGCACTTCGTTGACTTTCTCACGGCCGCCGTTAATGGACAGACCGGACATACCGCCGATGTCGAACGAGCGCAAATAGCGGAACGTGCCGCTCTTGATCACGCCGGACGCCGCCCAGGAAATCTGGAACGGATTGCGGCCCTGCGTTGGCACGCTGGCGACGATTTCGTTGGCCAGCACCTGCGAACGCGTTGCGGTCTCCGTCTGCAACTGCGATACGGATTCGCTAACAGTCACGCTGGTCGTCACTTCGCCGATTTCCAGCTTCACGTCCAAGCGGACGCGGTCGGCTGCCTGCAACAGAATGTTCTCACGGACAAACTTCTTGAACCCGGTGGCTTCCACCGTCATGTGGTACTTGCCCGGAGCAAGGAACGGTGTTGCGAAACTTCCCGCTTCATTACTCTTGGCTGAAGTTACAGCGTTGGTTGCCAAATTGGTAACCGTCACGGCGGCGTTCGCCACTGCGGCGCCGGTCGAGTCCGTGATGGTTCCAGTCAAACTCGCACGCACTTCCTGCGAATAGGCAAGCGGTACGCATGCTAGCACGAACAGCGCAGACATGAGTCTGCACAGATAACGCATATTCCCTCCTAAAGCGATTTTGTTAAGTTCTGCAAAGACACCCGCACCTGAACAGTATACGACTAAAGCTGGGGGAGGAATCCACCCTAGATGGGAGTTCCGAACAAAATAAACGGGAGGAGTCGCGCAGAATGCCGTCCAAGCAGCATTTTATGGCGAAGACAAAGAGAATATCGAGCTTGGATAACAGCATAGCTGAACGCTTGCCGCAAAACGCCCAGTCAGGCAAGACGTCAGTACGCCCGCCGCCGCCCCCACTCCACCACGGGCTTCTCGAAGTATCGCCACGACAGGTGAGCGGTGATCAGCGTGAGTACCAGTGCCAGGGTGGTCGTGCCAGCGGTGTCCAAATCCACCAGTCGAGGACGCCCGCTTGTCAAAATGCCGTGGCAGAGTCCCAGCAATATCAAATGGTACATATAGATACCGTAGGAGCGGTCGCCGAGCCATCCGAGCCACCGCATGCGCAGCAGGCGAGCCGGCAGTCCTTCTTTATGCTGCACACAAATCAGGAGGAGGAAAGCATAGAACAGCGCACACCATGTGTGCAAAATTCCTCCCGAAGTGCTGTCGCGCATTCCCAGGATGGAAACTCCGACAACGGTAACAAGCGCACCCACGTAGGCGAACGCGCGGCGATGCGCCTCCCGTATCCCGAGCCAATCCACGCGGCAGAGCAACGCGGCCAGAACACCCAGACTCAGTGCATCCGCTCTGGCTGGAAGCAGTACGTATTGGGAGAAGTAGTTCTCAATCCCGAAAAATAGCCTCAGAAGCGGAGCTAGGCACACGCCTGCGGCCAGCACTGCGGTCAGCGTCGCGCGAGAGCAGTATCGCACCAGGAAGGGCAGCGTGACGTAGAACTGCTCCTCGATGGCCAGAGACCACGTGGCGCCCATCCAGTTGGAGCCGAAGGTGGAGTATGCCGCCATGACCCAGTTCTGCATGTAGGTGGCGTACGACCAGATAGGTAGCGGCGCGCCCAGTAGCCATGCGAATCGTACGTCGGTTCCCAGAACGCGTTCCGCGATCGCAAACAGAATCAGGACCGAATAGTAGAGCGGGAAGATCCGGCAGATCCGGCGGATGAAGAAGGTTTGGAAGAAGCGGGGTGAGTACTTGGCGTCGAGTAGGATGCCGCCGATCAGGTAACCGGACAACACGAAAAAAAGGTCCACGCCGCTCCACCCTAATCGAAGAAAGAACAGCGCATCCTCGATACCCGGGTTCGCGGCCGGATCCACGCGCTTGTACACATAATGATAGAGAAGCACCATCAGAATCGCGAGGCCGCGCAGGCCGTCGAGTTCTGCAATGCGACCGG
>CAZDIZ010000277.1:0-4812 GCA_964505625.1 uncultured Solibacteraceae bacterium | reverse complement strand
GCGAGAATCAAGACGAGAGATCTCGCACCAGGCATGCTTCCTCCGTTACGTTCAATTCAGGATAAGGAGGGGTGTAAATACCGGTCCATCCTGAATTGCTGTCTGCGGTAATTGTACATCCTGCTGCGCGTGGGCGGCGCCGCGCGCGAGGGACGGAATGTTACTTCGACGCCGCGTGCAGTATCAAACTCTCGGCTGAAACCTTGAACGTGACGAGCACCGGGTTGCTGGTGAACTTCGTTGCCACGCCCTGGAAGGCGACCTGGGTGCCCGGCGAAACTCGATGCGGCAACGCTCTGTCCAATTCCAATCGCGCGTCGGCTTGCGTCGATGTGAAGATCCCTACCATGAGGATCTGAGGTGAATTGTCGGCGACGGCGGAAATAATGGTGCCTTTTAGCAGGTGAATGTTCTTCGCGCCGCCCGGCACGAGTTGATCCTTCATGCTCGTCTTGAAGTACTGATCCGCGCCCGGGGAGCTGAGCGCGCTTCGAATGCGGAGCCACAGCATTCTTTCCGGTTCGATGCCGACGGGGCCGTACTTGTCTTCGTTTGAAACCAGGCAGAACTTACCCCCGCGCGGATAGACGATCTGGGCGGGCGACTCACCTAAATGCCCGAAGCCTCCGGCAATCGTCCTGCCATCACGGCTCGTCCATGTCGGGAACTTCTCGTGGGTTTCGAAACGCCCGAATACTGCGGTCCAGCCGCTTCGAAATCCGCAATCCGGTTCCGTTCGTAACTTCCTGACATCAACATGGGGCGGAAGTAGCGCGAACATCGCGTCCGGACTCCAGGAGAATCCAGACGGCAGCGGCGGCGCCGGCTTCGCTTTGTGCACAACGTCGCCGAGAGAAATCTCGTAGCGCCACTTGTGACCATCCGCCACGAAGTGGGGACCGCAGTCGCCGATGAGATAGGAGCTTTCCGTGGAACTGGCAAAGCGGCCCACCACGATGATGTTCTTGCCGTTGTACTGCTCGCGGTGGTTGAGGACTTCGCAGAGTGACCGATAGGTGAGATCATCTGCCCGGCACATCGGCACGAGAAGAAAGGAGCACAGCACAGACACCGCCGTCCGGGTGCAGCGCATTACTTAATAAAAGCACGAAAACCGGCGCAACTGTCGATGTTGTAACTTGAAAGATTGGTGCTTGCAGCGCGTGCTGTGAGTACATGCCGCTTAATTGATATGTCCACACCAGACCGTTACGCTACATCCAGGGCGATGCTCGAACGCGCCCGCCAGAGTCTCACCGGCGGGGTGAGTAGTCCGTTTCGCGCGAAGTTCCCCGTGCCGCTCTATTTCAAGGACGCGCATGGGCCTCGCGCCATCGACGTCGACGGTAATGAGTACATCGACTACGCGTTGGCCTGGGGACCGCTGATTCTCGGGCACGTGCATCCGAAACTGGTGGAGGCTGTTTCGCGGCAGGCGTCCAAGCCGCATTGCTACGGCGCGCAGCACGAACTCGAATTCGCGCTATCGGAACAGATCCGCCGCATGGTGCCCTGCGCCGAACGCGTGGCGTTCACTTCGAGCGGCAGCGAGGCCGTGCAGGCGGTGCTGCGTCTGGCGCGCGCTTACACCGGGCGCAACCTAGTGCTGAAGTTTGAAGGTAACTATCACGGTTGGCTCGATTCCGTTCTGTTGAGTTATCGCGGCGGCGTGGAAGAGTTGGGGCCGATCGACGACTTGCGCGTGCACCTCAACTCCAAGGGACAGGTGCCCAACGCGGTTGAGAACGTCGTGGTGGCTCCCTGGAACGATTTGGAACGGTTGAAGCGTATTCTCGAAGTGCATGGTCGCGAAATCGCGGCTGTGATCACCGAACCGGTGGTGTGCAATAGCGGGTCGTTGATGCCGCAACCCGGTTTCTTACAGGGCCTGCGCGCACTGACGCGCGAGTGCGGTGCGTTGCTCATCTTCGACGAAATCATCACCGGCTTCCGCATCGCGCCGGGCGGCGCGCAGTCGGTGTTCGGTGTGACTCCGGACATGGCCACGTTCGGAAAAGCGCTCGGCGGCGGCCTGCCCATCAGCGCGTTCGCCGGCCGCGCGGACGTCATGGAAATGATGGTGAACGGAGGCGTGGCTTACGGCGGCACGTTCAACGGCAATCCGTTGTCGCTCGCGGGCGCGCTGGCCACGGTCGAGGAACTCGCGGCGCACGACGGCGCGACGCTCGCGCACGCCAACGAAATGGGCAAGGCGATCGCCAAGGGCATCGCGGCGGCCGCCGCCGAATTCAACATCCCCGTGGTGGTGAGCGGATTCGGCGCCGCCATTTCGGTGCACTTCACCAAACTCAACGAGCTTCGTTCCTACCGCGACTACCTGCAGAGCGATCAGCAGATGCTGGCGCGTTACCTGCGCCGCATTCTGGATGAAGGCGTCTATCAGTTACCCGACGGGCGCATGTACGTGAGCGCCGCACACACACAGCGCGAAGTGGACCAGACCGTGACCGCCGCGCGCAAGGTGTTCGCCGAAATGGCTGCTTGAGCTAGAGCTTCAGATTCGCTTCGAGCTTGATGTTCAGCTCCATCATCTCGTCCCAAGTGACCGTGCCGCCGCGATAGGCGGCCATGCGTCCCAGCACCGAGGTAAGCGTCGAATCGACGCTGTCGGCGGCGTTGTTCAGATACTTGCCCGTGCGTATGCTGTCGATGAAGGCTTTGACGTTGTCGATGGCTCCGCCGGTGAAGGTGTCGTCGCGGTCGGCGCCCTTCCAGGGTTTTTCGCCGGTGATGGCCACGAATCCGTCGTTGCGCGGGTCCACGCCGTAGCGCGGTCCGAGCCCATAGTGTTCCTCCACCGTGCCCGCCGATCCGTACACGCGCGTGCAAATGTCGTAGTAGCCCTTGGCGTATTGCACCGAACTGAAGTCGGCCACGACGTCATTGGGATACCAGAAGGTGACGTTGAAGTAGTCCCAGCAGTCGCCGTACTTCATGCGGATCTTGCGTCCGCCGGTGCCGCGCGCTTTCATCGGGTGGCTGTTCAGCACCCAGTTGCTCATGTCGAGCACGTGCACGTTCTGCTCAACGATGATGTCGCCGGAGAGCACGCGATCGCGCGACCAATACCGCAGACGAGCTTCGTCGCGGCCCAGTTCCGGTTTCGGCACCGGGTCGCCGCCCGAGCCGTGATAGTAGACGTGCGCCAGCGCGGGCGTGCCGATGTCGCCCGCGTGCACGCGCCGCGCGGCTTCGCGAAACGGCTCGCGGGCGCGCGTCTGGAAGTCCACCATAAAACTTAGTTTGCCGCGAGCCTTCGCGCCGCTCTCGCCGATGGAGCGGCAGCCCGGAACATCCACTGCCACGGGTTTGGCCAGGAAGACGTGCTTACCGGCGTCGACCGCGGCGGCGACGTGTTCGGGATGGAAGTAGGGCGGCGTTTCGATCACCACCGCGTCCACGCGCGACGCGATCAATTCGCGATAGGCGCCGAAGCCGCGATACGCGCGTTCGGGCGCCACCTTGAACTTCTGCGACGCTTTGTCCAGGCGGTCCTGGAATACGTCGGCCAGCGCCACGATGCGCGCGCCGGCATGTTCAATGAAGAAATCGCCGATCCACTGCCCGCGCCCACCCGCGCCGATGATGCCGACTTCGACCGTGGAATTAGCCTGCGTACCGAAGACGGTTTCGGGCTTGAGCAACAGCAGCCCCGCGGCGGAAGACGAAGCTCCAAGGAACGCCCGGCGATTGGTGGCGGTGATCGAATCTTGAGACATGATCATCGATTCTCACACAAAAAGGGGACAGACGCATTTCTTTCGGAGCCGCAAGATTCCGCTTAATACTTCCGGCTCGCAGACCACGGCGTCGCTGCGGAACTGGTATAAAGAGGGCATTGGAGATGCCCCGCTATGCCTATCATGTTCAATACGCTCCTCCGAGAGGCAGGGATTCCCTTCAACGAGGTCATCCTGTTGCGCCACCAGGACCAACGCGCCACACGCGGACGCTCGCCATACGAGCTGTGGCGCGACGATACGCCAGCGTTCGACCTGTACCAATCACTCCAAGGGACGGATGGCCGCACCAAGTTCGTGAGAGCACGGTATTGGGCGTCATTCGTCGGTACACCTGCCGGCGAGACGCTTTTCGTCGGCCTGTACAAGGTCACGTACCGCGGACTCCTCGACGTGGACATGCAGATGCCACACCGAGACGCTATCGACAAGGCAGGCTCGTGCGACGTGTACGACCTCGTCCCTGACGAACGCCTCCAAGAGTATGTCGGTAAGCTGCTCATTGACTGGGGACGAGCAGCCAGGGCATGGGTCCAACGCGCCGACAAACAAGATAAGTCCATCACCGAACTGCGGCCAGCATTCAAAGAAGACGAGTTCCCTGGATTCATGAACTTCATCAGCGCGGTGTCCGGCCTGCCGAAGCTACCCAAGGCGTGGGTGACCGCATTGCGCGCAACAAGAGGAGTCTACGTCCTCGCCTGCCCGCGAACCAGAGAACAATACGTCGGCAGCGCCACAGGTGCAGACGGATTCTGGCAACGATGGCACGACTACGAACGAGATGGACACGGTGGCAATATTGGCCTCAAGAGCCGCGAGCCAAGCGACTACCAAGTCAGTATCCTCCAGGTCGCTGGAACCGACGCCACGACTGAAGACATCGTCAAGATGGAAGAACAATGGAAGAGAAAGCTGCAAAGCAAAGAAATGGGACTGAATAGATAGCGGAACCAGCAATCAAGAAAAGGGACCAGACGCATCCTCCGCCTTGCACGAAAATGCGTCTGGCCCCTTTTTGTTCGGTTTGGTTAGCCTACGAACTTCCAGC
>CAZDIZ010000276.1:0-4855 GCA_964505625.1 uncultured Solibacteraceae bacterium | reverse complement strand
AGCCTGTGGCACTTGCAAGTGATTGAAAGGATGGTGGCCAGGGACGGAATCGAACCGCCGACGCCAGCCTTTTCAGGGCTGCGCTCTACCAGCTGAGCTACCTGGCCGTTTGAAGTTTTATTGTAGCAAACTCGGCGGCGGGTTAGCCTGCGGCTCGCTCGAAAAAGGCGAGCGATTCTTCGGCGCAGCGTTCCCAGGTGAAATGTTCGGCGCGCGCGCGGCCTCGATCGCAGAGTTCGCGGGTGAACGATGGCGTTGTCAATACACGTTCGATGGCAGAGGCCATTTCAGAGAGACTGCGCGGGTCGATGAGTACGGCGGCATCGCCCGTGATTTCCGGCAGCGAACTCACGTTCGAAGTGACAACGGGTACTCCCGCCGCCATGGCCTGCGCGACGGGAAAGCCGAAGCCTTCATACAGCGACGGATAGATGAATACGGCGGCGCCTGCGGTTATGCCGGGCAAATCACGCTCCGGCACGTAGCCGAGGTAGCGCACTCCAGGCAGACTGCTGTTGAGACGGGCGATGGTGGATTCGCTCGACCACCCTCGCGGTCCCACCAACACCAGTTCGAATTCTTCCCGCATCGGCGCGCGCAACTGCGCGTAAGCGTCCAACAGCAGGCCCACATTCTTGCGCGGTTCGATGGTGCCCACGAACAGGATGTAGGGTTTGGCGAGGCCGTATGCGGCGCGCACACGCGCAGCGTCTTCGGCGGTCACGTGGCGAAACGCGTCGTCGACGCCATGGTGAATCACGTCGATGCGCTCGGGGTCGAAGCCCATCAACCGTACGGCGTCGGACTTGGTTTGCGCCGAAACCGCGATCACGCGGCGCGCGCGCTTCTTGAGACGCTCGGCGTACCGTAATGTGGCCGTCACGTTGCCCGCGATGTGCGTTTCCGGCATCAGCGAGCAGGTGAAATCGTGCAGCGTCCCGGTAAGTGCGGGCGAGCGGGGCGGGTTTGCCACATGTAACGAAGCATGGAAGACATCCACGCTGCGGATGGTGTGATCCAGAATCGGATTGAAACGGATGTTGGAGAACAACACCCAGGCGATGCGCGCGAAGGTAGCAAGCTGCGGCACCGGCGATTCTTCGTGCGACAAGTCACCGATGGAATCCAGGTATGGGAAGACGGCGATGTCCTCCTTGCCGGCGAGTTCCCAGAGCGCACTGATCCAGTGATAGACGTAGTTCTTCACGCCTGCGCTGCGCAGCAGCAGCGTGGTGCCGTCAATCAGTACCCGCATGGTTGGTCACCAGGAACTTGCCTCCGCTCGACGCCACCTGATGCATGGCGCCGTTGCCCACGAGTTTCGTGAGGCGTTCCATGGCCGGGCCCTCCGCCAACAAATAATAGCGCTGGGCGGAGTGCCAACGCGCGGGCAGTTCGGCATCGGTCAGAAAGACCTGTGGCGCGCCGGGGGCGTAGGAACCGTACTCCAGATTGTTGACGCGGCCGTTTAGCAGCAGCGCCCGACGATTGGTGTAGAAGAACACCGAGGAAAACGTGTAGTATTGATTGTCGACGATCAATTCGCCCGGCGGCGCTTTCATCAGCGCTTCGGCCAGCGGACGCGATCCCATGTAAGGATCGAAGGTCACCAGCGCCAATCGCGCGGCGTGGAAGAACAACACCATCATCACTGTCACCGCGGCCCAGGCGGTTGCGTCGCGGAACCGCCATGCGCCGATGGCGCCGATGAGAAACGCGACTCCCGCCATGGCGAGCGGCACGCGCAGGTAAGCGAACGACTGCATGGTGAGATCGCCCATGTGCCCGAGCGACAGCGTGTAGGCTTCCGGATGCTGTGTGAGCGCTTGCGAGATGTCGCCCGGCGCGGGCACGCCCCACACCATGGCGAGCAATGCGAAACACGCCGCCGCAGCCAGACCAGCGACCGCCGACAGCACCAGCGCGCCCCGGCGCACCCACGTGCCGCCTTCGACCAGCGCGGCGCCGATCAGCAATGCCAGCGCCGGGTAGCAGGGCATCGAATAGTATTCCTGCGTAGTCGAGAACGTGAAGAAGACCAGCAGGAAACCCGTCCAGCACAACGCGAGCAGACGCATGCGGCCCGCGCGCGTGACGGGTTTGGCGGCTGACTTGAGTGCGGCGGGTAGAAACACGCTCCACGGAAACAGCCACAGCAAATGGAACAGCCAGAAGTAGACGCGCGGTACGGTGTTGTAGTCACGCGGCCAGCGCAGGTTCAGGAAGCGCAGGATGTGTTCGTTGAAAAAGTAGAACCAGAAGAAGCCGCGGTAGTGGCCCGGCTCGCTGTGCATGGTGAAGTCGAGATAGGGCGGATTGCGCAGCGTCGCGAGCACATGCCAGGGCGCGGCAACCAGCAGCGCAATAAGCGCTCCGGAGAAGGGCCGCAGCCGCTGCCAGGTGCGTTTCACGAAAAGCTGCCGCGAGAGCAGCAAGTAGAAGAACGCGGCGCCGCCGGGAAAGACCACCGCGATCAAACCCTTCAGCAGTAGGCCTACTCCAATGCTCGCGGCCATGACGGCGGCCCACGAGCGCGGGTGCACTTCGCCTTCATCGAGCGCGCGCAGCAACGCCCACATCGCCAGCGCGATGGTGAGCGTCAACATGGCGTCCGGAATCTGGATGCGCGTGAACAGAAACAGTCCGACCGATGTGGCCAACGCGATGCCGGCCCAAACGCCCGCGCGCGCGGAAAACGCCCAGCGGCCCATGCGCGCCGTGAGCCATGCCAGCGCCACCACGCTCAAAGCGAGAGGCAAACGCGCGGCCCAATCCGTCGCGCCGAAGATCATGTAGGAGACCGCCATCATCCAGTAGATCAGCGGCGATTTTTCCAAATACGCCACGCCGTTCAAACGCGCCGTCACCCAATCGCCCGAGTCGAGCATGTTGCGCGCGATCTGCGCCTGCACGGCGTCGACATCGTCCATCAGCGCGGGCGGGCTCACCACGCACCCGACGAAGATGGCCGCGGCCACCAGAATGACAATCAGATCGAGTTTGGTGTCGCGGGTGCTTGTACTTTCCATCGCTTCATCCACAAGAAAAGGGTTAACAGGCCCCAAAGATGATAACCGAGATTGGCGCGCCGTTCCATGTGCCGCTTGAGTACGTCTTCCACGGCGCTCCAGCGGAAGAAGCCGTTGGCTTCGACGTTTTCGCGATTCAACGTGTCCATGAGCAGCGGCCGTAGCACGCCGCGGAACCAATCGTGCGCCGGAATGTCGAAGCCTTCCTTGCGCCGTTCGAGGATGGGCCGCGGCAATTTATCGCGCATCAACTCCTTGAGCAGATACTTGAGTCGCGAACCGTGCACTTTGAAACTGTCGGGCAACGTGGCGGCGAATTCGACGATGCGGTGATCGAGAAATGGCGGCCGCACTTCGAGCGAGTGCGCCATGCTCATGCGGTCGCACTTGTAGAGGATGTCGTCGGGCAGGTAGGCCAACTGATCGATCCACATGTAGCGGTTCAGCGGACCGGTGACGCGCGGCGCGGGCAGTGAATCGTAGATGCGCGTGATGGGCGGCCAATCGCCGTGATGGCACATCCTGGATTTTTCGTCCGGCGCGAACGTACCGTTCCAGTAGAGATGCGCCAGATCCGCATCGGCGAGCGAGCCGGAAAGAAAACGCTTCAGCTTGTATTCGAAGCTGATCTTGTCGTCGGACACTGGCCACAGGCCGAGCGCGGCGAGCGCGGCGCGGCGCATTGCGGCGGGCGTCCAGCGCAGCGGGCGCACTAGCTTGTCGGCGAGATAGGTGTAATATCCGCCGAACAATTCGTCAGCGCCTTCTCCGCTCAGCGCTACGGTGACGAACTGGCGGCTCATGCGCGAGAGGAACCACACGGGCAGCGCGCCGGCGTCGGCGCTCGGTTCGTCGGAGTAATACGCCAACTGCTCGATGGCGGGCGCGAGTTCCACCGTGGGGTTCAAATCGAATTCGTGATGGTCGGTCGAATACTTTTCGGCCACCAGGCGGAAGTACGGACTTTCATCGAAGCTGCGCCCCTCAAACGAAACCGAGAATGTCTTGAGCTGCGCGGAAGTGGCATGAGCGGCGTAGTGCAGGACGGTGGAGGAATCCACGCCGCCGCTGGCCCACACACCGAGCGGCACGTCCGAGATCATGTGCTCGCGCACGGAATCGAGTAGCAGTTTGTCGAGCGCTTCCTTGGCCGAATTGAGCGTCCAGGATGCGTCGGGCCGAAACTCGAGTTTCCAGTACTGCTCGCGGCGGATGCGCCCTTCGCGCCATTCGATCCATTCGCCGGGCTCGAGTTTTTCGATTCCGTCGATGAGCGTGTACGGACTCGGAATGTAATTGAGCGAGAGATAGTAGTTCAGTCCGCCGAGACTCAGACGGCGATCGATTTCGGTGTGTTCGAACAGCGCTTTCAGTTCGGAAGCGAAGTAGAGGTCTTGCCCGCGCTGATGCAGGTAGAGCGGTTTGATGCCCAGGCGATCGCGCACCACCACCAGACGCTTGCGCGCAGGCTGCCAGAAGGCGATGGCGAACATGCCGCGCAGGCGCTTGAAGCTCTCCGTGTCCCAAGCGAGAAATGCGTTGAGGATAACTTCGGTGTCCGAATGCGAGCGGAAGCGGTAGCCAAGACTTTCGAGTTCCGCGCGCAGCTCGGTGTAGTTGTAGACTTCGCCGTTGTAAACGATGACCGTGGAGCCATCGGCGCTGGTCATGGGCTGCTGCCCCGTCGAAAGGTCGATGATCTTCAGACGCACCGAACCAAGCGACACGTCGGCGTCATTGAAGACGTTCTGTTCATCCGGGCCGCGATGCACCAAGGTCATAGTGGCGCGCCGGATCAGATCGCCATCGACACTACGCCCGAGATG
>CAZDIZ010000275.1:0-4860 GCA_964505625.1 uncultured Solibacteraceae bacterium | reverse complement strand
GCGGTGCGCGCATACCTTGGCGGAAACAATGACAGCGAGTGGGAACTGGAGTCGTTCTTCTACAACGAACAGCGGCTGCGTCCGGCGTTGAGAACGCTGCTTCACGACGCGGAGTTTGCAGAAACCGCGATCAAGACACTGGCGTTTTTCGGCGATCCGGAGGATCTCAGGCTCATCTTTCGCGCCAAGCCGCCCGTGGGCAAAGACAACCGTTGGGCCTATGGTGTCGCATGTGCGTTGGTGGAACCGCGCACGGAGTCTGAATGGGAGTTTCTGCGGCGGGCGGCTCTGAACGAGTATGACGACCTGTGGGTCGACGCCGGTGCCATCGAGAGCTTGAAAGTGATCGCCTCACCGCGCAGCCGCAGAGTTCTGGAGGGAGTTCGGGGGCGCAACAGAGAGCGCGCGAAGTTGGCCACGCGGGCCATCGAGTACATCGATTCGAAGCCCGCACCGCTGGTGGACCGCGATTTGGAACGGTTGGCTGAGCGCGTGGCGAACGCGATACGGTACGGAGAGCTTGGTTGGATCGGCGCGCCGCTGTTCAATCGCGAACGCGACAAGGCGCTGGTCGAGTTCTCCTACTTCGGCGGGGGAGACCGCTTCACTTACCACGCGACGTTTCATAAGGTGCAGGGCACGTGGCGTTTTCGCGGCGCGCAGGAAACGGCGCAGGGGGTGCTGGCACCACCACCACCGTCCCGTGTGGATCTGGAACGGGTGCCGGTCAGGAAGGCACCTCTTCTCCCAATCAAGTAAAATCGTCTCTGACATGACCAAACGTGAACGAGTCGAGGCCGTATACCGTCTGGAGAAGGCCGACCGCATTCCATTTGTACCCGCCATCTACGAACACAAGGGCGCGCTCGTCGGGAAGACGCCGTCCGAGATTTGCCGCAACGCGGACTATTTGTACGCCGGCTTGAAGCGCGAAGCCGAACTGTACGACGCGGACATGCTGGTAATCGGCATCGACGTCTACAACGTTGAAGCCGAGGCGTTGGGCTGCAAGGTGGTCTACTTCGACAACTCCACCGAAGTGCCTGCTATCGTCGAGCCGCTAATCAAAGAGGCAGCCGACCTGGACCGTCTGGGTTTGCCCGATCCGTCCAAGGACGGGCGTATGCCGATCTATCTGGATGTGGCGGCGCGGTTGGGCCGTGAGCTCGGTGCCGAAATGATCCTGCGCGGTGCCGTAACGGGACCTTTTTCGCTGGCCACATCGCTGATGGGACTCGAAAAGCTGCTGATGGCTTCGGTGGAAGAACCCGAATGGGTCGAGAAGATGTTGGCCTTCTGCGCCCAGGTGACCATTCTGTTCAGCAAGGGCTTCCTGGCGCGTGGCGTCGAGCCGATCATCTTCGACTCGCAGGCCACGCCGCAGATCGCATCACCGCGAATCTTCCGCCAGTTCCTGAAGCCGCTCTATCGCGATGTGGTCCTGCCGGAGTTGAAAGCCGCCGGCGGGCGTTACCTTCCGTTGATCATAGGCGGTAACACCACGTCGATTATCGACGACCTGATCGCCACCGGCGCCACGCAGTTCTTGAGCGACCGTCCGGCGAATCTGGCCAAATGGTGTGAGAAGGGATTGGCGGCGCGCGTTCCAGTGCGTGCCAATGTGGATGCACGGTTGATTCACAGCGGGCCGGTCGCTGCCATCCGCAAACAGTCCATGGAAATCCTCTCGGGCTTCCACAATCATCCGGGATTTTTGTTGGGATGCGGCGTAGTGGCCTACGATTGCCCGGCCGAACACACTCACGCCATCCTGAATGCCATCAAGGATGTCGCCAAAGGCGGCGTGGATTTCGAAAAGGAACTGGCGTCCTAGAAAAAAAGCGACGAGGGCCTTGTGAGGAAGGCCCTCGTCGCCTCGCCTAGCCGCGCTTATTAGATTTCGCAGACTGTATCTTCATGGGTTCCTGCGCGCTGGCGCCCACCAGGGCGCACACCGGCAGTGTGACCGATTCGTCGACCATCTCGGCCATGGCGTGAGCCGGCAGACCCTCGGCTTCCTTGACGAAGGAGGGCGTGCTTTCTTCGGCTGAATAGTCGACGCGAATCCAGTCTCCACCACGCACTTGTTCTGTGGCAATCAGGTTCGAGAGTGGCTGGATGAGTTTCTTCTCGATGGCGCGCTTCAGGTGGCGGGCGCCGTACTTCATGTCGGTGCCTTCATCGAGCAGATGTTGTTTGGCCAGTTCGGTGAGCGAGAAGACGAAGGCGTTCTGTCCCGAGGAGTCGAAGATCCGTTGCTGAACGAGGTTGAGTTCGATGTCGAGGATTCGCCGTAGTTCGGTTTCGCCCAGCGGACGGAATACCACTACTTTGTCCAGCCGGTTCATGAATTCCGGGGTGAATTTCTTGCGCGCGGCTTCCATGCCGCTGCGCGCCAGTTTAGCGTTGAGCTTTTCGTCGCCGGCATCGGTGGGACGTTCCTGTGCCAAATCGGAAAACGCGAAGCCCAGCCGGGGGTTCAAAATGGAACTCATCTCCTGCGCGCCCAGATTCGAGGTCATGAAGATCATGGCGCGGGAGAAGTCCACGCGCCGGTTGTCGCCGAGCGTGAGCGTGGCCTTGTCCAGAATGCCTAGTAACAGGTTCCACAACGCGTCGCTGGCCTTCTCGATTTCGTCGAACAGGACGAAACTCAGACGCAGTTTGTCGGTGTGGTACTGATTGAGAACCTCTTGACTCAAAAGGGGATGCGTCTCGCGATGCCCCAAGTAACCGGGCGGTGAGCCAATCAGTTTGGCGATTTCGTGACTGTGCTGAAACTCGGCACAGTCGATCTTCACGACGGCGCGCGGCGTGCCCAGAAGGGTCTCGGCGAGCGCTTCCACCGTGCGGGTCTTGCCCGAACCGGTGGGACCTAGGAAAAGAAAATTGCCGACGGGACGCCCGGGGGCGTTCATGCCCGTCAACTGCATTTGATAAATGTTTACTATCTGCTGGATGGCTTCGTCTTGCCCCACAATACGGCGGCGCAGACCGGTTTCAAGACTCTCAGCTTCTTTCCCGGTCCGGGACGGGTCCAGCGGCACGCTTAGGCGAATCATATTCCGTGTACCTCGCAGCAACGACCTCACACCCGAACAGGAGCACGACGGATGCCAAATGCCGGAAGCGGGTGGCGGAACCTCTTAAGTGGAACATGATGACCAAACTAGAGCCTTTACACTATATCTGTCAGTTTAGGGTCCGACGATCTCCTATGAAACAGGAGAGCTAGGGACGTTTGATGAGTGCACTGAATGTCGTCACATTCATGATTTGCCTGGCGACGTTGGCTATTTGCGTAGTCATCGCCCGCCGAGTGCGCTGGCGCGCCGCCCTGTTGTATCTCCTGGTTGGCCTGATGCCGCTGGGGCAGTTGATGCTGCTGGTGAAGGACAAGCTCGGCTGGAGGCCGGCGTTTCCCAGTGTGCTCACCGACATCGGCGAGTTCATGGTAAGCGTGTTGTTTCTGCTGGCCATGATCCTGGTACGCCAGGATGCCGCCCGGCAGTCGAATTCCGAAGCGCGCCTGCGTTTGAGCGAAAGTCTGCTGTGCTCGAACTCCGCGCCGGTTGAAAAGCAGCTTGAGACGGACCTGCGCATCAGCGAGTTGAGCAAGACGCTGAATCGCGCGCCCTCCTCTTCCGCCGCCAAGAATTGAGCCAATCAAGCCTTTCTCCGCGCCAGCCTTGATGCCCGTCTTCTTCTCGGGATATGATATGGAATTGCCTGAGCAGACTAACCCTCAGACCGGCGCTACGGCCGCTCTCCCCAAGACGTGCATCTTATTGCCCACCTATAACGAGCGGGACAACGTTGAACCGATCGTGCGGGCTATCTTCTCCGAAGTCCCTTCGGTGAACATCCTGGTGATCGACGACAACTCTCCGGACGGTACCGCGGACGTGGTCCGCGGGCTATGCGGCGAGTTCAGCAATCTGCGATTGCTGTCGCGGCCGCGCAAGGAAGGATTAGGCAAGGCCTACCTGGATGGCTTCGCGCGGATGTTGGCGGAGGGCTGTTACGACGCGCTGCTGACCATGGACGCGGACTTCTCGCATGACCCTTGCTATTTGCGCAGCATCCTTCAGCAGGGCGTGACGCACGATATCGTGATCGGCTCGCGTTACGCCAGCGGCGGCGGAGTCGAGGGGTGGGAGTTCTGGCGGCGCATGCTCAGCGGATGGGCCAATTTCTACTGCCGTTCCATAACGGGGATGCCATTGCGGGACTGCACGGCCGGTTACATCTTCATGCGGACGGACATGTTGCGCAAGGTGAACCTGGGCGGCATACGGATGTCCGGCTACGCCTTTCTGATGGAACTCAAGTACGCGTTGTGGCGCGAGGGCGCGCGCTTCGCCGAAGTGCCAATCGTGTTTCGCTGCCGCCGCAGCGGCGAATCGAAAATTTCCAGCCACATCATCGGCGAAGGTGTTTTCGCGCCGTGGCGTCTTCGGCTGCGCGGCAAGTTCTAGCAACCTGCTAAGAGCGCTTTTCCAACAAACAGACGCAGCGTTCCAGGCGGCTTTCGGCGCCGTCATTCACCGCATAGTTGGCATGCGGTTTGCTCCACAGCCTGCCGCCGGCGTGGGCTCCGTCGGTGCGTAGCGCATAGAAGTTGATGTCGAACTTCGCCAAACGCGATTCGTCGTGATTGAAGTTGCGAGCGATGCGTTTGAGCGCGTCCAGCACAGCTTCCTGCGGCGGCATGCCATGCCGCATGTTCTCGACTACGGTGTGCGCACCGGCGATGCGGATGTTCTCTTCACCGCGTCCGGTGGACCCGGCGGCGCCAACGTCCTGGTCGACATAGAGGCCCGCACCGATGATGGGCGAATCGCCCGCGCGCCCCGCGAT
>CAZDIZ010000274.1:2729-4904 GCA_964505625.1 uncultured Solibacteraceae bacterium | reverse complement strand
GCCAGCAGTTTGATGGTCCACGTCTGCGTCTGCTTGGCGAGGGAAAAACTCGCCAGACGCCGCCTCTCGATGAGGGCCGCGTAATCGGTGACCAGGCCGGAAGCGATGCCGTGCGCGAACAGTGCATCGCGGTCGTCGGGTACCGCGGCCAGCCGCGCGTCGGCCAGCTTGCGCGCCAGCGCGATGTGCCGGAAGATCTCGGCGCGCACGGCCGGGTCCGGAATCAGCTTCTTCCGGTCGATGACTTTGTCGTCGTTGGCGAAGAAGTCCAGTTGCAGGATCTTCAAACGGTCAAGCTCGGAAAACAGATATGCCAATCCCTTTACCGAATGGTAGAGAGGCACACTGGGTTCCTGGCGGATGGCCCGGTCCAGAATGGCGTGCGCTCCGGCGAAGTCGGAATTGAACATTCGCACGAAGGCTTGCCCGGTGGGAGTCGAGACGTCAACCTTGGCTGTCCCGGCCACGAGTGTCGCGGCGAGACACAGAAATAGAAAAATACACTGCAAAACCGCAGTATAGCAGTGCGCGAGCTACTGCCAGTCCGGGCTGGCCAGTCCGTTCAGGTCCCACACCACCGTGCCCTCGCGCAAAGTGAGCTCCGCGGTCAATTTCGACGAGCCTTTCATGCGCTTGCGGGCGACGTCGACGAACCCGAAGTCGCCCTTGGCCAGACGCAACACGGCGACGTCCGCCGGCGCGCCCACGCTCAAGTGCCCGAGTTGCTCGCGATGGATCTGACGCGCCGGCTGCCAGGTGGAACGCAGGATCACTTCGTCCAAAGGCATGCCCAGGTTCAGCATCTTCGACATCACGTTGGTCATGTCCTTCATGCCGGCGTTCATGCTGCCGGTGTGCAGATCGGTCGAGATGGAATCCGGCGCGAAGCCCTGCTTCATGGCCGGGACGGCGTAGCGGAACAGGAAGCTGCCGCCGCCGTGGCCCAGGTCGAATAGCACGCCGCGCTTGCGCGCATCCCACAGATACGGCGCAACGGCGCCCTGCGAGTCGAACATCGGCACGCGCTCCAGGTACAGGTGCGTGTACATGTCGCCCGGCCGCAGCTTCTTGGTGATCAGCTCGGAAAACGGACGCGCCGGCACGAACACTCCGAAATCGACCATGACGGGCAGTCCCGCCAACTCGCCCGCTTTGATCGCGCGCTCCACGGCCACCCACTCGGGCCCTTCGTAATGCGCGGTCTTGATGCCGACGATGAAGTCCTTGTAACGGTGCGCGCACTCAGCCGCCGCCACCGGGTCCATCTCTTCCTGTTTCTGTTCCGGCTTGCCGCTCATGCCTCGGCCC
Source organism: uncultured Solibacteraceae bacterium (assembly GCA_964505625.1). GTDB lineage: Bacteria > Acidobacteriota > Terriglobia > Bryobacterales > Bryobacteraceae > JAJFUV01. The sequence goes on along the minus strand of CAZDIZ010000274.1, from coordinate 3,596 downwards.
ACGATGTTGATGAACGCGTAGACGCGCGTGCGCGATCGTTTGGCGACATGGTCATAAAACTCCGTCATGCCGCGCCAACCGGAGCTGCCCGCGTCCACCACCGTGGTGACGCCGCTGCGCAGCGTGAAGCCGTCCGGATAGACGCTCAAATCACCGGTGTGCTCGCCGATGGCGCAGGATCCGGCAAAAACATGCACGTGTATATCGATAAGGCCCGGCGTGACGTAGAGCGATGTCACATCGACAACGCGCTTGGCCGCCGACGGGGGGATGTTCGGCTCAACGGCCGCGATGCGTCCCGCCGCAATCGCAACATCGCGTACCGCGCTCAACTTGTTTTTGGGATCGATGACGTGCCCGCCCTTGAGCACCAGATCATACTGCTGCGCCCAGACACACGTTGCCGCCAGAAGCAGAAGGAACCATCTCATGAGGGCTATGGTACAACGGTGGCGGGCTGGGGTGTTGTGGCGCCCACATGCGGTATCATATGATACCAACAGGATTCGCCATGAAGTGTTCCCGGTGCGGCAAAGGCAAGATGAATGTGCAAGAGGCGGACGTGACCGGCCAGGTCCGCGGCGAGACGGTCATTGTTCGTTGTGAATGCACCGTGTGCGACCGTTGCGGGTTTCAAGTGCTATCGGAAGCGCAATCGAACGCCTACGCCGTTCTGAGCGCGGATACCTACCGGCGGCGGCACAAGCTTCTGACATCGAAAGCGCTGAAGACCATTCGGCGCCGTTTGCATCTCAGCCAGCGCGGCTTCGCGGGTTACCTCAAGGTCGGTGTGGCCAGCGTGAAGCGATGGGAAAACGGTCTGGTGCAGGACGAATCGCACGACCGGCTCATCCGCCTGCGAACGGA
>CAZDIZ010000274.1:0-2629 GCA_964505625.1 uncultured Solibacteraceae bacterium | reverse complement strand
CCGACTTGCGGGTTGTTGCGAGGCTCGGGCAGGTTGCCCGTGGCCCAGCCAAGCAGCGCGGGCGCGCCGGCGCAAACCGAAACCTGGTGCTTACCGCCTTCCACGCGCTCCAGGATGCGCAGCGAACCGTCGGCGTTCACCGTCAACTCATCCACGCCCTGGAACTGATCCGTGATCCCGAGAAGCTCGCCCACCATCTGCATGGTGGTTCCGGCGCCGCGCGAAGCGGATTCCCACCCGCCGAACACCAGCAACCGCGACATATCCAGACCGGCGATCGATTTGATCGCGCCAGCGAGCGCCGCCGCCACGGCCGTGCTCTCGGCGAATCCGCTCGCGGGGCCGTCGATGGCTACCAATTCGAACGGAACCTTCTGCGCCACGGTCGTCATGACCTGTTGCAGCTTGGCTTTGGGCGCCTGCGTGACCAGCCACACCTTGCTGCCGGCCACGTTCTTGGCCAGATTCGCGGCCTCGAAGAGCGCGTGCCCGGCCCAGGGGTCGAGCACGGCGGGCAACATCATTTCATTCTTGAGCCCCGGTCCCGTGGGAGTCGAAACCGGCTCCAGGGTTTGCAGAGGATCGGGCACGATGCTGCCGCAGACGACGATCTGATATCCACCAGTCATATGATTTGAAGGCTTCCTTCGATTGTAACAGGGCAGGGAGGTGCGGCCTCCCTTTCCGAAACTGGATTTGATACTCTCAATACCCAGGAGCAACCGGCCATGGGAACATTTCTGGCTCTCTGTGCGATTCCGGTATTTGCGTTAGGGTTCCTGTTTTGGGTGTGGATGCTGGTTGACTGCGCCACCAAGGAATCCGATCAAGGCAACGACAAGCTGGTTTGGGTTGTCATCATCGTTTTCACCAACATCATAGGCGCCGTGCTCTACTACCTGGTGCGGCGACCCCGCCGCTACGCGCAATTGGGGCGCTAACGCCCTACGGCTGCGCCGGGGCTCCGAAGGCGGCCCATTCTTCTTTCGATGGGCCGTAGATGCCAGGCACCGTCAGGCCCGCTTGGCGCATCAGCACCGTCATTTGTCCGCGATGGTGGCATTGGTGGCCGATCAGTGCGCCGAGCACGCCCGCCTTGGTCCACATCTCGCCGTACATCGGAATGGAATCCGTGAGCTGCTCGTCGCTCCATTTGGTGCGCACTGCGTCGGCGACGGCCTTTGCGGCTCGCTTGTAGGTTTCGGCGATGTCCGCGGCCGAAGCGGGAACCGGCTGATTCTCTTCGGTCTCGCGCACGGCCAACCCCGCGCCGCTCATCATCTCACTCAGTGATGTGGTGATGTGCCAGGCGATGAAGCCCAGCGTGCGGCCCTCGGGCGACACACGCTGGGCGAGCGATGCGTCGGTCAACTGGCGGAAGGTCTTCAGCGTCGCCTGGGTCTCGTAGTCCCAGGCGTTGAAAAAATCGTTCAGGCTGTGGAACATCCCACCAAGATAGCGCCGAATCGGGTGGCTGAAAAGCCAGGACAGACCACTCTGCCCCCAAGGCAGGCAGAGCGGTCAGTCCCGCTTTTCAGCTTAGTCGCCCGGATCGGGCTTGGGCGTCTTCGGCGTGCTCTTGGGCAGATCCGGCGGCTTGATGTAGTCGGCCGGAATTTCTCCGGTCATGGTGGCGAGCCAGGCCACGATCGACTTCACCTCTTCGGGCTTCAGTTGCTTGCCCAGTTGGTAATCGGCCATCTCGGCGACGGCGCGGTCAAGCGACGCCACTTTGCCCGTGTGGAAATACGGCCCGGTCTTTTCCACGTTGCGCAGCGACGGCACTTTGAACATCATCTTGTCGCCATCGCTCTTGGTGACCTTGGCGCGGCCGGGGTCGCTCTGATCCGGGTAGTCCTTCATGGCGCCCATCTTCTGATACATCGAGCCGCCTACATACTGGCCCATGTGACACGTGTTGCAGCCGGCTTCGATGAACTTGTTGAACCCGGCCTTCTCTTCGTCGTTGAGCGCCGCTTGATCGCCCGCCAGGAACTTGTCCCAGCGCGACGGCGTGGTCAACTTGCGCTCGAAAGCGCCGATGGCCCGGGCCATGTTGTCGTAATTGACCGGATCCTTGTCGCCGGGGAACGCCGCTTTGAACGCTGTCATGTATTCCGGCATGGACTTGATGACCGCGATCACGTGCTTCTCAGCCGGCATGGCCATCTCGACAGGGTTCAGCACCGGGCCCTTGGCCTGTTCCTCGACATTCGCCGCGCGTCCGTCCCAGAACTGCACGAAGTGTCCCGCGGCGTTGTAGACAGAGGGCGAGTTACGGTCGCCGCGTTGTCCCTTGTGGCCTTCCGACGTCGGCTCGTTGTCGACGCCGTACTTGTCCAGCTCGTGGCAGGAATTGCAGGATAGCTTTTGGCTCTTCGACAATCGCGTGTCGTAGTAAAGCATTCTCCCCAGCGCGACCTTTTCGGCCGTGATCGGATTGGCATCCGTGGCCATTTCCGCGGGCAGCGGTTTGAATATGGCCGTCTTGGCCGGATCGACTTCCACCTTGGTGGTTTTCGCCGTGCAACCGGCGAAGAAAACCGCCACGCCTCCCAGGCAGGCGGCAAACCAGAATGATGTTTTCCTCATGAGTGTCTCCCCAACTTCGCCGCCATCATATCGCAAA
>CAZDIZ010000273.1:0-4907 GCA_964505625.1 uncultured Solibacteraceae bacterium | reverse complement strand
GGCACGTCGTTGGGCGGCATCGTCGTCGACAGTGGTAAGTTCGCTTGGGAGAAAGGCGCGTTTCCGCAACTCACCGCGCCCAGCCGCGCCTATCACGGCATGGTCTTTCGCGAAGTGTTCAGCGACGCCGCTTACATCGCCAAGCTTCGAGTGGAAGGCTTGCGGGACATGGGCCCGTGCCTGAGCCCGTTCAACGCGTTCCTGCTGCTGCAGGGAATCGAGACGCTCGCGTTGCGCATGGAACGTCACGTGGCGAATGCGCGCGCGGCGGCCGAGTTTCTGGAACGGCATCCGCGCGTGGGTTGGGTGAAGTATCCCACGCTGCAGTCGAGTCCATATCGCGCACTGGCGGAAAAGTATCTCGCCAAAGGGGCCGGATCGATTTTCAGCTTCGGCATCAAGGGCGGCTACGAGGCCGGCGTCAAGTTCATCAACAGCGTGAAGCTGTTCTCGCACCTGGCCAACGTGGGCGACGCCCGCAGCCTGGTAATACATCCCGCTTCCACCACGCACCAGCAGTTGAGTGCCGCCGAGCAGCTTGCAGCCGGCGTTGCGCCCGACATGATACGCCTGTCGATCGGCCTGGAGGATGTGGACGACATTCTCTGGGATTTGAGCCAAGCGCTCGAAGCCACTCTGTTATAGACTGGTTCGCTCGGAGGTTGCATGGGCGCGATTGTGGTGGTCGCCATCATTGGGTTGGCGCTGTTACTTTTCGGTTTGTTTCAGGTGCGGAAGCTGCGGGCGAGTCAAAGCTGGCTCACGGCCGCGGGCATGGTGCGCGAGGTGACGGTTGACTACCACGCGGCGACGGATGAAGAGGATTCAGATTCCTACACGCCGGTCGTGAAGTACGGCTTCGGCGTGGGAGGCCGTCCGTACGTCGGCACGCGCATTCGCTTCGACGCGAAGAGCTTCTCGTCGCAGGCAGCCGCGCGCGCCGCGGTGGCGGGCTTTCAGCCGGGCACCCCGGTGACGGTGTTCTACAACCCGGCGAATCCGGCCGATTGCGTGCTCGAACGAAAGAACACGACCGGCTATGTGCTGATGATCGTGGGTGCTGTGCTCCTGCTCGGCGCGCTCGCCGGTGCGTTAGCGTAAGTTCGTCGCGCGCCGGTGTTCTTTTCGCGATGCAACCATCTCGGCGCGCGGGCGCGAACCGGAGGCTCAGGAAGGGCTAAAATTGAGGTTTATATGTCAGACCTCACTCTTCCCATCTCCATGCGTGTGGCCCCGCCTCTGGACCCGGGTTTCGTACCGGCTTCTCTGTTTAACCGCGAGTTCCGGAAGCTGTGCGCTTCCGGCGGCGTGCCGCTCAAACTGGCTCTGGAACGTGCCGACGGTTCCATCTCCACTTTCTCCACTCAGGTAGTCACCGGCGACAGCCGCTCGATCGCGCTGAGCCAGCGCTACATCGAGCGCATCGTGAAGTTCCTGCTGTGGCAGCGCGGCGGCTGGAAAGTCTACGTGGGCGGTCCGAGCGTGATCGGCGAGTACATCAAGTCCGCTTACACCGCCGGTGGCGCGCGCGCGTTTGACGCCGAATTCATGGGCGGCGTCTACGAGCATCCGTTCACCGTGGTGGTAACCGATGCCGGCAAGGTGCCGGACGAGAAGGAAACCACCACGCCGCTGGGCCGCAACCTGGACGGCTGCCGTGTGGGCTTCGACCTCGGCGCGAGCGACCGCAAGGCCAGCGCCGTGGTCGATGGCGAGGCGATCTACAGCGAGGAAGTGGTTTGGGATCCGCGCAACCAGAGCGATCCGGACTACCACTACCGGGGCATTCTCGATTCCATCCGCCGCGCCGCTTCGAAGATGCCGCGTTTGGATGCGGTGGGCGGTAGCGCCGCGGGCGTGTACATCAACAACCGAGCGCGTGTGGCGTCGCTCTATCGAGGCGTTCCCAAGAAAGAATTTGAAGAGAAGATCGCCGGTGTGTTCCTGCGCATTCGCGATGAACTAGGCGTGCCGCTCGAAGTAGTGAACGACGGCGAAGTGACCGCGCTGGCCGGATCGATGTCGATCGGCGACAATCCGGTGCTGGGCATCGCGCTCGGTTCAAGCCAGGCCGCGGGCTATGTGGACCACTCTGGCAACATCACCGGTTGGTTGAACGAACTGGCGTTTGTGCCGGTGGATTACCGCGAGAATGGTCCGGTGGATGAGTGGAGCGGCGACGCCGGCTGCGGCGTGCAGTATTTCTCGCAGGTTGGCGCCAATCGTGTGGCGTCGGGCGCGGGCATGGAGTTCCCGGCCGGGCTCGGCCTGCCCGAAAAGCTGGTGGTGTTGCAGGACAAGATGCGCGCCGGTGACTCGCTGGCGCAGAAGGTTTACGAGACCATCGGCACGTACCTCGGCTACGCTATCGCGCACTACGCCGATTTCTACGAATTGAAGCACGTCCTCATCCTGGGCCGTGTTACCACCGGTCCGGGTGGCGACATTATTCTCGAACGCGCGCACCAGGTGCTCGGTGAGGAGTTCCCGGCGATGGCCGAGAAGTACAAGATCGCGTTGCCGGATGAGAAGAGCCGCCGCGTCGGCCAGTCCATTGCCGCCGCCAGTCTGCCGCGCATTTCCAAGGAGAGCAAGTGATGAAGCTGAAACAGTCGACCAGCGAAATCTACGTACCGGATGGAGTGGCGGTGGATGCCGCGCTCGCGCGCACCACGCACATGGCCATTTCGGCGCATCAGGACGATATCGAAATCATGGCCACCGATGGAGTGATGGCCGGCTTTGGCCAGAGCGACAAGTGGTTCCTGGCCGTCATCGTGACCGACGGCGCGGGCAGCCCGCGCGACGGCTTGTATGCCAAGTACACCGACACTGAGATGCGCGCCGTGCGCCGCGTCGAACAGAAGAAAGCCGCTTATGTGGGCGAGTATGGCGCGGTGGCGTTTCTCGACTATCCGAGTTCCGCGGTGAAGAGCGCCGCCGACGCCGGTCCCAGGCAGGATCTGGCCGCGTTGATCGATGCCGCGCGTCCCGAGATCATCTACACGCACAACCTTGCCGACAAACACGATACGCACGTGGCGGTGACGTTGCGCGTCATCGCCGCCATCCGTTCGCTGCCGGAAGCCGCGCGGCCGAAGAAAGTCTATGGCTGCGAAGTGTGGCGCGACCTGGACTGGATGATCGATTCCGATAAGGTGGTCTTCCAACTCGACGGCCACGAGAACGTGGCCGCGGCGCTGCTGGGCGTGTTCGATTCGCAAATCGCCGGCGGGAAGCGCTACGATCTCGCCACACTAGCGCGCCGGCGCGCGCATGCCACTTATCACCAGAGCCATTCGGTGGACGCCGCGCAGCAGCTCAACTTCGGCATGGACCTGACGCCGCTCATTCAGGACGCCTCTCTGGACCCGAAGCAGTTCGTTCAGGAGCACATCCGGCGCTTCGCGGACGAGGTTGACGCACGGGTGTCGAAACTGTCCTAATATCGGGCATGCCCGAAAAACCGTTGCAGGCACGGCTGAACGTCATCCTGAAGGTGGGCGTGTATGTGCTCACCTGCCTGATCGGCATGCGCCTGTTCGGTCTGTTGCTCTATCCGATTGTTGGGCAGTTCGCCGCTGCCGTGTTGGGCGTTTTCTTTGGCGCGCTGGTGGGAAACCTGATTTCGCTGCGCATCTACGAGCGCGCCCATCTGACCATCATCGGTTTGTATTGGACGCGCGCGTCACGGCGCAATCTTCTGTTGGGCCTGCTTGCGGGAATGCTGACGGCCTACGCGGTGGCCGGGTTGCCGCTGCTGTTCGGGTTGGCGCACCTGGAAGCCATCGCGAATAATCCTCCACAGTGGCGCGTCATCCTGTTCACCACCGGTATTCTGCTGTTCGGCGCGTTCGGCGAGGAGATGCTGTTTCGCGGATACGGCTTCCAGGTGCTGATCGGACCGCTGGGCGCGTACGCGACGATCCTGCCGGTCGGGATTCTGTTCGGACTCGCGCATCGCGACAACCTCAACTTCTCTGTGCTGGGTTTTGCGAACACCGTGTTGTGGGGAATACTGCTGGGCTATGCGTTTCTGCGCAGCGGCGACTTGTGGTTGCCCATCGGATTGCACTTCGGCTGGAACTGGGTGCTGCCGCTGTTCGGCGCGAACCTGAGCGGGTTTACAATGAGGCTGACGGGATACCAGATGCGCTGGCATATCGGCCCGCTGTGGAGCGGCGGCGAATACGGGCCGGAAGCGAGTCTGCTGACCACCGCGGCGGTGGTGCTGTTGTTCGTTGCGTTGGCCAAAGCTCCCATCTTGAAGCAGCATCCGCCGCTGGTGCCCATCGACGACGACGAGGTGGAGTGATGCGTGCCCTGGCAACGGCGTTCGCGGTGGGTCTGCTGTTGGTTTCCGTCGCGCGCCCGCAAGAGAAACTCACCGTTCCGGAGCGCGTCGAGATCCTGCGCGGCCTCACCGCCGAATATGCCACCGTCAAGGTTCCACTGCCGCGCTCGAAGAAGACGCTCACAGTCGAACTGGACGGCAAGTACGACCGCACTGAGTGGGATCTGGCCGACAAAGAACATGGGCCGGCGGCGCGCATGGGCGATCTGGTGCAGGTCACCAAAGTCACCATCGAAAACGACCGCATTGTGCTCCAGATCAACGGCGGATTCAGGGGCGGCCGCAAGTGGTACGAAAACGCGCAAATCAGCGTGGGCGGCGCGTCGCGCCCCGTTGGCGGTCCTTACACCAGTGCGCCCGGTGGCACAACCGTCGCGCTGATGTTTCGTAAGCCCGTCCCTCCGATGAAGGCTGCCGAGATCAAGAAAATCCTGCGGCCGGTGCTGGATTTTGAAAAGCATAGCGTGACCGAACAGTACGTCGAGACACTGCCGCCGCCCATCAAGAAAGCCATCAAGGAGAAGCGTGCCATTGAAGGCATGGATCGCGAACA
>CAZDIZ010000272.1:1345-4947 GCA_964505625.1 uncultured Solibacteraceae bacterium | reverse complement strand
GCGAAGTAGGCTTGCCGCGTATAGCTGGGGTAGTACGCCGGGCTGCCGAAATCCCGCTGCACGCCGCCGCCGGACCCGCCGTAGTCGTCGATGAAATTGGCGAACCCCGTGTATCCGGTGGAGGCGGAGTACGTGTACAACCCGCGCTCCACGATGGGGGCGTACTGGCGGGCGCGCTGCTGCGTGATGTTCAGGCCGAAGCGGAAACTATGCGTCCCACGCACATGAGAGACCGTGTCCTGCAAAGCGTAGTTGTTCACGGTGCGGCCCTGCGGGAGGTTGGTTTGAACGCCAATGGCGCTGATGCCGCCGCCGATCGAGTAGCGCGGCATGGTGAGACCACGCGAATCCGCCGTATCCAGAGGATAGTTCAAGTCCGCGCGGTTGAACGCGAACCGAGCTTCGTTCGTGGTAGCCGGGGTGAAAACGTGAGTTTCGCTGACCACCGCGTTCGTGACCGGATACTGGTAGCTTGTGGAGAATCCGGGAAAGAAATCCGTGGCGCCGGACTGCGGGCCCTCGCCCTTGTCGTGCATATAGCGCATGGAGAGCTGATCCGACGCGCTGATCATGTGGTCAACCTTGAACATGAATTGGCGGTCGAGATACTTGTTTCCGTAAGGGGTGATCGCCGTTCCAAACTCGATGTCGGGACGCCCTCCGCCCAAGGCGACGTTGAACGGTTGCGACGTCGCCAGCGCCTTGGAGACGACACTTCGATACACGTCCAGGCGGGGGATGGTGCCTGTCGGGAAAAGCGAATTGAGCGTCGCCATGCCTGCGGCGGTGGGAGTCACCAGGTTCGTAGTGTTCTGCGAGTTCTGCCGTTGATCCTGAAACGCTCCGAAGAAGAAGGTGCGGTTCTTGACAATTGGCCCGCCCACGGTGAACCCATACCATTGCTCGGTGCCGGGGAACGGATGACCGCGCTTCTTGACTTCCTCGTTGAGCGACTGCGTGTTGGTGATCGCATCGTCGATGGTCGCGTCAAGCACGTAACTCAGGCTGCCGTGCAGATCGTTGGTTCCGGACTTGGTGATCGTGTTAACAACGGCGCCGCCGGCGCGCCCGTACTCGGCGTCGAAGTTCGAGGTCTGGACCGAGACCTCCGCCACCGCGTCCGGGTTCAGAATCTGACTGAGCTGGCCGGCAACCGAAACGTCGTTGTTTTCCGTGCCGTCCACCATGAAGTTGTTCGACCGTCCGCGCGAACCATTGACCACGAAAGTTCCGACGCCGAAGCCAAACCGGTTGGTGGAAACGCCGGGTAGCGTAAGGGCGAATTGGGCCGGATCGCGGCTCGAAACAGGCAGATTCGCCAGTACGGTACCGGTGAGATTGCCGCCCCGGACCGGAGCCTCATACTGCAGCGTTTGCACATCCGCCGCAACTTCTATGATCGACTTGGTTTCGCCAATTTCGAGCTGAATATCCTGCGACACTACTTGGCCGCCCGCAACCGAGACTTTGCGCTTAACAAAAGTCCGGAAACCGGAAGCTGTTACGGTCATGTCGTAGTCTCCGAGTTCCACCGCGTCGAAACGGTACAGGCCGGAGACATTCGAGACCGTGTCACGTTTGACACCTGTTTGCAGATTCGTGAGCTCTACTTTGGCGCTTGGCACGGCGGACGACTGCGGGTCGGACACGATGCCGGTTACGGTTCCTCGACTGGTCTGCCCCAAGGCACACAACGCCACTAGAGACAGTAAGATAAGCAGAAGATACACCCTGGACATATCAACCTCCCCAAAAAGGCCAAACTTCCCCGAGAACTCAAAAAGAGTTTGAGTTAGTCTAGCACAGGTCTTTCAAAGCGAGAATAGAAAAGTTCGTCGCATAGGTAAAATTCCGGTGCGACAGTACTTATCTGGTGAGATGAAGCCGGCCGGCGCGAGGATGCCGGAAAAATGAACCGAAGACTTACTTGCCGGCTATTAACATACGGGCGGCGATCCCGATCAGGAAGATGGCGTAGACACGGCGGATAATTACATCCGGTAATGCAATTACAATCCTGGCGCCGAAGTAAGCTCCGATAAACAAACCTACGCCGATCAGCGCGGCATACTTGATGTTAATGTAACCGTTACGGTAATACTCGGCCGCGCCGAGTAACCCGACCGGCGGGATCAACGCTGCCAGGCTGGTGCCGATCGCCTGCTTCTCCTTCATGCCCATCAGGAAGATCAGGGCCGGCACGATAATCAGCCCGCCTCCGATGCCGAACATGCCCGCGGCGACACCGGCCGCCAAGCCTACACCGAGCAGCGTAAGTTCGCTCATACACACAACGCTATCAGAAAAGCTATGACAGCAATGTGTGTGCTCGGGCCAGGGCGCCGGGAATGCTCAGCCGCTGCGGGCAGTGCGCGGCGCATTCGCCGCAGCCGGCACAAGCTTGGGCGTTTACTTCGAGGTGCGCGTAGAGTTTCCGGGCGCGCTCGCGGTCCCGGTAATCCACCGCGTAACGCTCAAAGCGGAGAATATCGGATATCGGCACGCGATTAGCGCAATGTGGCAGGCAGGTGTTGCAGAGCCCGCACACACGGCCCTCGGCGTAAGCCGTCATCTGTTCAATCGCGCGCGCGTCGGCGGCTCGCAGAGGCTTGCCGGCTCCCGAACAGGTGTCGGCGAACTCATCCAGACCGTTGATCTGTATGGTGGCTCCGGTAAGATCCGTCGCCGTCGTGAGCCACCTGGCCAGCGCGTGATGCGTCGAGGTGCCGGCCGGAAACCGCTGCATGAAGGCACGATCCTGCTGCATGCGCCAGGCGCCCCGCGCCGTCTTCATGGCCACGGTGCCGAAGCCTTTCGTCTTAGCCTGCGACACCATGCGGTTGATGTCGGCGCCGTCGCCGTAAGTGTAGATGAACTGCGCGTGTTCGTAGAGGCCGTCGTCCATGACCGCGGTCAGGATCTCGGCGGCGCTTTGGCCGTCCTTTACACGCGAGTTGCCATTGTAGTTGTGCTGCGACAGGCACAGGTGCTTCACTAATCCTTCCTTCTTCAGGCGCTCGAAGGCTCGGATCATGGCGCGGTTCGATTTCAACTCCGCCACGTTGTGATAGCCGAAATGGAACTGCATGTCGTCGAAATAGCGCAAGCCGGTGCGCTTCACGGCCTGCTTGACGAAGTTGTAGTGCGCCTCTTCGTCGATCACGCCGGTCTCGTGATTGCCTCGCACACGATCCACGGCCACCTGGCAGTAGTGCGCGTCGCGGTTCTTCAGTAAGGCGGCCGGCGTCGAGCGCGCCGACCACCAATCGTCGGCCTTGTGCCAGAAGTTGACGCCGCAGCGTATGCCGGCTTCGATGGCATCGGCGCTCCAGGTGCCCGCACCCACGATCACGGAGACTTCGCGGCCGCTGCGCGCGAGCTTGCGGTGCGGCACCTGGCCGACTTTCGCCACGGCCTGTTCAATCGACTCCATGGAACGCGCGCATCCGGTCGCGGTCAGCGCTGCGGCGGATGCGTGAAGGAATTGACGGCGTTGCATGTGTTGTCCTCCCCTATGGATTCAGCTTGCGTTCGATGGCGCGCGCGAGTTCGGTCAACCCGGCCGCCACCTCTGGCGCCTGTTCGTACGCGGTGAGGCGCAC
>CAZDIZ010000272.1:0-1245 GCA_964505625.1 uncultured Solibacteraceae bacterium | reverse complement strand
TCACTTCGCCGGAGTCCGGAAACGGATTCGCCGCGGTTTTCGTTTTCTCGCGGCGCAGCAGAATCTGATTGATTTTCGAGCGGCTCTCGCCGACGCTGGTCACGTAGATGGCCGGCCGGTCGCGCACCGGGCAGGCGTATTCGCAGGCGCCGCAACCCACGCACAGCGCCGGATTCACGTACGGCTGGCGCACGGTTTTCGTCTGGCCCTCGGCGGCGGTCACTTGGACGGAAACCAGGTAGATCGCTTTGGGCGACGTCGGGCACCACTCTTCGCACACGATGCACTCGGTGGCCATGGACCACGGCAGGCAGCGGCCATGATCGTAGAACGCCGTGCCGATGCGGATGGGTTTCAGTTCGTTCGAGGGCTTGCCCGCCACCCAACCTTTTTCTTTCGACGTGAATTCCCAGATGGCGCCCGTGGGGCAGACCTGTCCGCACAGCGTGCAACTTGATTCGCAGTACCCCACGCGCGGAACCAGGACCGGCGACCACAAGCCTTCCCACCCTGCCTGCGCGAAAGTCGGATGCAGCGCGTTGTTCGGGCACACCTTCATGCACTCGCCGCAGCGTATACAGCGTTCGAGGAAGTGCTTCTCGTCGAGCGCGCCCGGAGGACGCAACAGCCGGTCGCTCGCTTCCGCTGTGTAACCGGTGGTCGCGCGCAACGCGGGCACGGCGGCGGCGCCCGCGGCCAGACTGGTGAGCGCCTTGCGGCGGCCCACGTCGGGTGTTTCGCGCGTGGCCGCGTTCGATGGGAAGAAGACGAAGCGGATGCCGCTTTCCGGGCACTCCGCCACGCAGTTCAGACAGAGGTGGCATTCCGCCTTGCGCCACTTCGCGCCGGGAATCGGATCGTCGCCGCCCTGGCAATGTAGCAGGCAGCGGTTGCAGTCGGCGCAATTCGAGGCGCGCTTTTCGAGCCCCAGAATCGACCAACGCGAAGCGATGCCCAGCAACGCACCGAGCGGGCACAGCGCGCGGCACCAGAAACGCGTGATGCGCAAATTCAACGCGAGCAGCGTCACGAAGATGATGCCCAGCGCCACGCCTTGCCGGAAGTACGGTTGCTTGAAGCTAAGGAGCCAGTCTTTGAGTACGAAATGCAAGGCCTCGGCCGTGAGACGCACGGCGCGCACATCGCTCTTCTGCAAGGATTCGATGAAGGCGTTGATGGCGTAGTTCACGCCCGGCACAATCGACATCGCCAGCGACCGCACCGTGAGCGAAATCGGATCGAGCA
>CAZDIZ010000271.1:0-4971 GCA_964505625.1 uncultured Solibacteraceae bacterium | reverse complement strand
CACTGAAGACAGCAATTCTCTTCGCCGCATTACCAGATCATTCTAAGCAAAAACCTGGGACTGACCACTCTGCCTGTTTTTAGGGCAGAGCGGTCTGTCCCAGGTTTTTGTCAGGCAACGTCCTCCAGAGTTCTTCCTCGGGAAAGGAGATACGCACCCGACGCCGTCCCGCGGCAGAACTCCTCGACCAGATAGCCCGCCGCCAACGCTTTTGTGAATGCCTCGCGCGTGGCTTCGCGCCATCGGCGGGCGAGCGCGATGTCCAATCCGCCAACCTTGGAGGGGATGGCGATCAGCACGTGTTCAGCTCCAATGCCGTCTAGATTAACCGACGGCTCACCGTCCTGCCCGACGCGCACCAAATACGGCGCGTCGCGCATCGCGTTCTGAAACTCCGCGTCGTCGAAGCCGCGATCCAAGCGCCGCGCCACGCGCTCGCTCGCCACCAGCCACGTAACCAGCAAACGGTCCGTTCCATTCGAGTGCAACGGGCTGGACGTCGAATCGCCGTAGAAATCCGGCCGGTAGGATGCGCTGAGCACTCCCAGCTTGGCGAAGTTCAGATGCGCGTTCAGGCTCTGCAGCGGATCGAAGGTCCAGGTGATGCGCTTGAGCCCGTCGGCCAACACGCGCTCGCGCTGCGCCAGCTTCAGCTTGCGGCCCACGTCGGCGTTGCGGAAACTCGGCTTCACGGCCAGCATCTGCGAATGCAGGATGAGGTGCCCGCTTTCGCGGCCCAGAAAACCGAACGTGAACCCGAGCAACTCGTCCCCGTCGAAAGCGCCGATGAGCACGCCACCCAACTCGCGCGCGGCCACCAGCATGGGTAGCGGAATGACGTCCAGATCCTCGAAGCCCCACGCGGTTTTCTGAAGCTGCTCCACCTGCCGGATCTCGTCGAATCCGGTGATGTCGCGTATGGAGATGCTGTCCTCAAAAGCGGAGTCCATCTGCCGATTCTCTCAAAAGTCCGCTTTTAAGTTCGCCGCCGCTTGATACGCTAGGAGCGATATGTACAAGACGGCCGGCACACTCCTCCTGTTTGCGACTATCGGCGTGGCCCAGACCACCGCGCCGTTCACCGGTTACTTGCAGCGTTTGGCGCTTGAACAACTCGCCACGCGCGATGCCGCCGCAGCCAAGCTCACCACACGCACGCAGTGGGACCAGCGGCGCGCGTACGTACGCGAGACGTTCTTGAAGATGCTCGGAGGGTTGCCCACCGAGCGCACGCCGCTGAACCTGCGGCGCACCGCGACGCTCGAACGGGACAATTACCGCATCGACAAGATCATCTTCGAAAGCCAACCCGGCTTTTTGGTCACCGGCAATCTTTATGTTCCGCGAGTCGGCAAGCCGCCCTTCCCTGCCGTGCTGCAGCCCACTGGGCACAGCACGTCGGCGAAGAACCGCGCGTTTTATCAGATGCTGTCGATTGGCCTGGTGAAGCAGGGTTTCGTGGTGTTGACGTACGACCCGCTGGGCCAGGGCGAGCGCCGCGAATTCTACGATGCTGAGTTGCAGGATTCGAAAGTCGGCTCCGCTACGATGGAGCACTCCATGGCCGGGCAGCGCGCGCTGCTCGGCGGCGAAAGCATCGCGCGCTGGATGATTTGGGACGCGATGCGAGCGCTCGACGCATTGGAAGCCACGCCGGAAGTCGACCGTAACCGCATTGGCATGACGGGTTGTTCCGGCGGTGGAACCATGACGACGTATGTGGCGGCGCTCGATGCGCGCGTGAAAGCAGCCGCGCCAGCCTGCTACGTCACCAGTTGGGAGCAGCAGATTCCAGCCACCGGACCGCAGGACGCTGAGCAGCAGTTTCCGGACCAGATGAAAGCCGGCATCGATCACGTCGATCTGGTCGCGCTCGCCGCGCCGACGCCCTATCTGATTTGTTCGACCGATCAGGACTTCTTTCCGCTCAACGGTGCGCAAAAGGCGTTCGAATCCGCGCAGTCAATCTGGCGCTTGTACGGAGCAGAGGCGCGCATCGAATGGTTTCACGAACCCGGCGAGCATGGCGTGTTCAAAGCCGGCCGCGAGCGCATCTACGCGTGGATGCGGCGCTGGCTCGGTCCGGAGCGCATCGGTGATCGCGCGGAGGAACCGGCGTTTGTGACCGAACCGGAAGAGGTGTTGAATGTGACGCCCACCGGTCAGCTTGCCACGTCGTTCAAGAGCGAGACGGCGAGTTCGCTGTTGAGCCGCCGTTACGCGGCCGTTGCGCCCGCCACAGGCAATCCGCGCGAGGCCGTGCTGCGCTTGGCGCGATACGCGGCGGCCGACGTCCCGATGAATCTGCAAGCCGGCGAGCGTATGCAGGCCGAGGGCTATCGCATCGAGCGCCTGTCATTCGACACGGCGCGCGGCCTGCGCGTTCCGGCGCTGCTCATCACACCCGGCACATCTCCCGAGCCCGCCCGCGCCGCCGTGTACGTGAATCAAGCCGGCAAGGAAGTCCGGGGCGTGCCGCATGCCGACGCCATCGCGCTTGCCAAGCAAGGCTACGCGGTCCTGTCGCTGGATGTTTCCGGAACCGGCGAGCTGGCGCAGAACAGCAAGGGCTACGCGGACCAGTGGTTCGGGCAGGAACGCATCGCGTGGCTTGCAATGATGACCGGCCGGCCGCTGGTGTCGTTGCAGATGCGCGACATCGTTCGCGGCCTGGACGTGCTTGAAGCCCGAGGATTCACGAAAGTATTGGGCGTCGCAAAAGGACTTGTTTCGGTGGCGCTGCTACACACGGCGGCAATCGACGCCCGGCTGAAAGGTCTGGTGGTTGAGGACATGCCGTGTTCCTATCGGGCCATCGCCACGGCGCCGGTTCATCGGAAGGTATTCGAAATCGTGGTGCCGGGAGTGCTCGGCCAGTACGATCTTCCCCAGTTGGTGGCGTCTCTCGCACCGCGGCCGGTCACATTGCTGAACCTGCGCACGCCAACAGGAGCCAACATGCTAAGTGAGGCGCGTTCGGCTGAATACCGTGCCGCGATCGACGCTTATCGCGCGTCGGGCCAGGCGGCGGCTCTCGAAATCCGGCCGCGGCGCGACGACGAGGCCTTGCCTCAGCCGGCGTACTGACCGATCACGATGATGGCAACCGGCGTATCGCCGATCTTGGTGTGCAGCACCCAATCCTCGCCTGCCTGAGTGAGGCCGGATGCACTGCCAGCGTTTTTGCGGAGACTCAGCGTCAGTGGATGCGGCGCGCCGGAGGCCTTGCGCGCCAACTCCATCAACTTGTCGTAATTCGGCATCGCCTCCAAACCCGGATCATCGGCCAAACGCACCAGGATCAGGAAGTCGCGTTGCGGCGCCACACCCTGGTGATCGCCGTTGACCGGATAGAGACTGTAACGCAAAGTGTAGATGCCCGGCTTGACCTGGAAGCCGCGCCGGTCGCTTCCTTCGGCGGTGAATCTGGCGACGCCGAGCAGAGCGCCGTGAGGAATCATCGGCAGCGAGACATTCGCCTCGGTGGAGGCGGGCCCAGTGGGCAGCGTTGCCCGCATCCAGAGTTCGAACTGCACGGCGCCGTCGGCACCAAGGATCTTCGTGCCGTCTTTGGCCAACGCATTGCGCAGCGCTTCCGGCACTTCATTGGGCGCGACGGCGGCGGGAGCAGTCTTGTAGTCGGCCGCAACCAACGCCGCCGCCAAAGCGAATACCAAAGCGAACACACGCATATCGCACGACTCCTTTTGGCGCGCCGCGTCGAGTGAGTTAGTGCTTGAGCACCGGCACCAGCACGGCGTCCAGTGCTTCGTCGGTCATCGCCGCCACGCGCACGTTCTTATACAGGCTCCAACGCTCGACATGCTCGGCCGCGGCGCCGGGGTCCACCTTCTGCAGCGGTCCCAGCGTCTCGATCTCCAGCATGACGTCGTTGGTGAAGCTCTCCACGGAGCAACCGAAATCCGGATACGTCTTGGTTGGATCGGCGGTGGTCTGCTTCACAAACAACTCGTTATTCAGCAGATAGGCGCCCCAGCTATTCTTGTTGAACAGCCCGACCTTCTGCGGAGCGCTCACTGCCGGGTCCTGCCGCAGCGCCAGGTACTTCTTGGTAATGGTCCAGCGCTTGTCGGAGAAATCCGTGTACGCCCACATGACCAGCGGATTGGTGGGCAGCAACACTTCCGGGTGCTTGCCGCGCGGCGGGAAACCGAAGATGGCGGTGCCGTTGGGAGCCATCATGGTAAGCGTCCACGGCGCGAATTCGATGGTCCACGCGGTGTGGTTCTTGACGCGATGGATCAGTTCGACCTCGGAACCCGTGGCGGCCAGTTTGACGATCAACTGCTTCTGCACGCCCGTGGACGGCTCCACCGGCTCAGTAGCGGTGAGCGTGTCGCCCGAAATTTCGACCTTCACAGGCACATTTTCCGGCGCCCAAGAAGTGGCGAGCGTCTCCGGCGCCACCCAAATGCGGTGGCCACCGCGAAGCTGGAACTCCTTCTCACCCGACTTGCCGAGCTGGTCGGCGTATTCCTTGAGTAGATTTTGGCCACCAATGAACGCGTAGCGCATCACGCGCGGCCCCACATCGCTGGTGACGATCAACTCCACCTCGCCATTCGAGATGCGGTAACAATTCGGCCAGCCTTTCCAGGCGGTCTTTTCAATTTTCACTGCGGCGGAAACGGTCATAGTAAGAGCCAGTGCGACACTAAGTATCTTGGCCATCGTACCGTTATTATGGCGCAAAGCTGGGAAGCGGTGACAGGC
Source organism: uncultured Solibacteraceae bacterium (assembly GCA_964505625.1). Lineage (GTDB taxonomy): Bacteria > Acidobacteriota > Terriglobia > Bryobacterales > Bryobacteraceae > JAJFUV01. Next base: position 237 of record CAZDIZ010000271.1, on the reverse strand, counting down.
GGGTCCGCCGTTACCTGAGGTGGTCGTAGCCGAGCGGCCGCAGTGGGCGTCCGAAGAACTCCACCGCGCCGGCCTTTCCTCTGATCATGGTGCCGACGCGCGTGAGTGGCAGTCCTTTGTATCGCGCGGGCGGTGTGGCGCCGGGTGCGAGCGTGAACAGAAGTTCGTAGTCCTCGCCGCCATGCAGCGCCTGATCGAGCGTGGCGCCCGGCGCTACCGGCAATGGGCGGTCCAGGC
>CAZDIZ010000270.1:3779-5000 GCA_964505625.1 uncultured Solibacteraceae bacterium | reverse complement strand
GTGACCGAACCGGTGCTCGAACCGCTGCTCGATCTTGCCGCGCGCATGCGCATCCCCATCTTGCAGCACGCCGGGCACGCCAGCCGGCCCAACTCGTCGCAGCCGCGTATCAGCGACGGAGGACACCTAGCCGAAGTGGCGCGCAAGTTCCCCGAAACCATGTTGATCTGCGCGCACATCTGCGGCGGAGGCGATTGGGAGTGGACCGCCAAGTCGCTGCGCAACGCCAAGTCGGTTTATCTGGATACGAGTGGCAGCGTGATCGACGAAGGCACCGTCGAGTTTGCCGTGCGCATGTTGGGCGCCGACCGTGTTCTGTTTGCCTGCGATATGTCCTGGACCGCTGGCATCGGCCACATTCGCGGCGCGGAACTGAGCGAGGAGGATCGCCGCAAAATCCTGGGCGGCAACATGCAACGCATCCTGAGCCGGAGGCAACGCGCATGATCGACGTCAACGCCTACCTCGGACATTTCGCCTTCCGCCAACTGCGCCACAACACGGCGGACAAGCTGCTTGCGTTGATGGACCGCAAACACATCGAGCGCGCCGTGGTGTCAAGCGCTTCAGCCATCACTTACCGGAACTCGCAGGCGGGCAACGAAGAAGTGGCTGGCGAAATCCGGCATCATCGCGACCGTCTGATCGGCGCCGCCGTACTGAACCCCGCCTACGCCGGCTGGCAGGACGATCTGAAAATCTGCCACGAAGAATTCGGCATGAAGGCCCTGCGCCTCTATCCGCGCTGGCACAACTACAAGCTCACCACCGAATCTTGCATCGAACTCGTAAACGCCGCCGCCGAACGCGGGATGGTGATCACCATTCCCATCCGCGCCGAGGACCGCCGGCAGCAGAGCTGGCTGGTGGATATTCCCAATGTCGATTACGACGAGATCGCCGCGCTCATACGCGCCGTGCCGCGCGCGCACTTCGTCCTGATGAGCGGCAACGGTTTCAATGCCTCCGTGCTCGGGCGCAAAAACAACAACCTCGGCACGAACTACTCCATCGAGATTTGCCTGCTCTCCGCGCTGCTGCGCAACGAACTCGGCGAGCTGATTGAGAACCTGGGTGCGGACCGGCTGTTATTCGGCACCGGCATCCCTTTCCACTACGCCGACCCAGCCATCGCAAAACTCGAAGTACTCGAAGCCGATGCAGCGGTGAAGGAGAAGATACGGCGTGGCAACGCCGCGCGAATTCTCAATTTGCCAGGCG
>CAZDIZ010000270.1:0-3679 GCA_964505625.1 uncultured Solibacteraceae bacterium | reverse complement strand
TCCAACACGGCAACGAATGTCGAAGCCAACGGCGCATCCTTCGATTGCCTTCGCGCGACCAGCGTCGGAATCCAGAACTGTTCGGCCGAAGTGGCGCTCCGCACCGTCCAACTTTCGGCCGTGTAAGCGTCCGCCGCCGTGGTCAGGTCAGTGTAGCGCAAGTGCACCTCGGAGCCGGCCGGCAAGTACTGGTGCCGGTCTTCGATTTTGAAATCCGCCGTCCATCCCGGCGGCGCGTTGCGATGCACGCGGAAGCCGCGCGTGAGCGACTTATTGCCGTAGTCCGGCGCGGGTTCAAGCTTCAGCCCTTCGGTGGAAAGCTGTGACCAACTGCTGCGGATGAACTTGGCATGGTCGTTGCCACCCACCACGCGGAACACGTCCAGTACGTAGAAGTCATCGTCCGCGATGTCCACCATCATCGCGGTGCGCTCGTATTGGCGGATGTTGTACTGGTTCGGAGAAGACGCACGCATGATGCGGTAGTTCTTGCCTTCCACCCACAACGTGGTCTTCCCTTCTCCGCCCATCTGGTCCTTGCCGTCCACCACCACCGTGTTGTGCGCGGCGGTCATCAGATGCCAGCGCGCCTGCGGCGTGTGCCAGTCGCCAAACTGCACCGCCGGATATCCGAATTCGGGAAGCAGATCCAGGCCCTTGGCCACCAGTCCCAGGTTCATGGCGTCGCGGTGTATATGCCCTCTGACGCCGAAACTCGGAACCGAATCGTAGTCCAGCCACACGGCGCCGGATTCGGCCTTGTCGCTCGAACGAAGAACCGCCAGGTGCCACTGCTTCTTGTCGACATTTCCGATGCGCGGCGGAACCTCATGGTGCGCGGTGGCGCGGCGCACATCGCGCACCAACCGCTCCGGGTCGTCCGCAAACAGATCGTACGGCATGCCGTCAAGCTTGCCCGCGTTCGCGCGCAGCATCAATTGCGGATAGAGCCGTTCGCCGGTGGCCCGATAAAGGCGCCAGAAAAATGAGTACATGGACGCCGGAGGCTCGGTATTGAACTTGCTGTAAATCAAGTCGGGCTGGAAGTCGACCGCGGCGTAACGCGGAGTCCGTACCGCGAACGAAGCGCAGTCGCCCGAGTACGGGTAGTACTGGAACGCCATCCAGGTGTCGTAGTGGAAGCGGTAAGTTTCGCGCAGCTTGGGATGACGCTTGAGCAACTCGGGCAACATGGCCGGATCCATCCGCGCCCACAACTCGATGAACGACGCCAGGTACCGCGTCGATATGGTGGCGTAGCCGGTGAGTCCCTTTTCGCCCGTCAGGCCATCCACAGCCGTGCTGCGTTCGACGATTGCGCCAATGTCCTTCAACACCTCTTCGCGGTTCGACGGCCAGTCCAGCACCGTCTTGGCGAGCGTCAAGGTTCCTTCGGCGCCCGGATAGTTCGTGTGAATTTTCTTCGGGTTCGCCAGCACGTGGCGCAGGATGCGTTCCTCGATGTTGCGCTGCACATCGGCGAAGGTGGTCTTAGGATTCTCCAACCCGTAGCGCCGCGCTTGCGCCGCCAGAAACGCGATCAGATCCTGATCCTTACGCGCGGCTTCAAAGATCTGGTCGTAGGCGAGCACCAGTTTGCGCACGTCGTAAGCCGAATCGATCGAGTAGTTCACGTACCCGGCCGTGCCCCCGCCGTAACGGTAGCGCTCATAGACCAGGCCTTGCGTGGCGAAATCAAACGTAGGCCATACGTCCGCCACGCGGTCCAGCATCACGGCCGCCTTGTGCGCGTAGCGCGCGTCGCCCGTTATGCTGTACGCCGCCGCCAGCGTCGAGAGGCCCTGTAACACCAAGTGTTCAAATTGCCCGTACTTGAGATACGCCCCGATGAAATACCAGCGGTTCTTTCCATCCGAGTACCCGGTGCCGTCGTCAACTCCGAAGCGGTGCAATGGATCGGTGGGATTGGGGTGTTCAATATTCACAAGTAGCGACCGGTCGGCGAGCTTCGGCTGGAAAATGCCATGTTCGTCGCGGCCACTTAAGTAGAACTTATGAAAATCATTCTTCGGAAAATGCTCGCGGCAATGCGGGCACCGCACTTTCCAGGGATGCTGAACAGCATCAACCTGCCAGTCGTACATAGGCACTGATTTACGGCACGCGGGGCAATAGCCGCTGGACCAAACGTGATGCGAGCGCAGCAGGGTCGCGCCGAACATCAGGTCCCAGAGTTGCTCGTCGCTCTGGCGCACCCAGTAGTCCGCGCTCTTGACCATGCTCTCGCGCATCTTGGCCGCCCACTGATACTTAGCGGCATTTGAACGGGCCCGTTCGGTGAGCGCGGGAGGGTACAGAGAGCTGGCCTGTTTGGCAGCATGCATGCTCGGCGCGGCGGCCGGTAGCAGCGCAAAAACGCCCAAGAGGCGGGGCAGTACCGTACTCAGGTGTTTATTCGTCATTTTCTGTTGACATTAAAACATGTTCAGCTTAAGATTCTTTTTCACTCTCAGCGCGTGATGTACGAACTTCAGCACTATCCCAAAAGGGTTCCCGCATGACCTTTCAGATCGGCGAGAAAGTAGTGTACCCCAACCAGGGTGTCGGCACCATCGAAAACATCAGCACCCGAGCTTTCGGCACGCAATCGGAGCGGTTCTACCTGCTACGGCTGACCACGAACAGCCTGACCGTGATGGTCCCATTCTCACACGTGGATCATGTCGGACTGAGAAAGGTGACCCGCAACGGCGAAGTAGAGAAAGTGATTGAATTCCTGTCGAGCGGGCGATGCGCGCATTGCCCGGACTGGAAGGATCGCTTTAAGGAAAATTCCGACAAGATGCGCAATGGCAACATGCTTGCCATTGCCGAAGTACTCAAAAGTCTGCTGATTCTGCAGCGGTCGAAGCCGCTTTCGTTCCGCGAGAAGAAGATGCTGGACCGCGCCCGTCACATGCTCATCACCGAGATCTCGATTTCCCGCGGGATCACCGAGCAGAAGACGGTCGACCTTCTGCAGAAGGCCCTCGGCCGCGCCGAACTCACGCTGCCCGAGGCGCTTTAGTCAGATTAGCGGTTACACCTTTTCCGGCACCACGTACGGCGCGCGATAGTTGCGCGTCAGTAGTTCGTCGGCTTCGGTGTCGTTTACGAAACGCCAGGCGGCCGGGTCCACTTTCAGCCTACGTCCCACACGGTAGCTGATGTTCGCCAGGTGGCCGTAGCAGGCCGACATCACGCCAATCTCCACTTCGGCATTTAGCGATTTGTAATCGCGGCTGCGCACGGCGGCCAGGAAGTTGGCCATGTGCGGGCGCGTGTCTTCACTCGCCGGCTCGGTCTTCTTCTCATCGCGAACCAGTTCGCGCTTGCGCCCCATATAGATGCGGAAGCCGGTACCGTCCAGCGTCATATAGCCTTCGCTACCGAAGAAGACGTTGCCGACGAAGTGATCGCCGCGGCGCACGTCGCCTTCTCCCGGTGTGATCAGACCGCGCACGTCGAACACGATCTGCTTGCCATCGAATTCGAGCGTCGCCAGTTGCGTGTTGGGCGTTTCCTGATCGTCCTCATACAGGAACTTGCCGCCGGTCGACGTGGCGTAGTTGGGCAGGCCGGCGTCACCTAACGCCCAGCGCGCGATGTCCATTTCATGCACGCCCTGGTTGCCGATGTCGCCGTTGCCGGTGTCCCAGAACCAATGCCAGTTGTAGTG
>CAZDIZ010000269.1:2905-5001 GCA_964505625.1 uncultured Solibacteraceae bacterium | reverse complement strand
ATCAAGCACGTCATCTACATCATCAAAGAGAACCGCACTTACGATCAGGTGCTGGGCGACATGCCCAAGGGCAACGGCGACGCGCGTCTGGCGATCTTCGGAAAAGACGTGACACCCAATCATCACGCGATCGCTGACGAATGGGTGCTGCTCGACAATCTCTTCTGCGACGGCGAGGTGAGCGCCGATGGGCACTCCTGGTCGAACTCGGCCTACGCGACGGACTTCAACGAGAAGATGTGGCCCGCTCGCTACGCCGGCCACAGCCAGAATTCCATTTCGAACGCCTACCGGCCCAAGCTGCAACTGTGGGACCTGGCGTTGCAGAAGGGACTGACCTACCGCAGTTACGGTGAGTACGCCGTGCGCGCCAGCGACGGCACGCGTATGGATGCGGTGCCGGGTGTGGGCGGCCTGGTGGGTCACATCGCGCCCGGATTCAAGATGCCGGGCATGCGCGACACCGACAACGTACGCGAATTCATCCGCGAGTTCGACGAGTACGAAAAGAACTACGACAGCACCGATCCGGAAAAGCGCTTGCCCAATTACATCGTGATGAGTCTGCCGGAGAATCACACGCGCGGCACGCGGCCGGGAGAACTGACGCCCAAGGCCATGGTGGCGAACAACGATCACGCCGTCGGCATGCTGGTGGAGCGCGTGACGCACAGCCGCTATTGGCCCGAAACCGCCATCTTCATCATCGAAGACGATGCGCAGAACGGCAGCGACCACGTGGACGCGCGCCGCACCGTGGGCCTGGTGATCAGTCCCTACACCAAGCGCGGAGCAGTGGACAGCACACTCTACACCACCAGTTCCATGCTGCGCACCATCGAGCTGCTGTTGGGTCTACCGCCCATGAGTCAGTTCGACGCGGCGGCAACGCCAATGTACGCGAGTTTCACCGACAAGGCGGATCTCAAACCGTACCAGAAGATCGAGCCCAAGATCGACGTCAACGAAAAGAACCAACAGACGGCTTGGGGCGCACGCGAGTCCATGCTGATGGACTTGGATGAAGTGGACCGCGCGCCCATGCTCGCGCTGAACGAGATCATTTGGAAGAGCGTGCGCGGAGCGGACTCGGAAATGCCGCTACCCGTCCACCGTTTCCGCTTCGCGGGAAGGCAATAGCGCGGTCGAGTGAAAGGTGCTCCGCTTAATCCTCGGTGAAGAAGTAGGGGCGAAGTTCCGGCTCGGGGATATAGCGGAGTCCTTGTCGAAAGATGGCACGCAAGGTGCCTTTGTCCAACTCGTCGTGCAACACCACGGTCAGCGTTTGACGTACCGATTGTTCCTGCAGACGGCGAAGCTTAACGTGACTTCCGCGTTGGCTCACGGGTGCAAAACCGAAAGCGGAGAAGATACGCAGCAGGTCTTGCCCCGTCAGAGTTCGCAACTTGGACATTAGGCGACGGCTGGAAGTTCCATGGTGGCGATGACGGTGGGATCTTCGGCGTATCCGACATCGGCCAGGTTTTCGCCGTCCAGATGTAAAGCGATAGCTTCCTGGATATTGGCTGCCAGTTCATCCAGAGTGGGGGCTTCCGTGACAATCGGAAAGTCCAGGCATTCAGCCACGTATTGCCGTTCCCCCCGGAAGATGCGGACTTGAATGGTGCGCTTCACCATCTTCTCCTCATCTACATCCTAGCGCGCTCAAGCCCCCGCGCGAGGCATATTCACTCTCCACCAGCGTTCGGCCTGTTCCGCGGTCCAGGATTCCATGCCGTCGCAACAGGCCAACATGTTGGCGAGTTCCCGCGCGCTGGCCGGGCGTTTGTCGGGCTCCTTCTCAAGACAACGCAGAATGATCCGCTCCAGGCTCGCCGGAATCGGCACCTCGCTGCGTTCGCTGGGTGGGACGGGCTTCTGCTGCAAGTGCGCCATCACCATGGCCAGCGCGTTATCGGCGTCGAACACCATGTGCCCGGTGAGCAACCAATAGCCCACGCAGCCCAGCGAATAGATGTCGGCGCGCGCATCGACCTCGTGCGTGCCCATAGCAATCTCCGGCGCCATGTAAGCGGGCGTGCCCGCCGTGACACCGTCCATGGTCAATCGCGTGTGCGACTCGCCCGCGCCGGACA
>CAZDIZ010000269.1:0-2805 GCA_964505625.1 uncultured Solibacteraceae bacterium | reverse complement strand
CCGTAATCGTAGATCTCGACGGTGTGCGGCGAGCGCAAGGATGCCATGGCCTTGGCTTCGCGCTCGAACCGCCGCAGCATCACGCTGGAGCTTTCACCGCCGCCCGTCGACAGCACATCCGGGCGGATCAACTTGATAGCCGAAACGCGCGCCAGCATGCGGTGCCGCGCGCGCCACACTTCACCCATGCCGCCGTGCCCGATCAGTTCCAGCAGTTCGTAACTGCCCATGGCCTCGGCCCGGCTAACTTGCGTGCCCAGACGGTAGTAGTGCCTCGCGACAGGGATGGCCCACAGCGCGGCGGCAAACGGAGGAACGAACAACAGCGCTGCCTGCGCGGCGGTGGGCGGAGGATTGCCAGTCGCCACGGTCGTGATCAACATTCCGATCGGACCCATGCAGGCGGCCGCCATCGCGGCCAGCACCATCTTGCCGTACGTACCTGGAATCGCCACCACGTACATGGCGATCCACAGGCAGTTCCACGACAGCCCGCGCACGGTGTCCTCGGGATTCCACGCGGTAGCAAATTCAGTGAGCGAGATGGCCAGCGCGATCACAACTTCGGTGACCAAGCCGAGATCCAGCACCAACTCCGGACGAGCGTTCTTGCTGCGCGAGAGCAGGAACATCGACATGCCGACCGCGAAGATGACGCCGGCGGCCAGCGGCTGAAAAAGCCCCTGCACTCGCTCCGGCTGCGTGAACCGTTCCATCACGTAGCCGACTGACCCCATCAGCGCGACGATCAATCCCAGGAAGCCCAGCCGCCGCACGGCCGTGCGCACCACTTCCTGCGGCAGTCCATACGAAGTGGCAAGACCCTGCGGAGCGCTGGCGACGCGGCGACGCAACTCTCCGCCATCACCCACATATTTAGAAACGGGAGCGGCCATATTTCTCCCCGTGGTTCTGAGCCGAGTCTACCATGTGGCGGACGCTCGTTTATGGAACACTGTCTGTGTGGATCAGGCTCGGCGCCACAATGACAGGATCGCCCACTATTGGGATACGGTGGCGAGCCGGTATCTGGATTTGTTTCGCAGTGAACTCGAGGGCAAGCCGTTCGACGTAGCGCTGTTGAAATCGTTCGCGGCGCAACTCGGCGCGGGCGCGTATGTGTGCGACGCCGGCTGTGGTCCTTGTGGACATGTGACAGCTCTGCTTGCGAGCCAGGGGCTGAAAGTTCACGGGATCGACATTTCCCCCGAGTGTGTGAAACTGGCGCAACGCGAACACCCATCGCTGACCTTCGACGTCATGGATCAGTCGAAGATGACATTCGCCTACGGCGCGTTCGACGGGCTGGTAACTTACTACTCGCTGCACTATCAACCCAAGGCCTGCTTGGATCGAAGCCTCCGGGAGTTTTGCCGTGTGTTGCGGCCCGGAGGACGAATCCTGGTTGTGTCCAAGGAAGGAGACCAGGAAGGTTGGATCGCCGACCCGCTAGGTAGTGGCCAGGAAACCTACTGGAGCGCGGTCCCGATCGACGAACTCGCCGCGCACCTCGAGCGTAGCGGCTTTCGTATTTTGGATTGCCAGATTCGAGATCCGCTGCCAGACGAGATTCCCGTACGCCGGATCTTCACCCAAGCCGAACGCATCGCCACGTAGCGGATGCGCAAATACGGGTTTCCGTTCCACGACGCTGCCGCCCAACGGAGGCCCTCACGCACGGCTTCCATTGGATACATTACTTTAGAGTTGGGAACGTAGTTGATGCTAGGATTTTCTGAATGCGATTCGAGTCCGACCATGTGTCGATCCATCCGTAGAGTTGGTCGAACATCCCAAATGTAGCGCGCAGCGATTCCGCCTGCACGTCCCGCAATTGGTAGCCGTGAGATATGGGGTTTCGCACCTCTTCGTAGAATTGACGGACGAGCCTCCATAGATTCTTGTTGTGCACTTTCAAGCTAGCTCTCACATTCACCAGTCCAGGAATCTTGTTGTAGTAGGCATCTGCCATCGAACTTGCCAGCTTACTTGGATGGCGAACTAGATTCTCAAGCGGTGCTGTCAAGCGTTTAGCAAACGACAGTTCCTCAACGGCTGAAGCTTGGAGTGTGCACTCTATCCCGACGATCGTTGACCTGAACAGAATCGTAAAATACGCATCAGGTTCTGGGTAGGTAACGGTCACCCCGTCTGTACGCTGAAACTTCCAAGCGCGTATCTTGTCGGCAAGGTGCTCATCCGTTATGATGCTGCGATCGCAAGCATACTGGTGCCGAAGGTTGATCGTCGGGATATTCTGGAGGGCCAAACCGAAGATAACCGATTTCGGTCTGACGGCTGCTACCAGGTCCTTTGCTGATGACGGCATTGATTCGCGGCGGTTGATGACACCACTCACTGAGACGTTTGGATATTGACAATGATGCCATCGACAATAAGAAGTCGATTGCCGCCAAGAGAAACCGTGCCGGAACCGATGAAACTGTGGCCCTCGATGACTGCCACCAAGTTGCCGGCATCATCGCGCTCCAAGCTATAAACGCCGGGCTTACCGCCTGAACGCTTGAGAGCTTCCTTTTCTAAGTAACCCAAAACAGCTTCTTTTCCTTCAGCTATTGGTTGCATATAGGCGCTATTCTAACTCCGTTCGGAGAGAACGGCTGAATGTCGAGTACCCTTTGGGACGTCAAACATGACCTAAGAATACGACGACATGGACTTAGTGCAAAACCTCTACCCACACCGCCACGCCGGCGGGGCCGATTTCTCTTGTTCCGATGAGGATCTTCGCCGTTGGCGCGGCGGGGATGGCGATTTTCTTTTCGGTGAAATTCGTTGCCACCC
>CAZDIZ010000268.1:2424-5009 GCA_964505625.1 uncultured Solibacteraceae bacterium | reverse complement strand
GGACACGCGGCCGAACTGAGCTGTCTGCGCATCGGCTCGGCGCGCGTGCTGCACATGCCCGGCGAGTTGTTCGTCGAATACCAACTCGCCGCCGCCGAGATGCGGCCGCAATCGATGGTCGCCATGGCGGCTTATGCCGACTACGCGCCGGGCTACATCGGCACGCGCATCGCCTACGGCCAGGGCGGTTACGAAACCGGCTCGCCGTCGCGCACCGCGCCGGAAGTTGAGGACGTGTTGATGCGCCCCATGCGCAAGCTGCTCCGCTAGCCGTTGAAGAACCTGGGGCAGAGTGATCTGTCCCTGGTTTTTCAGCATCCCTCCAGCGCCTGCTCGAAATCAGACAACAGGTCGCGCCAATCTTCGACGCCCACCGACACGCGCACCAGTGCATCGGTGATGCCGGCCACGCGCAGTTCCTCTTCGCTCAGCCCCGAGTGCGTGGTGGTCTTCGGATGGCACGCCAGCGTCTCGACTCCGCCCAGCGATACCGCATCGCGCACCAGACGCAGGCCGCGCAGCAAATCGAACGCCGCCGCGCGCCCGCCACGCAGTTCCATGGAAAACACCGCGCCCGGAAAGTCGCACTGCGCGTCCCGTATGCGTTTCTGCTCGGGATCTTCAAACAACGCCGGGTAGTGCATCCGTTCGACGCGCGGGTGCTTGGCCAACCGTTCAGCGATGCGCTGCGCGTTCTTGCTCTGCTTGTTCATGCGCAGCGCCACGGTGGGCAGCCGCCCGTCCAGCATCCAGCATTCGTCCGGCTGCAGGATGTTGCCGAACATCACGCGCGAGGAGCGCACCGCGCTGATCAACCCCCCGTCGCGCGCCAGCAGCGCGCCCGCGAGCATGTCGCTGAAACCCGACAGATACTTGGTGGCCGAATACACCACCAGATCCGCGCCCAGCATGAGCGGGTGCTGAAACGTCGGCCCCAGAAACGTATTGTCCACCACCACCAGCGGGCGCGCGCCGTCGCCGGACGCTCGCCGCGCCACGGCGTTCGATGCGCGGCGTATGTCGGTCATCACCATGGTGGGATTCGACGGCGTTTCAATGAACACCGCGCCCAGGTTCGGCGTCGCCGCGATGGCCGCGTCCAAGGCCGCTCCGTCGCCCGCCTGGACTGGTACCGTGTGCATGCCGAACGGCTCCAGAAACTCGTGCATGAAACGCTGCGAGCCGCCGTAGAGCGGCACGGTATAGATGACGCTCCGCCCGGGCCGCAAGAACGTAGCCAGCGCCGTCATCGTCGCCGCCATGCCGGAGTTGAACACCGCGGCCGCTTGCGCGCCCTTTTCGAGCGGCACAATCTGCTCTTCCAGAATCTCCGCGTTCGGATGATTGATACGCGAATAGATCAGCTCGACCTGCTCGCCTTCACGCGGCTTGGCGCGCCCGCTGGCCACCAGGAAGGCGCGCTCGGCAGCCTCGGGACTGGAGAATACGTAAGTGGAACTGCGGAACACGGCCGGCCGCGCCGACCCCACCGATAGCTTAGGGTCGAACCCCTTGGCGATCACCGCCGTGGTGGGCCGCATGGCGTGGGACGATTCCTTGCGCTCTGACATTCATCACCCCCACCCAAAGTGTACATCCGGTTTTTACCCGATGGACCCGGCGTGTCCGCGCTGGCTAAACTACGAATGCTCTCAAAGGTCCGAGCACGAGGCATCATTATGTTCTTCCGTGTCGCAGCTATCGTACTTATTGCGGCATCTTGCGCTTTTTGCGGCCCAGTCTGGTCGCTGCCGTTCGATCAAAGCACCCCTCCGAGGGAGCTGACCGGAGACACTGTCGCGCCCCCCTTTACGTCCGCGGTTCCCGCGAATCTTTACGAAGTTTGCAGTTGGATCATCGAGAGAACCGCCACAGTCAGCCTGGACAGCCGCCAGAACGACCAAGCACAAACTCCGGACTGGGGAGACTACGATGTGGACGCCAGCGCCGCGGCATACTCCGGCATGGATTCTCCAGCGGACGGTGTCCTTAACAACCGGCTCCTGATCGCCGTGGCGCGGCCGTAAACGGCCGGACTCGCCCCGCGCATTTGTCGCCCTCCGTAGGGACACGGCTTCGTCCAATCACCTCGCTCGCGCGTCTTCTTATATACGGCCGCCTTCCGGCGATGGCGTGCGCCCGTTCGCGCATAATGGGAAGGTCGGTAACGGCGGAATCCGCCCCTGAGGAGAGTACGCCCACATGGCGTCTGAGATCAACACGGCAGTTGAGAGCCGCGCGGCACGGACCATTCGAGAGATCTTCGAATCCGGCCGCCCGCTCACCTATGTTCGTTCGGCTGAAGAGCAGCGCGTTGCCAACGTGCTCGGCGAAGTCGCCGGCCGGCTCGACGGCGCGCACCCCGTGCCGGTATGGAGCTGGACGCTCACCGAAGGTCTGCGCTGCGGCACTGAGCCCATAGTGGCCGGCACCGAAACGCCGCGCGGCGTGCTGGACTTCATCATCGCCCATCCCGAGGCGGGCATCTTCCATCTGAAGGACTTTCACGAACCCATGCGCGACGCGGCCGAAACCCGGCGCCGCCTGCGCGACCTCTACGAAAGCTGCCTGGACCGGCGCAAATA
>CAZDIZ010000268.1:0-2324 GCA_964505625.1 uncultured Solibacteraceae bacterium | reverse complement strand
AAACCCGGCGCCGCCTGCGCGACCTCTACGAAAGCTGCCTGGACCGGCGCAAATATGTGGTCATCACTTCCGCGGTGCGCTACGTCCCCGAGGAACTCGAGCGCAACATCCTCTTTATGGAGTTGCGTCCGCCCGACCTGGTGGAACTGATGCAGTTCGTGCGCGAGGAGACCGCCGCGCGCCAGACGCTGGACGAACCCGTCGTCTATCAATTCGCGCGCGCGTTGCAGGGGCTCACGCTCGATGAATCGCGTTACGCACTGCGCCGCGCCAAGGCCGCCAGTGCCACGCTGAGCGCCGATTCGCTGCCCGCGCTGCTCGAGGAAAAGCGTCTGTTAGTGAACCGCAGCGGCGTCATCGAATACATTTCGACCGGCACGAACCTGGACGAAGTGGGCGGTCTGGACGGTCTGAAGAAGTGGCTGATCGAGCGGCGCAAACTGTTCCACCTGCGCGACAACCTGTCGGAGGAGATCGTCCCCAAGGGTCTGCTCATGATGGGCATCCCCGGCTGCGGCAAGAGCCTTTCGGTGAAAGCCATCGCGACGTGCTTTCAACTGCCGCTCTATCGCATCGACATGACGGAAATCTTCAGCGGACGCCACGGCAAACCCGAAGGCGTCTTCGTATCCGCCTGCCACATGCTGGAAGAGATGGCGCCCGCCGTGTTGTGGTTCGACGAAATCGAGATGGGCATCACTTCGACCGAATCCAGCGGCGAACAGGGACGCATCTTCGCGTTCTTCCTCACCTGGATGCAGGAAAAAGTCCGAGGTCTGTTCGTTGCCGCGACGGCCAACCGCATCGACCTGCTGCCGGCCGAAATGATCCGCAAAGGCCGTTTCGACGAGGTGTTCTTCGTCGACCTGCCGCTGCGCGACGAGCAGATCGAGATCTTCAAAATCCACCTGACACGCCGCGGCGTGGACATCACGAACTTCGACCTGAAGCAGGTGACCGAGTTCACCGAAGGCTGGGCGGGAGCCGAAATCGAGCAGTGCGTGATCTCCGCGATCACCGAAGGACGCTTACAGGACCGCGGAATCACCGATCAAGACCTGATCAACGTCGCGGTGAAGATCGTGCCCCTATCGAGGACCATGAAAGAACAAATCAGCCACATCCGTGCCTGGGCCTTCGAAAGAGCCATCCGCGCGTCCCCGCATGGGATGGGGCGGTAGGCGAAAGTTCGGCAACATGTATTGTCAGGCTCGACTCAGCCTGCTCTACGGGTACACGCAAAACGAGGCGGTATCGGCCGAGACTTGTCCGCTCAATGTCACGGCCACGTTTCCGTTCGGAGACGTGAAGGTGGTGCAGTCGGCGGGCGCGAACTGCGGTGGCGGCTGCGGCGCGAAGAAGTTGATCTGATAGAGACCGGCGAAGCCCGCGGCGAGGCCGGCAAACACCGGTTCGACTGAACTGCGTTCGCCCGATCGCGTGCGGATGGCGGGCCCAAACAACAGACGCGGCAGAAGCGTCATCGTTTGTGGCTGCGCCGGTGAAGCTTCTCCGGTGACAACGCCCGGAGGCGCGGCGCCCAAACCGAAAGCGTAAAGCACGAGCAACTCACTCGGGTGCGCCGGCTGGTCGGGAGTGACCAGCGAGCCATCGGCGTGAGTAATCAGCGGCCGGCAAAGCGCTCCGGCGACTGCGGTCGCGATGTTGTTATCGCAGGTGGTCGCGATGTGGACCTGGTCCACCACCGGAGCGATCGCCACCGTAGTCGCCGCGATGCCGTACCGGTAAACCGTGAGAGTCGCCGGCGGCGGAGTGAGCGGGGAGATGTAGCTCGTGGTGCGGATGTAATACGGAATCTGAACGGTCACGGCGATCGTGTTGCTCGCGGGCGCTCCGGCAAAAGCGGCGCTGATGGGAGCCACCGCAAGCAGCGGCACCTTCTCCTTGAGCGACTGTGGGGGGATGAGTTCGTCGATTGTGACGGAGATCCCCTCCAGGCTGTACGGCAAGGGCAACGACTCGGCCGAGACCCGCGATGTGAGCGTGGTGTCGATGCCGCTGACGTATAGGGTGACCAATTGACCGGGCGCAACCTTGATCGGATACGGAGCGGAGTAGCCGGCCCCAACCACCGCGGGCTGGGCGCAAAGATGAATCGCACTAAGAAACGTCGCTAGGATAATCAGTGGGATTTTCATATTGATAAAGAGTATCTTCTGAGAGGGACAGCCTTCGGCACCATCAGTGCTGCCGGCCCTGTTTTTTCACAGCCTTCGTTTTACGCGAACTGGAACGCGTGTAGCCGCACGCGGCGCAGGTCGAAACGCACGCGCAGCAGTTGCCCGCGCAGGCTGCTCACGTCG
>CAZDIZ010000267.1:0-5050 GCA_964505625.1 uncultured Solibacteraceae bacterium | reverse complement strand
CATCTACCACGCACCGGCAAACGCATCGCGATTAACGTTGACGGTGCTGCCGTGAGCGGTGCTTGCTGCCTCTGGTAATGCGGTTGGCCGACGATCCGAAGAAACCTGCGTTAAGGTAGCAGGCGGGAGGTGCCGATGAATGGCGTGCGCAATCTGTTTAGCTTTCGAAACCGCGTCATCTTCGTCTCGGCGATTCTGGTGCCGGAGCACTTCTACGGATTGGGAGTTGGTGACTTGCCAGCGGAAGTACAAGATACTGCGTTTGCGTCCCTTGTACTGACGGTAACCATTCTTGCTCTCGTTGTGTTGGCGGTGTGTTGGGCGCAAGTGTCTGTGGAACTGTTTCGTTCCCGAAGCATACCTGGCAGGCAACGCCTAATATGGGCGATGGCAGCGCTTCTCGCCCCGTACGGTCTCATCGCCTATTATTGGTTCTTCCACAAACGACTGATACGGCAGCGTGGATGGAACAACGGAACGGAAAAGGGGGCAGACTGCTCTGGGCCGCACGCCTGAGACAGCCCCTTGTATCGTGTGCCGCGGTAATTCTTCCTTGCCGCGTCCGGGCTAGCATCTTGCTCACACGGGGCAGAGTGATGTTCCTGGTTATTCAGCAGTCTCTGCTAACCCGCTATTTCCGCCAGGATCTTGCGCACTTCGGCTTGTGGGTCTTCGGCTCGGGTCACTTGACGTCCGATCACCAAGTAGCTGGCGCCGTTGCGGATGGCTTCGGCGGGTGTGGCGACGCGCTTCTGATCGCCTTTGCCGGCGCCGGCCGAGCGCACGCCCGGTGTCACCAGCACCGCTTTGGGGCCGGTGATCTCCCGCACCGCGGCGACTTCCAGCGGCGAGCAGACCAGACCGTCGATCGTTGCTTCCACGGCCTTGCGCACGCGCAACTTCACCAGATCGCTGACTTCGCAGGGGTAGCCGAGATCGGCAAGATCTTCCTTGTCGAAGCTGGTGAGCACGGTGACGCCCAGTAGTTTCAGGCTGGAATCTCCGCGACCCTCGACGGCGGCGCGCATCACCGGACCGCTGCCGTGCACGGTGGTGAGCGCGACGCCAAGACGCGCCACCTGCGCCACGGCGCGCTTCACGGTCTCGCCGATGTCGTACATCTTCAGATCCAGAAAGACCTGCTTGCCTTGTCCGATCAACTCGCGTACGAAATCCATGCCGGCCGAAGCGTAAAGCTCCATGCCGACTTTGTAGAAAGAAGCGTCGTCGCCGAGCCGCGCCACCAGCGCGCGCGCCTGCTCGGCGGTTTCGACATCCAGGGCAATGATGATTGGATTCTGCATGAGAGGGAAGATGCCCGCCATACGACGAGCTTTTACAAGTATGTGACCCCAGGCGGGTTAGGTCAAGTTGACAAAGATCGAGCGCAGGAAGTAAGCTTGCACCATGGGCGAAGGGGCTATAATTCGCCCGGGCATTTAGGGGGATCTATGGGGAAATTGCGAGCAGTTTATCTGCTTTTGGGTGTCCTGGTGTGCGCATTCGTATTGCCCGCCCAGGAATTCCGTGCCACGATCACCGGGTTCGTTACGGACCCGTCCGGCGCGCCGGTTGCGGGAGCGAAAATCACCGTTACCAGCGTTGAAAGAAACACCGCCACCGAAACCACTTCAAACGCGGCGGGGAACTACGTAGCCGGCTTCCTGCTTCCCGGCAAATACACCGTGCAGGTGGAAAAGACCGGATTCAAGAAGTACGTGCGCGAAGGCATCACGCTTGCCAGCTCCGACAAGTTGGGCTTGGACATCGCCCTGGATCTGGGCGCGGTGGCCGAAAGCGTGACAGTCACGGCGGAAGCGAGCCTGTTGCAGACGGAATCGTCCGCGCGGCTGGCGACCATTCAGAACCGTGCCATCGAAGACATTCCCACCAACGGGCGCAACCTGTACCAGTTGCAGTTCACACTGCCCGGCGTGGTGAAGACCAGCCGCTATTGGGGCTCGATGGAGCTCTACGCGTTCGGCAACGTGAACGGCGTGATGATCAGCGGCGGCCGCCAGAGTGAAAACGAAACGCTGGTGGACGGCTCGGCCAATACGCGCGCTGATCGCGGCGTGGCGTGGGTTCCGTCGCTGAATTCGATTCAGGAATTCACCGTGCAGAGCAACGCCTACGATGCTCAGTTCGGCCGCGTGGGCGGCGGCGTGACCACCATCACGTTGAAGTCGGGCACCAACGGCTTGCATGGCCAGTTGTTCGACTACTACAAGAACCACAATTTGAATGCGAATTCCTGGGCAGCGAATACATTTGCCGAGCAAAAAGTCCGCTTCAATCAGCACACATTCGGCTTCGATTTCAATGGTCCTGTCTATGTCCCGAAGGTTTTTGACGGGCGCAACAAGCTGTTCTTCCTGCTGACGCTGGAGGGCCTGCGCGAGCGCAACCCAGGCATCCAGGGACGCACGATTCCGCTGGCCGAACAGTTGGGCGGGAATTTCTCGAACCTATACAACAGCGCCGGCGCCAAGGTGCTGATCTATGATCCGCAGACCACGCAATTGGGCAGCGACGGGAAGTACTCGCGCCAGCCGTTCTCCGGGAACCTCATTCCTGCCTCCCGCATCAATCCGGTGGCCGCGAAGGTAGCTTCGTTCTATCCGTCGCCGACCAGCGCCGGAATCGGCCCCGACCACAATACCAACTACGTGAAGGTCAAGAGCGCCGCCAACGGCTACGATGCCTGGCTTGGCAAGATGGACTATCACGTGAACTCGAACAACCGCATCTCCTGGCGCTACGCGCAAACACCGTGGAGCAACTTCGCCAAGGTGGTGTGGGGCGACAACGCGGCCGAGCCGAGCGGCGAAGCGCCGTCGCTGCGCATCTCGCGCAATTGGGGCGCGGACTGGACCTCGACCATCAGTCCCACCAACGTATTCAACTTGCGATTCGGCCTCGCCCGGTATGAAGGCTTCGGCGGGAACATTTACGGACCGGGCTACGACCCGCGCCAGTTGGGCTTCCCATCCAGCCTGGTTTCGCAGTTCACCGCGCTGCAATTCCCGCGCTTCAATCTGGGCACGTACTCGGAATTGGGCGCGTCCTCGGTCACCAGCTACGAAACGCATGACACCTGGAGCTTGCAGCCGAACATGAGCACCACGATCGGACGGCACATCCTGCGTTACGGTGCGGAGTTCCGGCGGTACAACCGCAACCAGTTGCAGCCGGGTTCGGCCAGCGGCAACTACACGTTCAACAAGACGTGGACGCAGGCCAATCCGCAGCAAGGCGACGCGGTCTCCGGTAACGAGTTCGCCAGCTTCCTTCTCGGCTACCCGGCTAGCGGCTACGTGGACCGTAACATCGATCCGGCGTGGCGGCATCACTACTACGCGATGTTCTTCCAGGACGATTGGAAGATCACTCCGAAGATCACGCTCAATATCGGACTGCGCTGGGATTATGAATCACCCGACGTGGAGCGCTACGACCGCATGATCCGCAGCTTTGACCGCGACGTAGCCAGCCCCATTGCGAGTAAGGTCTCCGGCCTTACGCTCAAGGGCGGTCTGGTCTACGCCGGCGTCGGCGGTGTGCCGCGCGGCGCGTTTGCCTCGGACAAGAACAACTTCCAGCCGCGCGTCGGCATCGCCTGGAACGTCGCGTCGAAGTGGGTGCTGCGCGCCGGCTACGGACTCACCTACCTGGGGCAGTTCGCGGTGGGAGCACAAACCGGATTCAGCCAACAGACGGCCTTGGTCTCGACACTCGACAACGGACTTACGCCGGCTGTGACGTTGAGCGATCCGTTCCCGACTTCCATCTTCCCGACCGGCCTTCAGAAACCGGTGGGGAATTCGCTGGGGCTATCCACGAATTTGGGACTGGCCGCCAGCGCCAACTTCACCGAACGGCCGCTGCCGTACTCGCAGCAGTATTCGGTGGGCGTCCAGCGCGAGTTGCCCGGCAGCTGGCTGATCGACGCCTCCTACGTCGGCAACACCACCAGCAAGCTGTCCAACGGGTTGGGTGTAGGTCTGAACTTCATCCCGCTCAACGAACTGACCAGACTCGCGGTTGCCGACCGTCCGGCGTACTTCAACGAGAGGATCACGAACCCCATGGCAGGATTGTTGCCGGGTTCGTCGTTGAACGGCTCGACGCTCGCCCGCCAGTTGCTGCTCTATGCATACCCGCAATATAGCGGCGTCTCGCTCGGCAACGTGCCAATCGGATCGCAGCGCTACGACTCGCTGCAACTCAAGGCCACACGCCGCTTCCGGCAGGGTTTCGGAATGCAGGTTTCCTACACCCTGGCCAAAGGCTTCGAGAAATACAGCCTGCTCAACGCGCAAGACGCGAACCTGGGCAATCTCCTGGACACGCAACTCGAGAAGCGTCTGCTGCAATGGGACGTGCCCCAGAACCTGGCCCTGGTGCTCAACTACGAGCTGCCTTTTGGCAAGGGCAAGTGGATTGGCGGCGACGCCAATCGCTGGGTGAACGGGTTCATCGGCGGATGGAATCTCAACTGGCAGTGGATGCGCCAGTCGGGCTTCCCGTTTGATTTCGCCACCAACGCGCCATTGCGGGCCGGCACGGTGAAACTGACCGACGGGCAGCGCGATGCGAATGCTCAAAAGGCCGGGCGGCCTCAGTTCGATCCGCTTTACGACAAGTGGTTCGACGTGACCGCGTTCCCGACCACCAGTCCCGCGCCGTTCACGCTGCGGAACTGGGCCACGCGCTTTCCGGACGTCCGCGCCAAGCACATGGACGAGTCGGAAGTTTCCGTTTACAAGGAGTTCGGCATCCGCGAAGGTCTGAAGTTCCAGCTTCGCGGCGATTTCCAGAACATCTTCAACGTGCCGCACTTCAACCGTTTGCTGACCAACACCGTGACCGATTCGCGGTTCGGGCAGTTGTACCCCGAAGAGCAGAACCAGAACCGCATCATCGTCCTGGTCGCCAAGCTCGTCTTCTAGTCCGCTTCACAGTTTCGGGGACAGGCTACGCTGGTCCAAAACTCCCAGGGAGTTTCGGACCAGCGTAGCCTGTCCCCGAAACTTTCGCTAATCTGGTA
>CAZDIZ010000266.1:0-5053 GCA_964505625.1 uncultured Solibacteraceae bacterium | reverse complement strand
CCGTTGACGCTCCGTGCCGGTCAGGATCTGAAGCAGATCGACTTCAAGCTGCGGCCGAACGGCGTGATCTCGGGCAAAGTGGTGGACGAAGAAGACGAACCGCTCAAGGACGTCATGGTTACGGCGCTGATGCCCGTATTTCAGCAAGGCCGCCGTCAGTATATGCCTACAGGCACGGCAAGCACCAACGACCTGGGCGAGTTTCGACTTAGCGATCTCGCCCAGGGCAAGTATCTCGTCGCCGCGACTCTGACGAAGCAAGGCGGCGGCAAACCGGCTGAAGACGGGACCGAGCCCGCGTATCTGCCCACCTACTATCCGAACTCGCCGGATGCAACCGGGGCTGTAGCGCTGACGGTGACAGCTGGAGTCGAAATGAGTGGCGTCGACATACGGTTGATCAAAGGGAAGACCGTGCGAGTGAAGGGGAGAGTGTTGGGGCCGATCATTGGGCAGAAGCTCCAGGTTGGTCTGTCTCCACAAGACATGCGAAGTACGAAGTTGGTGTCGGCGCGCGGCAGCGACGTCAAATCCGATGGCGGCTTCGAAATCACCGCCGTGACGCCCGGTTCCTATTTGTTGCGCATCGTCGACATGAGTGCCTTTCGTTCGCTGGCATGGCCGTCCCCGTCGAAGTGGACGACAAACCGGTCACCGGTGTAACGGTGGAGTTCACGCAGCCGCCGGATGTGAATGGTGAAATCGTTTTCGACGGCGAATCAAGCCAGAAGCCGTCGTTCAAAGAGCAACGAATCACTTTGGAAGCCATAGACAATGGAAGCATGCCGTCGATGGCCCATTCGTCCGAAGACGGCACGTTCCAGGTGAAGAGCGTGTCGCCTGGCAAGTACTTCGTGCGCATGGTGCCAGTGCCGGAAGGCACGTACGTAAGTTCGGTGATGCTCGGCGGCCAGCGGATGAGCGATGACGGATTGGAGATCGGCACGGCGAGTGCTGCGAAACTGGAGATCAAGCTGCGGCCGGGCGCGGCGCAAGTCGAAGGCACCGTACAGGACGCCGAAGGTAAGCCCATGCCGGGCATTAGTGTGGCGCTGATTCCGAAATCGAGAAGTTATCTGCTCTCGCGGTCCTACCCAACTGATCAGAAGGGCGCATTCAGTTTCAAGAGCGTCACGCCGGAAGACTACGTGTTGCTGGCCGTCGAAGACATGGAGCCGGGCGGCCAACTCGATCCGGAATTTCTGAAGCTTTACGAGAGCAAGGGCGAAAAGGTCACGCTGAAGGAAAATGACCGCGCAGCCGTCACGCTCAAGCTGGTTCCGAAGGACTGAACACGCCTTCTGTTAAGTTCTCACGGGGTTCGCGATATATTAGAGCTTTCCGCGATCTTCAGGAGGTAGCTTGAACCGACGTAGTTTTCTGGGAACCATGAGTGTGGCCGCGCCGGCCACGAGTGTCAATGCAAGCGCCGCGGAGGCCGCTCCGCAGCGAAAAGGACTCACCAAGGAGCGCTACCGCGGCGTGTTCGCGTACCCGCCCACACCGTTCGCCGCTGACTTCTCTCTGGACGAGCAGGCGTTGCGTTCGAACATCCGCAAGTTGGTGCGCCTGGGCGTCGACGGCATCGTGCTTGCCGGATCGACCGGTGAATTCTACACCCTCAATGACGCCGAGCATCGGCGCATCGCCCAGATCCTGGCCGAGGAGACGCGCCCGGCCGGCGTGGTCAGCGTTATCGGAGCGCAAGGTCTGAATCCCAACGAAGTGATCGAGCGCGGCCGCGCGGCCATGGAATCCGGTTGCGATGCCGTGCTGGCCATGCAGCCTTTTTACTACCCGCTCAGGCGGCGTGAGTTGAAGATCTTCTGGGATCAATTTTCGAAAGCCTGCCCCGACGTCGGCATCATCATCTACCACTTCGAGCGGGTGGATCAAGAGTACAACGCCGAGATCTACCGCGAGTTGGCGTATCTGCCGAACATGGTCGGCAGCAAGGAAGCGCACTTCAACTTCCGCCTCTGGAAAGCTCTGCAAGGCGCAACGCCGCTGGTTCACATGAGCGCCACCGACGCCGGTTGGCTGGTGGAGATGTACCGTCTGGGCGCGCCCGGCGTGGGCAGCGTGAGCATCAGTCTGATGCCGCATCTCGAATACAAGACGCTGAAGCTTTGCGGCGAAGGCAAGTTCGAAGAGGCCGAACGTGTGTGGGCGCTGTTCACCGAAGTGGTGGGCCGCGTGCGCGCGGGAGCCGGCCGGCCTTTCCTCGCGCCTGCTGAAATGAAGGGTTGGGACGAATACGGCGGAGCCGCGCGCGGCAAGGCGTTGGCGGATGTCTTCGGCTTCCTACAGGCCGGCCCGCCGCGTCCTCCCGCCCTCGGAGTGCCCCAGGACTTGCAGAAGCGGTTGAGAGACTATTTGATGGCGCGGTACCCTGAAGCCATCCCGCCGGCCAATTTCCTGGATACGATTCCTCCAGGCACCAAAATGTGGCCGCGGCGCGAAAAGGCGTAAGGAGACTGTGATGTTACGGCGTGTTCTGTTGTTGACGGCGATTCTGGCGGGCTTGGCTTTGGCGGCGCACAATCCGTTGCTGCCGCGTCCGGTCGAGGTGCGCTACGGCGATGGTTCGGTGGCGGTCTCGCAGCTCTCGATTCGATTCGCGAACGCGCCGAACGATGAGGATCGCTTTGTCGAGAAATGGCTTACCGATCGGCTGCCACTCGCCAAGTCCGGCGCGAAGGCGCTCACGTTGAACCGTACCGGCAACGGCGCGGCGCTCGCGGGTGTCGACGAAAAGACCGGACCGGATTCGCGCGAAGCCTATTCGATCAAGATCACGCCGTCGGGCGCCGAGGTGACCGCCAGTTCGAGCGCCGGCTTGTTCTACGCCGCGCAGACAATCCTGCAACTGACGGAGGGCGAGGGCGCGGCGGCCGCGCTGCCGTCGGTGGAGATCAAGGACTATCCGTCGCTCGCCTATCGCGGCTTCATGATGGACATGAGCCACGGCGGGCTGCCCACCGAAGACGAAGTGAAACGCCAGATCGATTTTCTGGCTCGCTGGAAAGCCAACCAATACTACTTCTATTCGGAAGTGAGCATCGAGTTTAAGGGCCATCCGCTGCTCAATCCCACGGCGCGCTTCACGCAGGAACAGGTGCGGCGCATCGTCGCTTACGGCCGCGAACGTCACATCGACGTGGTGCCTTGCGTGGAACTCTACGGCCACTTGCACGATGTGTTCCGTCTGGAAAAGTACGCCGATCTGGCGCCGCTGCGCTACGGCGGTGAATTCGATCCGCGCAATCCCGTGACGCTGTTGACCATCGCCGATTGGGTGCAGCAGTTGGTGAACATCTTCCCCAGCCCGTTCTTCCACATCGGCATGGACGAGACTTACGAACTGGAGAAGGTGGCCAGCGTCGCCGCGGGCGGCGTCGCACCCGGGCGGCTCTACATCGATCATTTTAAGAAGGTGGCGCGCATCGTCGAAGCGAAGGGCAAGCGCCCCATGATCTGGGCCGACATTCTCACGCACTATCCGGAAGTGATTCCGGAACTGAAGGGCGGCACCATCGCCATGCCGTGGGTGTACGGGCCGGAGAAGGATTACACGCGCCACGTAGCGCCGTTCGCCGCGTCGAAGGTGCCCACGTTCATCGCCACAGCCGTCACGAACTGGGAAGACATCACACCCAAGTTCACGCGCACCTTCGATAACGTCGATCAGTTCCTGGCCGCCGGACGCAAGTACGGCGTGCTTGGCATGCTGCACACCGGCTGGACCGACGATGCGCACACCATGTTCCGTCCCGCGCTGCCCGCGGTGGCTTATGGCGTGATCGCTCCGTGGCAGGCCACGCCCATCGATCGCGCGAAGTTCTACTCCGATTACGCGAAGCTGATGTACCCGCGCGCGGTAGCTCCGCACGTCGCGGCAGCGCTGGATGCGCTGGAGAAGGCCGACAATCTGTTGTTCGAGGGCACGGGCGGCCGCACGCGTTTCCAGATGTGGCTGGACCCACTCGAACCCAAGCGGCTGAAGTTTCTCTCCGAGCATGTAGAACAACTGCGCGAAGGCCGCATTCGCGCCGAACTGGCGCAGGAGCATTTGTTGCAGGCGCTGGCCAAGGGCGGCGACCCGGCCACGCTGGACGGTCTGCTGCTCGGCGCGCGCACGCTCGACTACGCAGGGATGAAGCCGCTGTTCGCCCTGCAGATCGCCAGCTACGTCGAACGCTGCCGCGCGGAAAAAGATGCTGCGTCGGTGCGCCTGTTCCTGCGTATCGAAACCGTCGACAAGGACCACAGCCTGCTAGCTGACCTGGCCGACGCGACCATGGAACTCAAGGAAGAGTTCACCCGCAACTGGCTCTACGAGTTCACGCGCTACCGCCTGGGTGCTGCCGCGGGACGCTGGGACATGGAATACCAGTACTGGCGCAAGCTCCAGATGAAGATCGAGCTATTCAGCCGCTCCTACAAGCAGGGCGATCCGGTGCCAACAATCGAAGAGTTCCGGCCGTAACGGAGAGTGTCGCGGCACTCAGTAGTGGTATCGGCACGCGAGAATGCGGATCTTGTTCTCAAAGACCTGATAGACGAGGCGGTGTTCGCGATCGATTCGACGTGACCAACAGCCGGCCAATTCGTGTTTGAGCGGCTCGGGTTGTCCCGTCCCACTGAAGGGGGTGCGACTCACCTCCTGAATGAGTTTCAGGATGCGGAGGGATTTGGCGCGATCGGTGGACACCCACCACGTCAGGTCTTCGAAAGCGGCTGGATCAAACTCCAAGCCTCTCACGGGCTTCCTCAAGGGAGATGCCGCCGTCGCGGTCCTTGGCGGCCATCAGACGGCTCCGCATCGCGTCGGACTTGAGCAGGTAGGCGGTCTCTCGCTCCGATTCGATCTCGCGCCACAGAGCGATCGGGACGATCACGCCGACAGCGTTACCGTTCTCGTCTGAAATGTACTGGAGTTCGGAGTTGGCCATGACTCCACCTCTCACCTAAGCATACCGCACCGCCGCAACGCCCCTAGCCGCATCGGATACAATCGACTACATGAAGATTGCAAGACTCATGGCCCTGG
>CAZDIZ010000265.1:3552-5073 GCA_964505625.1 uncultured Solibacteraceae bacterium | reverse complement strand
GCGGTCTTGGCCACGCCCGCGTTGGCCGAGATGTTCATCGAACAGAATTTCGGGCCGCACATTGAGCAATAGTGCGCGTCCTTAAAAGCGTTGTCCGGCAGCGTCTCGTCGTGCATGGCGCGCGCGGTTTCCGGATCCAAGGCCAGCTCAAACTGGCGGTTCCAATCAAACGCGTAGCGTGCACGGGACAAAGCGTCGTCGCGGTCACGCGCGTGCGGACGTTTGCGCGCCACATCGGCGGCGTGCGCGGCGATCTTGTACGCGATGATGCCCTGCTTGACGTCTTCGCGATTCGGCAGCCCCAGGTGCTCCTTCGGCGTCACGTAGCAAAGCATCGACGCGCCGTACCAGCCGATCATGGCCGCCCCGATGGCGCTGGTGATGTGGTCGTAGCCCGGCGCAATGTCGGTGACCAGCGGTCCCAACGTGTAGAACGGAGCGCCGTCGCACATTTCGATTTCCTTGGTCACCTGCATTTCGATCTGATCCATGGGTATGTGCCCCGGACCTTCGATCATCACCTGCACGTCGTACTTCCAAGCCGTCCGCGCCAGATCGCCGAGGGTCTTCAATTCGGCGAACTGCGCTTCGTCGCTCGCATCGGCCAGCGACCCCGGCCGCAGTCCGTCGCCCAGCGAAAACGCCACATCGTACTTCTGGAAGATGCGGCAGATGTCCTCGAATCGCTCGTAGAGCATGTTCTGGCGATGGTTCTTGATCATCCATTCGGCCAGGATGGCGCCGCCGCGGCTGACGATACCGGTAGTGCGGCGCGCCGCCAGCGCGATGTACTCCACCAGCAGCCCGGCATGGATGGTCATGTAATCCACGCCCTGCGCGGCCTGCTGCTCGATCACTTCCAGCATCAGATCCGCGGTCAGATCCTCGACGCGGCGCACCTTGGTGAGCGCTTCGTAAATCGGGACCGTGCCCAACGGAACCGGCGAGTGCTCGATCATGGCTTTGCGTATGCCGGGGATATCGCCACCGGTGGACAAATCCATGACCGTATCGGCACCGTACCGCACCGAGTCATTGAGCTTCTCGAGTTCTTCTTCAATGCCGCTGCTCACCGGCGACGTGCCGATGTTCGCGTTGATCTTGCAGCGCGTAGCGACGCCGATGCCGATCGGCGTAAGGTTCGCGTGGTTTACGTTGGCCGGAATAATGAGGCGTCCGGCGGCCACTTCCTGACGCACGAACTCCGCATCCAAATGCTCCGCTCGCGCCACGAACTTCATTTCTTCGGTGACGACACCCTTCCGGGCGTAATGCATTTGTGTCCGGACAGAGTCGTTTTGACGCTTCGCCACCCACTGTTGCCGCATGGAATGAACTCCTTGCCGAGGATTTGCCCCTGCTATCAGAGTTTAACAAAACGGTCATCGGATATACTCATTACTGAATGCCCCGCGTCCTGGTGATGATTGCCGCGTATTTCTGCGCGCTCAATGTTTATGCGGTTGACGCGCGCTTGGCCGGTGAGTGCCGCGAACGCCGCGCGGCGTTGCGCAAGGCGTT
>CAZDIZ010000265.1:0-3452 GCA_964505625.1 uncultured Solibacteraceae bacterium | reverse complement strand
ACACCGCTCCGCGCACCGGCTGCGCCCAAAGTGCGCGCGATTGCTCCCTTGCGCGAAGTGCTGGACGCCGCACCGGAAATCGCCAAGCTGCGGATGAAGAAATCCGCTCTCGAACTCGAACGCATGCGCCGCTCGATCGGCGTCACCATCGACGCCCACCGCGCCGCATGGCGTCGTGTGACGCCCGGCCTGCACGAGTATCAACTGGCGGCGGTGATGACCAACGTCTTCATCGAATATGGCTGCCGCCGCAATGCGTATGCGCCTATCGTCGGTTCAGGCCCCAACGGCGCGGTGCTGCATTATACTGGCATCTCACGGCAAATGGACTCGGGCGAAGTGGTAGTGATGGATGTGGGCGCCGAATGCGACGGATACGCCGCCGATCTGACCCGTACCATTCCCGTGAGCGGCAAGTTTACCGCGCGCCAGGCTGAGTTGTACGACATCGTGCTGGGCGCGCACCAGGCCGTTCTGACGGCCACTAAACCCGGCATGACCCTTGCGAAAACCGCGCCCAACAGCCTTTACAAGGTCGCGCTCGACTACTTCAATGCTCACGGCAAAGACCGCTCCGGCGCCCCACTCGGAAAATACTTCACACACGGCATTGGACATCATGTAGGCTTGGAGGTTCACGATGCGTCCGATCCGGCGGCGCCACTCGAAGCCGGCATGGTGATCACCGTCGAGCCGGGGCTGTACATCCCCGAAGAAAATATCGGAATTCGCATTGAAGACATGGTCTTAGTAACCGCCACCGGTGCCGAGGTTCTGTCCGAAAAACTGCCCCGGACCAGGCGCGAGTTGGAAGAGTCTCTCAAGAAATAGGATCGACATGGTTCGCGTCAGCCGCCAAGCCGCGGGTTATCTGGCAACGCTGGTGGCCTGTTTTCTTTTGGCGCAAATCGGCGGCTGGACCGGATTCGCCGACCAGGTGGACGGCATCGCCTACGATGTGATGTTCCGCCTGTCGCCGCCCGCCACCAGAACGTCGGATTCGATCATCCTCGCGATTGACGAAGCCTCGCTCAAGGATCTTGGCGGCATGCGCAAACTGCGAGGCGCGCTGGCCGAAGCGCTGGACCGCATCGCCGCCGAGCGGCCCAAGGCGGTCGCGGTCGACTTGGTTCTGGCCGATTCAAGCGACGCCGCCGAGGATGATCGCATCGAGGAAGCCTTCGCCAAGACTCCTCGTCTGATTCTGGCCAGCGACATCGTGCCGGGCTCATTGCCCGGTTCGATGCAGTGGGAAGATCCCATCGAACAATTCCGCCGCCACGCCGCTGCCGTCGGTCATGTACACGCCGCGCCCGATCCGGTCAGCCGTCAGTTGCCGCTCGAAAAGGCCGTGGGCCGCGACCGCCGCTGGGCGCTGGCGCTGGAAGCCTATCGCGCGACGCTTAAAGAACCGGCGATCCTGGAAACGCCCGAGGCGCTCGAGTTAGGCCACCTGACCATTCCCGCCGCGCGCTCCACCGCGCGCTCCGTTTACATCAGCTATCCGGAGCTTCACCCCGACGGGCGCACCGCCGTCACGCAGGTCTCCCTCAAGCAGTTGCACGACGATCCCACGCTCGCCGCCCAGTTCAAGAACAAGGTGGTCTTCGTCGGCGTTACGGCGCAGACGGCCGCCCGCGATCGTTTGACCACGCCTTACGGTTCCATGATGACGGGCGTCGAAATTCACGCCTGCGCTTACGAAACACTCGCCTCGGGAAGCTTCCTGGAACCCGCGCCCAACGTTGCGGTGGTGGCGTTCAGCTTGCTGCTCGCGATTGCCGCGGGCGCCGTCTTCGGTTTTCGCTACGGCTGGCAGGCATACGCGTTGGGCGGCATGGTGCTGGGTATCGCGCATCTGGCGCCGTATCTGATGTTCGCCAGCCGCACCGTGTTCCCGTATTTCGCTCCCGTTTCGGTGGCCTGGTTCACCGTGGTTGGCGCGGCCAGCTACCAGCACTTCGTGGTGCGGCGCCGTCTGGCGCGCTCGGAAACCGCAAGCGCGCGCTACCAGCAGGCCATCCACTTCGTGACGCACGAAATGAAGACGCCGCTTACCGCCATTCAAGGTTCCAGCGAATTGATGACGCGCTACAACCTGAATGACGAAAAGCGCAAGCAGTTCGCGCAGTTGATCAACACCGAATCGCGGCGTCTGGCGCGCATGGTCGAAACGTTCCTCAACGTCGAACGGCTGAGCGAAGGGCAGATGGAACTCAAACACGAACCGTTCCAGGTCGCCGAAACCATGCGTGCCTGCGTCGACCGTGCCCGCCCACTCGCCGAACGCAAGCGCATCCAGATGCGCGTCGGCGAGTTGCCCGAAGTCATCCTCACCGGCGACCGCGAACTGATGGAATATGCGTTCTATAATCTCTTGAATAACGCCATTAAGTACTCGCCCGCGGAGACACTGGTGACCGTCGTTGGCGACGCCGACAGCCGCCGCGTGCGGCTCTCGGTGCGCGATCAGGGCATCGGGATGGACGAGAAGGAATTGCGCCAGATTTTCAAAAAGTTTTACCGTACAAAGAGAGCGGAAGCTTCGGGTGAATCCGGAACCGGCATCGGGCTTTCCATCGTGGAGCAGATTATTACGCACCACGGCGGTACCATCGAAGTGGACAGCGCGCCCGGAAAAGGATCCTGCTTTACGCTCCTGCTGCCGATTGCCGCCGGAACCGCGGCTGCCCGGAATTGAGTGAGGAATCGAATTTGCTGCCACTGCTAGTAGTCGAGGACGATCCTTCGGTCAGGACCACCATCGTGACGTTCCTGGAGCTCGAGGGCTACCAGGTTGACGCCGTGTCCACTACCCGGGACGCACTCGACCGGCTGAGTAAGTCGGCCTACCCCATCGTCATTTCCGATATCTATCTGGACGAACGCACCGGGCTGGACGTCCTGGAAGCCGCGCGGAGTAAGGATCCGCAATGCGCCGTCATTTTGATGACCGCGCGCGGCACCATGGAAACCGTGATGGCCGCCACGCGCGGCGGCGCTTTCGACTACATCGCCAAGCCCTTCGAACTGGACCGCATGCTCGAAACCGTCAAGCGCGCGGAAGCCAGCCGCGTGCCGGACGAAGAGGTCGTGGACGAAGAAGATTTGCCGCTGAGCGAGATGATCGGTAGCTCCGATGAGATGGTGGAGATCTACAAGGTTGTGGCCCGCGTCGCGCCCACCGGTGCCACCGTCCTCATCGAAGGCGAAACCGGCACCGGCAAGGAAATGATCGCGCGCATGGTGCACGCCAACAGTAAACGCGAGGCAAAGGCGTTTGTCGCTGTCGATTGTGCCTCCATCGCGCCGGCGTTGCTCGAAAGCGAGCTGTTCGGCGCCATGAAGGGCGCCTACACCGGCGCCGACCGCGACCGCATTGGTGTGTTCGAAGCCGCCGATGGCGGCACCGTGTTCCTGGACGAAATCGGCGACATCGAGCTCAACTTCCA
>CAZDIZ010000264.1:1819-5102 GCA_964505625.1 uncultured Solibacteraceae bacterium | reverse complement strand
GATCAACACACCGGCCCGTGGGGCGTGAAGGTCACCATGGTGGAAGTGAAGCAGGTGGACCTGGCCGAGCAGATGATCCGCGCCATCGCCAAACAGGCCGAGGCCGAACGCGAGCGCCGCGCTAAGATCATCCACGCCGAAGGCGAGTACGTAGCTGCGGAAAAGCTGGGCATGGCCGCCGAAGTGATTCAAAAACAGCCGGCCGCCATACAGTTGCGCTACCTGCAGACGCTGGTCGAGATTGGCGCCGAGAAGAACACCACGGTTGTATTCCCTATTCCCATCGATATATTCTCATCAGTGAGCCGGATGTTCGAACAGACCGGCAAGACACCAAAGGAATAGGGAGTACGGTGGGGCACTTCCTCACCGGCGGAGGGTACTTATATGCCTAGGAACGAAGAAGGCGAATTCATTCTGGAACTGGGGCATCGTCAGTTGCTCAGCGTGTTCTTCATTGTTGTGATCCTGCTGGGAGTGTCGTTCACGATGGGCTACATCGTGGGGCGCAATTCAGCGCCGGTAGTGGTGGGACAAGGACCAGCCCCGCGAACGCCGGAGACGCCGGCCGGGACGATTGCCAACACGGCGGGTTCAACGGCTGCGTCCAGCGAAACACCGCTAGCGCCCGGCCAGGTGCTGGTGAATCAGACAGCGCCTTCGGCGACGCGCACCATGCCCGCGCAGGCTCCAGCGGCCAGTCCCGAACCGGCCGCGCCGGCACCGGCGCCGGCTAAACCGGCTCCAACCACGGCGGCTCCGGCCCCCGCGCCGAAAGCCAAGGCTCCGGCAGAGGAGGATCGCAAAGCGTCGCAATTGCACGCCCAAGTGCAGCCTGGGCACACCTATCTGCAAGTGGTGGCGGTCAAGAAGCCGGACGCTGAGATGATCGCCGGCATCTTGCGCAAGAAAGGGTTCCTGCAGGCCATCGTGGTGCCGGGCCCGAACGATACCATCTTCCGCGTGCTGGTGGGACCGCTCAAGGACGCCGCCGCGGTGTCGAAGACCAAGATGGATCTGGATGCCGCGGGCTTCAAGGCCATCGCACGGAAGTACTGATCCGTGCCGTTGGTTCGCCTGCCGGAGTGGATACCGAAGCGCGCCGCGCATCATGAATCGCTGCATGTACTGAAGGTGGGGCTGCGCGACCGCGGTCTGCACACGGTTTGCGAATCGGCGCGCTGTCCCAACATCCACGAGTGCTTCCATCGCGGCACGGCGACGTTCCTGATCATGGGCAACCTGTGTACGCGCGGCTGCGGGTTTTGTTCGATCCCCAAGGCGGCCGTCGCGAGCGGGCGCTTCGCGCTGGATGCGGATGAACCCAGGCAGGTGGCGCGCATGGCGGCCGGCATGAACCTGCGCTATGTGGTGATCACCAGCGTGACGCGTGACGATCTGGATGACGGCGGCGCCGCGCACTTCACCCAAACGGTGCGGGAAGTTCGCGCTGCGTTGCCCGAGGCGCGCATCGAAATCCTGACACCGGATTTTGAGGGCCGCCGGGAAGCCATCGCGACGGTGCTCGGTGCGGCGCCCGACGTTTTCAATCACAACATGGAAACGGTGCCGCGCCTGTACAAACGCGTGCGCCCGCAGGCCGACTACCAACGCTCGCTCGACGTGCTGCGTTTGGCGCGTGAGTTGCGGCCCGAGTGCGTCGTGAAGTCGGGGTTGATGGTGGGCTTCGGCGAATCGAGCGCGGAGGTCGAACAGGTGCTTGCCGATTTGCGCCAGGCGGGCGTGGACGTGGCCACCATCGGACAATATCTGCGCCCCACGCGCCACAACCTGCCGGTGGAGGAATACGTCACGCCGGCGCGGTTCGACGCGTATCGCGAAGCCGGCGAACGCATGGGATTCAAAATGGTATTCAGCGGACCGCTGGTGCGGAGTTCCTACATGGCGGATGAAGTGTGCGCGCGGGCGCGGCAATGATGATTTTGAATCCGATACTCTCCCTGGTTGCCGGCGCGTTGTTGGTGTCGCTGTACCCGAGTTTGGGCTGGACCGCGCTGGCACCGTTCGCGATGGTGCCGCTACTGGTGGCCGTGGCGCGCGAGGAGCGGCCCGGGTTGCGCTTCCTGTGGGGATACCTGGCGGGGCTGGTGTATTGGTACGGCGTCTGTTACTGGATTCGCTGGGTGCTGGAAGTGCACGGCGGCATGGGCGTGTGGGGCAGCTACGGCGCTTTCAGCTTGTTCGTCCTGGCCAAGGCGCTGCACATGGGCGCGTTCGCGTGGATGGCGGGCGCGGCCATACGGCGCTGGTACGCCATCCCGGTGGTGTCGGCGTTGTGGGTGGTGGTGGAACGGCTGCACGGACCGCTGGGGTTCGCATGGCTCACGCTCGGCGATGCGGCCACCGATATGAGCGCGCCGATGCGTCTGGCGCCATACGCGGGCGTCTACGGCGTGTCGTTTGTGGTAGCGGCAATGAACGTCGCCATCGCGCTGGTGTTGCTGCACCGCAAGCGTAAGGAAGTGGCTTGGATTCTGGCCGCGCCGCTGGTCTTCCTGCTGCCGCCGCTGCCGGAAGCCGTGCCGGGCAGCCAGGATGCCGTGGTGGTGCAGCCGAACTTGTCGACCACTGAGCGCTGGACTCTCGAATCGGTACGCGAAGCCGAGCAGCGTCTGGCGGTGCTTTCCCTGCGCAGCGCGCTCGCGGCGGGGCAGGCGCGGCCTCGGCTGATCCTGTGGCCTGAAATGCCGATGCCGGTCTACTACTACGAAGATGCGCAGGTGCGCGAGTTGGTGTCGAAGCTGGCGCGGACTACTTCGACCAGCCTGATCTTCGGCGCGGTAGGACACAACAGTTCCGGCGCGCCGCTCAACTCCGCGATTTTGCTGGATGAGCGCGGCAACTTTTCGAGCCGCTACGACAAGATGTATCTGGTGCCGTTCGGCGAGTACATTCCGCCGTTCTTCAGTTGGGTGAACCGCATCACGCAGGAGGCCGGCGACTTCGCTCCGGGTGAGAGTCTGACGGTGCCCAAGGCGGCCTCGCGCTCCACCGGCATCTTCATCTGTTACGAATCGGCGTTCCCGTATCTGGTGCGCCGGTTCACCGCTGAAGGCGCCGAGGTGTTGGTGAATCTGTCGAACGACGGCTACTTCGGCCGCAGTGCGGCGCGCGAGCAGCATCTGCTGTTGGTGCGTATGCGCGCGGCCGAGAACCGGCGTTGGATTCTGCGCGCGACCAATGACGGCATCACCGCCACCATCGACCCGGCGGGCCGAATCGCGCACCAACTGCCGCCGTATGCCGAGTTGAGCGCGAGGAC
>CAZDIZ010000264.1:0-1719 GCA_964505625.1 uncultured Solibacteraceae bacterium | reverse complement strand
TGGCGGCTCCTTCTGCTAAACGCGAAGTACGCGCGGCTTGGATCCATCCCGAGAATTTGTTCAAAGCTCCGGAACCGGAAGGCCGCAAGCTGGTGCGCGAGGCGGTGGGGCGCTTGGCTTCGGCCGGGTTCAATCTGATCCTGCCTTGGGTGCCTAGCGATTTTCTGGTGGCGATCGAGTCCGACCTGTACAAGGACGCTCATCCGACGGCGCGCTGGGACGTGCTGGGTGTTTTGATCGACGAAGCCGCCGCTCAGAGTATCCCGGTCGAGATCTGGTATTCGTTTACCGCCTACCGCAGCCGCAACAGCTCGGACTTCGACCCGCGCGTGGGCGGCGATCCGCAATGGGCCGCCATCCGTTTGGACGAATTCCGGGCCGATCCGAAGACCGGCGTGAAGGTGGAGAGGCGTTGGAACGATTCCTGTCCGCAGCATTACGCCGCGCGGCGCTGGCAGCGCGAGTTGCTGCTGCGCATCTGCACGCGCTATCCGAAACTCGCGGGCGTGCACATTGAAGAACCTGGCTACGACTACCCGGACAACTGCCTCTGCGACCTGTGCCGCGAGACCTTCGAAAAGCTGCATGGAGCGCCGCTCGTGGACCGTATTAAGACGCCGGAAGCGGAGAACTTCCGTTGCCTGGGCACCAGCGCGTTCATGACCGAGTTGCGCGCGGCGCTGCGCGAACGTTTTCCGAAGCTGGTGTTTTCCGCCAACGGCGGATTTAACTACCGCCGCGAACGCGGACAGGGACGCGATTGGGGCCGCTGGGCGCGCGCCGGCATACTGGATTACTACGCCGCCCAAGTCTACGTGAGCGACACGGCCAAGTTCCGCGAACGCCTCTCGATGACCATACGCGACATCGGGGCGGACTGCCCGGTCTACGCCGGGCTGGGCTTCGTCTGGAGCACAGGCAAAAACACAACCGCCGAAATCCTGCGCCAGATCGACGCCGCGCGCGAATTGGGCGCCTCGGGCATGGCGTTGTTTCACGGCGGCGCGTTTACGCCCGAGTTGCTCGACGCGCTGCGCGCGGGTCCATTCCGCAAATAGCGCTCAGGCGGCTGCGCTGCGGGCCATGTGTACAATGGACGGGCCCACCAGCCGCTCGTAATCCCGAAATGCCATCAGGACGACGTCGCGATGCGTGCCGGCGTTGAATGCAATGGTCTCTTCGGCGGCCAGCCGCGCATCGACATAAACACGCATGCCGCACAGATTGCCGAATGGCGGCATGGCGCCCAGCTCGCAGTCGCAGAACAGACCGGCGAGTTCGCCTTCCGTTGCCAGGCGTATGCGGTTCATTCCCAACAGCACGCGCAATTCCTGCAGGTCCAATTTCCGGTCGGCCGGCATCACCGCCATGGCGTAGCCGGTATCGCCATGGAACACGACGGTCTTGGCGAATCTGTGCGGTGGCAGATGCTCGAGCGATGCCACCTCCCGCGCCGTGAAGGCCGTGGGGTGCACGTGGTGCGCATAGGCTACCTGACTCTGGGCCAGGAAGTCCAGAAGCCGTTCCAGCAGGGCCATACAAGTCCTCCTTCAGCGGCCATTACGGCCGTGACGAGGATCGTCCATCGGAGAGCGTCCACCTACAGTGTAGACCCGCTTGGCGCGGCGCGGACAGAGAAAATGATCAACCGCCGTACACCCTCTCGTAGTACTGGCGGTATTCGCCGCTGCGGGTGCGGCGGACCCATTCGGGGTTGTC
>CAZDIZ010000263.1:0-5218 GCA_964505625.1 uncultured Solibacteraceae bacterium | reverse complement strand
AGCGCCTCGGCTTTCTCGACGCGTTCGCGAGTCTTCAGTTGACTTTCGAACATGGGGATCTGGACGTTTTCAAGCGCGGTTAGCGTCGGCAGCAAATGAAACGCCTGAAAGACGAAGCCGACGTGCTGAGCGCGATAGGAGTCCAAATCGAACGAGTTCCCGAAGCTGCGTCCGCGGTAGCAAATGTCACCTGTCGTGGGCCGGTCCAGTCCGCCCAGCAATTGCAGCAGCGTCGATTTGCCGCTGCCGCTGGGACCGGTGATAGCGATGAACTCTCCGGCGCGCACCTGCAGGTCCACACCGCGCAGCGCTTCGATGCGTCCTTCGTCGTAAGTCTTGACCACGTTGCGTGCTTCGAGCAGGTACTCAGTCATGACGCAACGCCTCCACGGGCGACAGGCGAGCGCCGCGATAGGCCGGCACGAGGCCCGCCAACAATCCAATGAGCACCGCGACGGCCAGCGCTTGCACAGAATGTAGCAGCGGGATGGACGGTTGCGCGATGTTGGCCGTGATGCGCACAGTGGCCAGGAAACGCAGCGCTCCCCAACCGAGGACGATGCCGACCGCGCCGCCCACCAGCCCGAGCACCGCTGATTCAACCAGGATCATCCGCATCACGCGCCAGCACTTCCAGCCGAGCGCTCGCAGGATGCCGATTTCCTTGGTGCGCTCGAACACGCTCATCGCCATGGTATTGGCGATGCCGAGCGCGCTCACCAGCAGCGCGATGAACGAAGTGCCCCACGCCATCGAACGCGCCAGCACCAGCACCTGATTGTTACGCGCCATTTCGGCCGCGGCCACCGCTTTCACGCCCGGCAGCATGGTCTGAATCTTCGTTCGTACCTGTTGTATGCGCACTTCCTCGGATTCCCCGCTGCGCGCCGGACGCAGGCGCACGTGGAACGCCGTCACGTTCCGGCCCATGTCGGAGACCTTCTGCAATTGGTCGAGCGGCATGAGCGCGCCACCGGTTTCGAATGCCGACACCCCGCGGAAGATGGCGACCACTTCGAACGAAGCACCCTGGATCTCGACACGGTCGCCTAATTTCTTGCCCAAGCTCTCGGCCAACACTTCGCCCAGCATGATCTCGGGACGGTTGGCGCGATAGCGGCGCCCCTGCAGAATCAGCAGAGGATCGAGCTCGAAGCTGTCTTCACGCCAACCGTAGATGACGGCGTTGATCTCGGGCGTCAGATCGGTCACGTTCAAGGCGATGGGAACGACGTCGGCGACTTCGGGCAGCAGCGCGATCTTCGGGCCCGCGTCTTCGCTGATGGATGAGTTCACCGAAGTACCGCGTACTACCGTGATATCGGTGCCCGCGCCGCGATAGAGCTTCAGCCACTCATCCTCGAACGACCGGGAGAACCCGACCAGGGAAACGAACGCGGCGATACCGACGGCCACGCCGCATAGCGTCAGACAGGTTCTCAGTCTGCGGCGCAAGATGTTCCGAATGGCGAGATGAAACAACGACATGAAATCTTGTTTGAGGAGGTTGGAATCCCAAAACTGGAGTTGTTAGTATAATACAAAATTCAATGACTTCGGCGGAAGCAAAGCTGCTGCTCGTCATTTTCTTCGTGATAGCGACCGGCACTTGGCTCTCCAGGCTGGATATCAGGAAGGTTCTGACGATCTTCGCGCTAGGATGCCTGGCGGGATTCGCGGCGCAATTGTCCCTGGGCCCCGAGATCAACCGCTATACGCCGAACATCTCCCTCTACGTATCGTACGTGAGCGTGGCCGTAATCTTCGCCTGGGGCACGGGTTTGTCCTGCATCTGGATGGTGCATCTATGGGCATGCCGCACGTTCCGGCTTCGCCCCGGCATGTTCGCGCACCTTCTGAGCGGCATACCTGTGATCCTGGTACTGGAAGCCATCGGCTCGAACATCGTCGTGATGAAGCTGCACAACTACACGCAGTACGACTCGCTGATGCCGCTGCTCAACGCGATGCACGCGCCGGCCTGGCTTTACGCTTTCTATCTCGTGATCTCGCTGGCGTTCTACTTTTTCCTGAAAGCGCTGGCGCTGAATCGCGAGCGTTGGAGTACGCCGTCGGCTCCGCTCATAACGCTGTTCACTCCCTACGATACAAACCGCAGCCACGTTTGACGCCACCCGTATACTAAGGACAGGAGGGGCAATTCATGGGGAGGAGTGTCTACCTGCGTTTTGCATCCACACTGGGACCTTTGCGCGTTGCGGAATTCCATTCGGAGATGGGACTCCTATTCGAAGGGCGCCGCGACGCCACACCACTCAATGCCGCCATGTCGGTGCGGCCTGTGTTTCCGGGCGCGTTGGACGCGGTGCGCCGGCGGCACGGCTGGAGCTCGAGTCAATTCATGCTCGACGTTGACGTGACGGATGGCGCTCTGCGCCTGTCCGGCTATCAGGGCGACGCGGAGAATCTTCCAATTGGCGTGTACGATCTGGGCGTCGAGGTGGAAAGCTATCGCTTCCGGGACGCGTGGCAGCGCGTGGTGGTGAACGAGGACGGCGAGGCGACGGCGAACTTCGTAGAGAAACCGGACCGCCGCCGAGTACAACTCGTCGACAACATGGACCGGCGTATCGAAGAGTTGTTAAACCTCTCAGCGGTCGACGGCATCGCCGCCATGGACTGGTTACGCAATCCCGATCCGCGGGCGGCGCGCAAGGCTTGCCTGCTGAACATCCTGGCAAAACTGAGAGTTCCCCCAGCGCCAACACAAGGCATCGCGGAACCGTTACTCGCGCAGGTTGACCGCGTTTTCTTCGCCGATGTGGACCGCGTCTACTGCGCAGCGGCGCGCGAGCTGGCAACTCGTCTGGATCAGTTGGTGGCAGCCGGACTGTGGGTGCTCGAAGGTGAACCCGGGGCGGCGATCCATCGTCTGCTGCTGAAGCAACTGGACGTGCCGCGCGAAGATGCGGAACGCTTTGAGCTGCGCAGCTACCGGCAAGGCGGGCGCAACTGCCTGCAGATTGTTTTGGCGCTGCCGCCGGACGATTTCGCCTCGCACGAACTCTACGCGGACATCGACATCGACCTCGGCAACCCGCTGTGGGACCTGGAAGGTCTTCTGATTCACTTAGGTGAATTGCTGGATCCCGACAAGACCGATCATCTTGCGCTGGCCAAGAAGCTGCGCCGCGGGCCGGCCGCGGAGTTTCTTGCTTACCGGATCGTCTCGTGAAATCCGCTATCTCACACAGTATTTTCGATTTGACACCCCCTTCGGCCCCCGTGTGTAATGAAGTATTGAATCTCAGAGGTATAACCGATGCCCGAAGAGCAAAAACCGGGTGAGGCTCCGCGTCCGGCCGCCCCGCCCCCAGCCGCTCCCAAGCCGCCCGCCGGCATGGCGTCCACGCCGTGGGCAAGCGAGCTGACTGAGTTACTCAAGTCGCAGTTCGGCGAACAGATCAGCGAGTTCTCGGTGTACCAGGGCCAGGAATTTCTGGTGGCCGCACCCGACGCGGCCGTGCCCATCCTCGACTTTCTCAAGCTGGAAGCCGACTTCGATTACCTGGTGGACGTGACCGCGGTGGACTTTCCGCAACGCGAAGAGCGCTTCGACGTGGTCTACGTTCTGTACAGCTTCGCCCGCAATCAGCGCATTCGCATCAAGACCAGGATCAAGGAAGGCTACCAACCGCAGACCGCCGTGGACGTGCACCTGACGGCGAACTGGCTGGAGCGCGAAGTCTACGACATGTTCGGCATCGAGTTCGCCGGGCACCCCGACATGAAGCGAATTCTGATGCCGGAAGACTGGCACGGGCATCCATTGCGGAAGGACTACGCCATCACGCAAATGGACGATCAGTGGGTGAAGGAAAACTTGGGCATCGAAAGCGGACACTAGCCGGCCATGGCGCAACCGACATTTCTCGATTCCACCGAATTGGTCCTGAACATGGGCCCGCAGCATCCGTCGACGCACGGTGTGCTGCGCGTCATCCTCAGATTGGACGGCGAAAAGGTGCTGGGCACCGAATGCGTCATCGGGTACCTGCACCGCGGCGTGGAGAAGATCGCCGAAAACCGCACCTACCAGATGTTCACGCCGTATGTGGACCGCATGGACTACTGCGCGGCGGTCTCCAACGGGCTGGGCTACTGTCTGGCGGTGGAAAAGCTGCTGGGCATCGAAGCGACGCCGCGCGCGCAAGCCATCCGCGTCATCCTCACCGAACTGAACCGCATCGGCAGCCACCTGGTGTGGCTGGGCACGCACGCGCTGGACATCGGCGCCATCACGCCGCTGTTCTACGTGATGCGCGAACGCGAGGACACGCTCAACATCCTGGAGAAGTATTGCGGCGCGCGGCTGACCACGCACGCTTTCCGCATCGGCGGACTCCAGTACGATCTCTACGAAGGCTTCGAGCAGGAGGTACTGGCCTTCTGCAAGATGTTCCCGTCGAAGCTGGACGAGTATGAACAACTGCTCACCGGCAACCGCATGTGGATCGACCGGCTGACCAACGTCGGTGTGTTGAACGCCGACGACTGCAAAGCCTACGGCGTCACCGGGCCGATGTTGCGCGCGGCCGGGGTGAAGTGGGACATCCGCAAAGCGATGCCCTACTCCGGCTACGAAAAATACGACTTCGAGATTCCCACGCGCGTGAACGGCGACACCTACGACCGTTACATCGTGCGCGTTCAGGAGATGCGCCAGAGCACGCGCATCATCGAGCAGGCGGTCCAGGACATTCCGGCCGGGCCCATCATGGCCAAGGTGCCGAAGGTCATCAAGCCGCCAGTGGGCGAGGTTTATGTTTCCATCGAGGCGCCCAAGGGTGAACTCGGCTACTACGTAGTGAGCGACGGTTCCACGCAGCCGTATCGTGTGCGCGTGCGTCCGCCGTCGTTTGTGAACTTGCAGTCGCTCGACAAGATGGTGCGCGGAGCGCTGGTCGCCGACATCGTGGCCGTCATCGGCACCATCGACATCGTTCTCGGCGAAGTGGACCGTTAGCCGGGGCGTGGCGAGGAGGGTTATGCGGAAGTTTTTGCGGACAGTATTCCTGGTGGATTTGATCCAGGGGCTGGCGGTGACGTTTCGCAGCCAGCACCCGAAGAACATCTGCACGGAACAATACCCCGCCCAACGGCCCAAGGTGGCCGAGCGGTTCCGCGGCGCGCCACGTTTGAACAACAACCCGGAAACCGGTGAAACGCTGTGCATCGCGTGCGACCTGTGCGCCAA
>CAZDIZ010000262.1:0-5245 GCA_964505625.1 uncultured Solibacteraceae bacterium | reverse complement strand
GCGCGCTTCACCTTCACCGTGACGCGATGGTACTTGCTCTGTCCGCGCTCGAGCTTGAACGCGTCGTCGCCGGGGCTGTAGCCCAACACGTAGTAGCCGTTCTGATCTTCCACGGACTTGCGCACGGCGCCGGCCAGATCGTTGTCGTTTTTGACAAACAAGCCCCCGGTTTCGCGCGCCAGATATGTCATGCCGTCCCAGGTTTCGGTGAACGCGGCCAGTCCCGAACCAGGTGCCGCGGCTCTCTCCCCTGCTTGAGGGCGCAAAACCTGGAGTCCACGCGCATCGATCGTGTAGATGACCACCCCAGCGCGGTTGGCTTGGTCAATGAGCTTGCGTAGGTTCGCCATAAGGCGCTCGAACATCGCCACGAACGGCACCTCACCAAAACCACGGCGCAGAGTCCAGATGCGAAATCCATCCGAAAGAAAGATCACCGACTTGCGTCCGGGCAACCCGCGCAGCCCTTTCACCACCCAACTTAATGCGCCCACGGTACCCAAGCTGGACATCTCTTCTTGCAGGATCCTGATCTCCTCCAAGCCAGACCCGCCGATGACAGGCAGGGTGGGATCTTCCGCTGCGTTGATGTTCGGGCCCGCGCGCCCCAGGCCATTCCAACGGATTCGATCGATCGCGGCGTGCAGCAACTGCTTGTCGTTGGTAAATCGCTGATAGGCGCTGGAACTGGCGCCGGTGCGAACCACCGCCACCAGGTCGCCGGGCTGCATCTGCTCGTCCACCCAGTGCTTCAGCGCCTCGCGCGCAAAGTGCACGCTACCGAATGCCATGCCCAGGTCGTCCACCACCAGAGCGACTACACGCTGCGTTTGCTCGCGCTTCAGCGCGGGCACCGCCACCGGAACATTTGCCGGCACGGAGACCGCCGAGGGAACCGGCGCCGACGGCGGCGCCGCGAAGTAGTTGCAGTGCGTGACCTTGTGCGGCTTGCCATCCTGCAGAATGACAAAGTCGTCCTTGGTGAGATCCGTCACACGCTTGCCGTGGCTGTCGGTGACCACCGCATCCACTTGCACCAGATTCACCGTGATGCGCAGCGTCGGTTCGGGAATCGTCTGCGCGGCAACCATCGAAGCCAACAACAGGAGTGTGTAACGCATGCGTTTACCTCGCTGGTGTCAATTCGAAATCCGTCCACTGCGTTGCGATCGTGGATGTCTTTGGCGCTAATTTGTCGATCGCGCTTACCTGCAACAGATACTCGCCCGGCGGCAGCGTGGGCCCCGCCTCCAGCGGCCTGCCGAATTGGACTCGCGTCGCATCGGGACTCGACGCGGATTCCAGCGCTACTGGAGTCCCGCTCCATACCGGCCTGCCATCGCGAAAAAGCCGGGCTTGAACCTGCACTTGAGAAGCCCTCAACCCGGCCAGGCGCGGATTGTAG
Source organism: uncultured Solibacteraceae bacterium (assembly GCA_964505625.1). GTDB lineage: Bacteria > Acidobacteriota > Terriglobia > Bryobacterales > Bryobacteraceae > JAJFUV01. Next base: position 3,840 of record CAZDIZ010000262.1, on the reverse strand, counting down.
ACCACCAACCCGTAGCTGAGCGGGCTACCCTGCGGAAACACCCGCAACGCAGCTCCGCCCGTGGCATTCGCAACCGGCGATTCCAGCAGGATTCCCGACAGCGCCATACGGCCGTTGGACACGTCGGGCACTTCGATAAACTGATTGCCCGAGCCCATCTTACCGGAAGCGACGTCACGCACGGCGGCGCGAATCTGGTAGACACCGGGCGTTCTTATGGGATAAATCAAGCGGTACAAAAAGCCACTCCTAACGGCTTGACCGAAATCGCGATCCGAAACGCGGATCTTGTAGTGACGCACGAGGGGCTCCGCGGCCGGCTCTTTCGTTCCGACCGCCATCAGGACCAAGTCCACCTCAGCTTTCTTCCAGCCGGGCTCGTCGTCGGCAAACTGCAGGCCGCGACCGTCGATGTGCAGCATCGCGTGAACGTACGAACCGGTGGCGCCCGCGTTCTCGAACAGTCCCGTGAGGTGCAGGCCAATGTCGCCCCCTGCGAAAGGACTGCCCAAGGCCAACATCAATTGCGAGGTACTGTCTTTCGCCACCGGGGCTGGAGGACGATCCGGAATTCCAAAATAACCGGCGCGCGTACGCACTTTGAGGCCGGAGCGCTTCACCAACACTTTCAAGCGATGGTAGCGGCTAACGCCTTGGTCGGTCGCGAAGGCATCTTCAGGAGGGCGGTATCCAAGCAGATAGTAGCCGCTCTGGTCCTGGAGCGCCTTACGAGCGCCAGCGGCGAAATCGTTGCCGCCAGCGATCAGCTCTCCGCCGGTCTCCTTCGCCAGAAAGGCCGCCCCTTCCTGGTCGCGGATACGACTGGCGGCCAATCCATAGTGGCGGCGCTGGACGTCGGCGAGGCCCAAGCCGGGCCGATTCGCATCGATGAACGAACCGACGTCATCGCCGGAACGCATCGCAAACGTCTCCAGCCCACGCGACTGAACCGTGTAGAAAACCACCGCTGCACGGTTGGCTTGGTCCGCCAGACTCTGTAAGGAATTCAGGTTCCCCAGATATCTCGCCGCTACGTGAACGTCTTCGGGAGGTATGAGCAAGTCAGAGAACAGGAGTACGGACTTGCGTCCAGGCATCTGCTTGAGCCCGTCCACGACGCGCCGCAGAGCGAGCATCGAGGCGATGGTGGTGCCGCGCTCTCGAGCGGGGTCATCGCCGTAGCCAGGTTGCCGGGGCAACTCCACCTCGAAGCTTCGCGTGTCCAGGTGAAACCGAATCTGGTTGACGGCGGCACGCAGCAGACGCTTGTCCATCGTGTATTGTTCAAGCGCTCCCGTCCCGCGGCTGGTGCGGATGATCGCCACGAGATCGCCGGGCTGCATTTGTGCGTCGATGAACTTCGTCAGAGCATCGCGAACGAATTGTATGCCGGCAAACGTGAGGGCCAGATCATCCACCACAATGGCGATGGAGCGGTGGATGTCGGCCTCGCGCGGAGCGGCCAGCGACGGCGCCGCCGTGGGTGCCGCGGCCGTGACAGGGCCGCGCGCCGGCGCGGGAGCCGACACCACCGGCGTCGAAATGTAAGATAGATACTCGACCTTGCGCGGTTTACCGTCTTCGAGGATCTCGAAATCCTCTTTCGTCAGGTTTGGAACCGACTGACCGCGCTTATCGGTCACCACGGCGTCCACCTGAATCAAATTTACCGTAATGCGTAGCGTCGGCTCGGTCGCATTCTGCGCCGCCAGGACGGGCGCAAGCAGAAGAAGCGTCTTTCGCAAGAACATGCGGCGGAATCTCCAAGGCCACCTGGGCCCGCTCATTTGGCCGGCACCAGTTCGAAATCCATCCATTGCACGACGGGCTCGGATTTCTTCGGCGCCAGTTTGTCGATGGCGCTCACCTGCAGTAGATACTCACCCGGCGGCAGCGCGGGACCAACGTCAAGTCGCCCCCTAAACTGTACTCGAGTGATATCGGGGCTCGACGAGGAATCGAGCGCAACCGGAGGCGCGGTCCACACGAGTCTGCCGTCGCGGAACACTCGCGTATCGAGATCCACCTGGGAAACCTTGGTACCCGCCAGGCGCGGATTGTAGACCACCAGTCCGTAGACGAGCGAATTGCCTTGCGGAAAGACGCGCATCGCGGCTCCCCCTGCGGCACCCGCAGCCGTCGACTCCACCAGAATCCCCGATAGCGCCATGCGGCCATTGGACACGTCGGGAATCTCAACGAGCTGACTGGCCGACCCCATCTTACCCGAACTGATATCGAGGACAGCGGCGCGAAGCTGATAAGCACCCGACTTCTTCACCGGACACACCAGGCGGTACAGAAAGCCGTGCTTGCCGACGTGCGCAAGCTCACGTGCGGGAACGCGAATCTGAAAGCACCGTGCATTGGTCACTGTAGACGCTCCGTCTTCGCCCACCGCCACGAGCACCACATGGATTTCTGTCTTTTTCCCGTCCGCGCCGTCATCCGCAAAACCGAGGTCGCTGGCGTCAATGTGCAGCATGGCTTGGATGTAAGAGCCTGAATCGGCGGCGTTGCCGAATAGTCCCGTTAAATGCACTCCAATGTCCCCAGCCGCGAACGGCGAACGTAAGGCGGCGAGCATCCGGGATGCCGGATCGCTGCCGAGCGGAGGCGTTTCCCGGTCGGGCACACCCAGATAACCGGTTCGACTACGCACTCGCAGGCCTGCCGGCTTCACCACAACCTTCAGTTGGTGAAACTGGGGCCTGCCGTCCCGCGAAACGAAGGCATCCTCGCCCGGACGATAACCCAGCAGATAGTAGCCGCTTTGATCGTTGAGTGCCTGGCGAGCAGCACCGGCCAAATCGTTGTCGTCTCGGAAGAACAGGCCTCCGGTCTCCTGTGCAAGATAAGCGAGCCCGTCCCGATTCAGTGCCACCTTAAGAGCTCCAGCATACCGGGCGTGTTGCATTGCCCCAAGGGCCATCCCACCAGACGGTCCACTAGGCAGCCCGGTAACATCGTCTTGCGCCCTCAGAGTATAGGTCTCCAGCCGAAGCGCGTCGAACGTGTAGAACACCACTCCGGCACGATTGGCCAGATCGGCAAGAGCTCGCACGGATCCCAGCCACCAGAAATCGGTGCCGGCGGTCGCGGGGTCGTCTCTCATGGACATGCCTGGCGAGAACAGCAGCACTGATTTCCGGCCTGGCAATTGCCGCATACCATCCACAACACGACGCAAGGCGATACGCGATGCATTCGCGCGAATACGGCGAGGGAGATCGCGACGATCCTCGGAATTGGATGAACCGGATCTGACCGGTCTTAGAGTAACCGTTGCGCTTGAAGGCAGCAGATGGTATCGCACCCGATCGATAGCAGCATGCAGCAAACGCTTGTCCGTAGTGTACTGTTCGAGCGTGCTTGTACCGCTGCTGGTCCGGATGATGGCCACCAGGTCGCCCGGCTGCATCTGTTCGTCGACAAATTTCCTGAGCGCCTGGCGGACCGAATTCGTGTGGGTGAAGGACAACAGGATATCGTCCACCACCACAGCAATCGATCGCCGAGTATCGGCGATCCGAGTGGGACCGGTTGGCGGCAATAACAGTGGAGGAGCGGACCGTGAACGCTCCGCTGAGCCGCGCTGAACCGGAGCCGGCACCACCGGCGTCGAAATGTAAGATAGATACTCGACCTTGCGCGGTTTACCGTCTTCGAGGATCTCGAAATCCTCTTTCGTCAGGTTCGGCACCGGCTGACCGCGCTTGTCGGTCACCACGGCGTCCACCTGAATCAGGTTTACCGTAATGCGTAGCGTCGGCTCATGCGCAACTTGAGCCGGCAACACCAAAGCGAGTAAGAACAGACCACTGCGCCCCACCATACCCG
>CAZDIZ010000261.1:0-5287 GCA_964505625.1 uncultured Solibacteraceae bacterium | reverse complement strand
CACGTCGCGCGTCACCTGGCTGTGCAGGTCGCACATCGACTGTATCTCTTCCACCGGCATGCCTTCGGCCATCAACTGTTGCTCCATGGCCACAATTTCGGAGTAGTCGGTCTCGCGCACGATCTCGGCCAGTTGCGCCTTCACCGTTTCCGGCGCGGCTCCCGAATGCAGGTGTTGGATGATGCCCTTCAGCGTGCGAACGCGGTGGGCGCGGTTATCGATGATTTCGCTCATGGTCTCTCGCCTTCCAACACGAGAATAACCGCGAGCGTGCGCCGCGCTCAGTGACCGAGGTCACCGTGCGGCAACCGGGGCGTGAACCTTTTCGAAAGACCTGCCTTCCAACTCACCGATGATCCGGCGTGCTTCAGCCGGGACCGGAACCGGCTTCAGGCGGCGGTAGTCGTACCAAACCAGGGTCGAATCAACCTCGGCCGCCACCACCTTTTCCTCCACACTCACGATCCGGTGCTCCATGCGCAGGCTGCTGTTGCCGATCCGGGTGACGCGCGCGCCGACAAGGACGGTCCCCGGATGGTTCAACTGCATCTTGTAGTCGCATTTGAGACTTGCCAGGATCGGCCCGATCTCGCGGGGCGGCAGTTCGACCCAAAGCGAGACGCGCTGCAGGTATTCGACGCGCGAAGTTTCCGACCAGCGCAGATAGGTGAGATTGTTAACGTGCCCGAAGGCGTCCTGGTCGCCCCAAATGATGGGGATGGTGGTCACGACCTGGTAGCCGGCGAGCAAAGGGTGGGAATCGCTCATCAAAACCAGTGTACCGCCCCGCTCCCCGGCCCCCCGGCGCCCTGTGTTATTCTAAAAACGTACAACGAACGGAGAATAAGGTAAGACAAGGAGTAGCTACGCTCGAATGGCACTGGCGATAGACGTCAAGAAGCAGGTGATCACCAAGTACCGTACTCACAAGTCGGACACGGGCTCGCCAGAGGTGCAGGTCGCGATCCTGAGCGAACGAATCGCTCAATTGACCGAGCATTTCAAAACACACGCGAAAGACCACCACTCCCGCAAAGGGTTGTTATTGTTGGTGGCAAAACGGCGCCGTCTGTTGAAGTACCTCAAGGCCGCAAGCCCGGAACGGTACAAGGCGCTCATTACCAACTTAGGTATCCGCCGGTAGTACGTCCGGCGGCACCGCCTCATCGGCGGCGCGTGTACCTGGGAGCTGTTTCACCGCTAGAGACGTGAAACTCGCTATAGGACTATTTGGGCCTCCTTGGACGGCCAGACCCTCACAATGCAAACATCCGCCTGTTCAAACCGAACATTGGCCCGGATCGAAGGAATTCCCCCATGTCACATAAGATTGAAATCGACCTCTTTGGCCGAACTATATCCCTTGAAACAGGGAAAGTAGCCAAGCAGGCGAACGGCGCTGTTGTCGTTCGCTCCGGCGATTCGGTGGTGCTGGTCACCGCCTGCGCCGCTGAAGAACCCAAGCCCGGTGCTGCGTTTTTCCCGCTCACCGTCGATTACCGTGAATACACTTACGCCGCCGGACGTTTTCCGGGCGGCTTCATCAAACGCGAGGGACGTCCCTCGGAAAAAGAAATTCTCACCAGCCGCATGATCGACCGGCCCGTCCGGCCGCTGTTTCCCGAAGGCTTCGCCTGCGAAACGCAGATCATCGGCATGGTGCTTTCGGCCGACCCGGAATGCGATCCGAGTCCGCTCGCCATGGTCGGAGCCGGGGCCGCGCTGGCCATCTCCGACATCCCCTTCGAACACGTGCTGGGTGCGGTGCGAGTCGGCAAGATCGGCGATAAGCTGATCGCCAATCCCGCCTACGCCGAAGTCAAGGAGTCCAAGCTGAACATCGTCGTGTCGGCCACCGAGGCCGGCATCGTGATGGTGGAAGCGGGCGCCAGCGAGGCCACCGAGGAAGAAGTCGTCCAGGCCATCGAATTCGCTCACGAAGCCATCCGCAAGATCATCGCCGGCATCCGTGAACTGGTTGCCAAGGCCGGCAAAACCAAGCGCGTATACGTTCCTTCCGCCATCAACGAAGAGCTTTATAACCAGATCGCCACGCAATACCGCGCCGATCTGAGCGACTCGCTCAACACCGAAAAGCACGGCAAGCTCGAAAGCTATCAGAAGGTGGCTCAGCTTCGCAAAGCCGCCGTGGAAGCGGCCGCCGAGGAAGCCAAGGACGAGACCGGCAAGCTGTTCGACCTGCTCAAGGAACGCATCTTCCGCGACCAGATCCTGAAGGACCGCCGTCGTCCCGACGGGCGCGACTTCAAAACCATCCGCCCCATCGACATCGAAGTGGGCGTGCTGCCGCGCACGCACGGTTCCGCGCTGTTCACGCGCGGTGAGACGCAAGCGATGGTCACCGTCACGCTCGGCACCAAGGAAGACGAGCAGCGCATCGAACTGCTCGACGCCGGTGAAACCAGCAAGCGCTTCATGCTGCACTACAACTTCCCGCCGTTCAGCGTCGGCGAAGTGGCGTTCCTGCGTGGCGCCGGCCGCCGCGAAATCGGCCACGGTGCTTTGGGCGAACGCGCGGTGGGCGCGATGGTGCCCGACGAAACCAAGTTCCCCTACACCATGCGCGTGGTCAGCGACATTCTGGAATCGAACGGTTCCAGTTCGATGGCCACCGTCTGCGGCGCGACGCTCGCGCTGATGGACGCCGGTGTGCCGATCGGCGCGCCGGTGGCCGGCATCGCCATGGGTCTGGTGACCGACGGCGGTGCGTACGGCGTGTTGACCGACATCGCCGGCGCCGAAGATCATTACGGCGACATGGACTTCAAGGTGGCCGGCACGCGTCAGGGCATCACCGCCCTGCAAATGGACATCAAGGTCCAGAACGTGACCACCACCATCATGCGCGAGGCATTGCAGCAGGCGCTCGAAGCGCGGCTGTTCATCCTCGATAAGATGGAAGCCGTCATTGCGGCGCCGCGCGAGGAACTCTCGCCGTACGCTCCGCGCATCTACAAGATCACCGTCCCGGTGGACAAGATCCGCGAAATCATTGGCCCGGGAGGCAAGGTCATTCGCGGCATCATCGAGCAGACCGGCGTGAAGATCGACGTCGAAGACGACGGCACCGTGAACGTGTTCGCGAGCGACGGCGAATCCGCCAAGAAGGCCATCCAGATGATCACCGAGATCGCCGCCGTGGCCGAGGTTGGCAAGACCTATCTCGGCAAGGTGGTGCGTCTGGTCGACTTCGGCGCTTTCGTCGAGATCTTCCCCGGCACCGACGGCTTGCTGCACATCAGCGAGATCTCGGAAAACCGCATCAAGAACGTGGAGGACGAGTTGAAGGAAGGCGACCAGATCCTGGTCAAGGTCCTGGCGCTCGAAGGCAACAAGATCCGCCTGAGCCGCAAGGCCGTGCTGCGCGAACAACGCGACAAGCTCAAGGGTGTGTCGCCCGCGCCGGAAGGTGAAGAACAGCAGCCTGCCGCCGGCGAACAGCCACAGCAGCAACAGCCGCAGCACCACGGCCGCTCCGACCGCCGCGACCGCGGAGACCGTCACGATCGCCGTGGTGGCCGTGGCGGCGGCAGAAGATAGTAAGTAGGAAACAGAAGTCAGAAGACAGTAGACAGAATGGATTCGAACGGCCGCCCTTCGGGGCGGCCGTTCCTGTTTTTGTCACTTGATTTTCAGCGTCTCTCCTGTGTCTTCCACCCGGAACAGACGAGGCGTTTCGCTCTTCGAGTTGGGCTGGTGCAGCACCAGCATCAGTTCTCCTTGGAACGTACGGAACAGCATGCCGTGGCCTCCGTCGTTGGCGTAGAGCGGTTCGGCTTGTTGGCGCCAGGGACCTGCCAGTTTTCCGGAATCGGAGATCGCCACTCCAGTCGTGTAGCCTTGCTTGCCCAGGCTCGACCAGATCATGAAGAGTTTGCCTGATTTGCTTTGGAGCAAATATGGGCCGTCGGTCACGTGACTTCCGTGCCTCTTGCTCATCTGGCTCCAGGGCGCTTCTTCTCCTCGAAATAAGACGGCCGGCTCTCCCACGGTTCCCGACAGGTCTTCTTTCAACCGGATGTATTCGATGGTTCCGTTGGTGATCTGCACCCATTCGTGGCAGAAGACCATGTACGGAACTCCGTCTTCCACCCAAAGCGTTCCGTCGAGCGTCATCATGTCCGCCGGTAAGGTCGCGTGATTGGGAAACGGTTTGAAGGGGCCGTGCGGCGATTCGGCCACCAGTATCTCTGATCCACGCCTGACGCGCGCCAGCCAGTTGCGCCACTGCTCGGCGAGTTTGTGATTCGTGCTGAAGGTGAGGAACAGATAATACTTGCCTCGATAGCTGTGCATCTCGGGCGCCCAAATGGCGTTGATCGGGATGTCGCCCCAGAAACCATCGTCGACCTGGAACACGATCTGCGGTCCCGTCCATTGAACGAGATCCTTGCTCGAGTACACTCTCACGCCCCGGCCGGTGGAACCCACCAGGTAGTACATCTGGCTCTTCTGATCCGGGAGAATGCACGGATCGCGCATCCGGATTTTCTCGAGCGTGGTGGACTCGGGCGTCTCGGCCCACAGCGCCGCCGCCAACAGAATGCACATTCCCGGTTTGAACATGTTCTGTACCTCCCGCGATGGGAAAATGTAATTATGATCTCACGACGATTGCTCGTGCTCTTTCTGGGTTTCTCGGCGCTGCTCGCAGCGCAGAGTCACGGATATGTTTTCACCGGTGTGGCCTTTAACGGGACGGGAATGGGTGCCGCGTTTCGCTACGGCGTGGGCGGCAACTTCAAGCTCGCGTCCGTCGTCACGGTGGGCGCCGAAGTCGGTGGCATCCGGGATTCCGGCATGGTGGGCTCGGCTAATCTGGGCGTCCATCCTCGGCGTCACGTGGACAGCGGCATCGACCCGTTTCTCACCGGCGGCGTTACCGGCGTGCGCGTAGGTGGCGAGACCGGCGCCTACGCCAATTTCGGCGGCGGTCTCAACTACTGGACCGGCCGCCACCTCGGCTTTCGCGCGGAGTTCCGCACCTATGCCGGCGGCATCGACCTGAACCGCTTCTCCGAATTTCGTTTCGGCATTTCGCTGCGCTGAATCGCGCGCGCGCTCACTCCACCGTAACGCTCTTGGCCAGGTTGCGCGGTTGATCGACGTCGCAGCCCCGGCGCACCGCAATGTGATACGCCAGCAGTTGCAACGGCACAATCTCGAGCAGCGGTGACAATAGCGAGCGGCAGTCAGGCACTTCGATCACATCATCGGCCATCTTCGAAGCCACATCGTCGCCTTCAGTCACCACGGCGATGACGTG
>CAZDIZ010000260.1:4070-5294 GCA_964505625.1 uncultured Solibacteraceae bacterium | reverse complement strand
CACTACGCCAACGCGTTGCTGGCGGACCGGGACGGCAAGATCGTGTTGGGTTCGGGGCGGCCCATGGGGCGAGATAAGCACTTCGCTGAAATCGCACGCCAGACGATTCAAAGCGACGGGCCGGTCCTGCGGGACTTTCATCGGGAAGGCCCCGGCTCTCCACCCCATCTGGGCATGAACTTGCCGCTCAGGAAGACGGCGCATGCGCCGGCGTTTGGCGTTCTCCTACTGGGAATCGATCCCAAGGATCAGCTCTACCGCCTCGTTGAATCGTGGCCGGCGCCCAGCCAGTCCGCGGAAACCTTGCTGGTGAGACGGGAAGGCGATGATGTCCTGTTTCTGAATGCCGTGCGGTTCCAGCCCGACGCGGCGCTCAAGCTCCGGCTTCCGTTAGCTCTTAAAACGCTGCCGGCCGCGCAGGCGGTCCTGGGCAAAGAGGGCGTGACCACCGGCACGGACTACCGAGGGGTGCCGGTTCTGGCGGTGACGCGGCGCGTCCCGGATTCGCCGTGGGCGATGGTCGCCAAGGTGGACGAAGAAGACGTGCATGCTCCGGTTCGGCGGCGATCCATCACATTGGGCATCATCGTTGCTCTTCTGATTCTGACCGCCGGGGGACTGCTATTGCATGTCTGGCGCCGGCAGCAATTGGACTTCTATCGAGAGAGATATCGGGCCGAACTCGAACGCCGGGCCTTGTTGGGCCACTACGACTATCTCACGCGCTTCGCGAATGACATCATTCTGCTTGGAGATGCGGATGGACGCATTATCGAAGCCAACGACCGGGCCGTTGCCGCCTATGGGTACCCGCGCGAGCAACTCGTGGGGATGCTGGTGCGACGCCTGCGGCACCCTTCCACCGTGGATCGATTTGACAGCGACTGGCGTCACGCAGCGCAACACGGAGGCGGTATCATCGAGACCGTTCATCAGCGGGCCGATGGCAGTTCGTTCCCTGCCGAAGTGAGCATGCGGATCGTCGAGGTCGAGGGGAAGAGGTTCTATCAGAGCATCATCCGCGACATCACCGAACGCAATGCAATCATCGAAAAACTGCGCGAGACCGTCACTACTCTGAACACCATTGTCGACGCTTCACCGGCCGCCATCGTGGCTTTGGACAGAACTCGGATCATCACGATGTGGAACCGCGCGGCGGAGCGCGTATTCGGATATACGGCTGACGAGATGGTGGGACACCACGCCTCGGAAGACAACGTC
>CAZDIZ010000260.1:0-3970 GCA_964505625.1 uncultured Solibacteraceae bacterium | reverse complement strand
TTGACCAAGCCGCTACTGGAGCATACGGCCAAGATACAGATCTTCGAGACCGTGCACAGGCGGGCCGATGGAAGCGTCTACCCGGTCGAGGCCCACATGCAACTGTTCGAACAGGACGGCGAACGCGTATTCCTGGCGGTGATTCAGGACATCACCGAACGGCGCAGAGCCGAAGAAGCGTTACGCCGGAGCGAAGAACAGTTGCTGCAAGCGCAGAAGATGGAGGGTATCGGCCGGCTCGCCGGCGGAGTGGCGCACGATTTCAACAATCACCTGACGGTGATCAACGGCTATTGCGACATGGTGCTGGCGAAACTGGATGCGAGCGACCCGGTGCGCGATCCGATCCTCCACGTCCGGCAGGGTGGTGAGCAGGCCGCGCACCTGACGCATCAATTACTGGCGTTTAGCCGCCGGCAGGTACTGGAGCCGCGCGTGCTCAACCTGAACGACAGCATCGCCGACACACAGCGCATGCTGCGCCGTCTCATCGGCGAAGATATCGAACTGATCACGATGCTTGATCCCAATCTCGGCACCATCACCGCCGATCCCGGCCAGATGAGCCAGGTCTTGATGAATCTGCTGGTGAATGCCCGAGACGCCATGCCGGACGGTGGCAAGATCATCATCGAAACCTCGAACGTCGATCTGGATGAAGACTACGCTACGCGCCATCCCGAAGTGAAGCCCGGCGAGTACGTGATGCTCGTGGTCAGCGACACCGGCTCGGGCATGGACACCGAAACGCAGCAGCGTATTTTCGAACCGTTCTTCACCACCAAGAATAGCGGGGAAGGCACGGGCCTCGGCCTGGCCACCGTATACGGCATTGTGCGCCAGAGCGGCGGTTGGATCTGGGTGTATAGCGAGCCGGGCCGTGGCACCAGCTTCAAGCTCTACTTCGCCAGGACAGGCACGGCCGAGCGTGTGCATACGCCGCCTGAAGCAGCTCCACCCGCAATCGTGCGCGGAAACGAGACCATCCTGGTGGTGGAGGACCAGGAAGAAGTGCGCAGGCTCACGGCGTCAGTGCTGGGGGGCGCCGGCTACCGGGTTCTGGAAGCGGGTAACGGCGAACAGGCACTAAGCTACTTCGCGGGCGGCGGCGAACACATCCATCTGCTATTCACCGACGTGGTTATGCCCGGCATGACCGGGCGGGAACTGGCCAGCCGCGTCGCCGCACTCAGCCCCACTACGCGCGTGCTGTATACGTCCGGCTACACGGCCAACGTCATCGCGCACCGCGGCGTGCTGGACGAGGGCGTGGACTATCTGCCCAAGCCGTTCACACCGAGCCGCCTTCTCACCAAGGTCCGCGAGATCCTTGACCGGCAGCCGGTCCCCGATCCTCCCACCGCGCTATAATGCGATCTCGGACCGGGAGGCCGCACGGGCGATGAAGTATTGGTATTGGTTCTGGATGGTCAACTTTGTGGTGGCGACTGCCACGTTCACGCTGATTGCGGCGATCGTGCTGGTGCGCGGCGTTCAAGACCTGCGCGAGATGTTCTCGAGCCTAAAAACCAAATAAGCGTTCCTACCAAATCCCCAGCACTTTCCACCAGGCGAATCCCACCGTGCTCCAGATGGCCAGGTTCGCCAGCGACACCACGAATCCCACACTCCACCATTTGCGCAGACTGACGTATTCCTGCGCGAAGAACATGGGCGCCGGCGTAGTGCCGTAGTTGGTGAGTCCGGCTGCCAGATTGGCGAAGCAGGCAAACGCATACACGGCAAGTCCGACGGGCGCGCCTTTGGCGAGCAGTACCGCGAGAAAAGCCGGATACATCGCCAGAATGTGCGCGGTGATGCTGGCGAACCCGTAGTGCGCGTAGAAGTAGATGAGAAGCGCAAAGGCGAACAGCGCCACCCATCCCGCCCCGCCAAGCAACGAACTCACTCCGCGCGCGAACTCAGCGGTCACGCCGATCTCGCCGAGCGCCTTGCCCAACCGCAGCAAGCCGCCGTACCAGATAAAAATGTCCCAGGCGGCGCGCTCACTCTTGACGTCTTCCCAACTCAACACGCCGCTCAGCAGCAAGGCACAACTACCCACCATCGCCGATACGGCGATGTCCAGCTTGTGAAACGGTGATGTGATCCAAAGCCCGCACACACTCACGAACACCGCCAGGACGATCTTCTCACCCGCGTTCATCGGCCCCATCGCGATGAGTTCCCGCGACGCGAATGCCGCCGCTTCCGGTGTGCGCCGGACGGTGGGCGGGTTCAAACGCATGACCAGCGGAGGCACCAACGCGAACGAGCAGAGTCCCGGCACCAGGCCAGCCACGAACCAACTCAACCATGTCACCGGGAAATGGAACGTTTCGGTTGCGATGCGCGCCGCCAGTGGATTCGACGCCTGTCCGGTGAAGAACATGGCTGTCCCAACGCAGACGCCCTGATAGACGGCCGTCATCAGGAACGACCCGAGCAGCATGGCCGTCGCGCCGGGACGCGATTCGTACAACTCGGCGATGGAACGCACGATAGGCAGAATCACGCCGCCGGATCGCGCCGCGCTGGACGGAATGATGCTCGCGAGCACCATATCGGACATCGACAGCGCGTAGCAGACGCCCAACGAACTCTTTCCGAACAGCCGCACAAAGAACAGCGCGATGCGCCGTGCCAGGCCGGTCTTGATCAGCGCACGGGAAATGAAGAAGGCCGCCATCACCAGCCACACGGTGGAATCGCCGTAACCGGCTAGCGCGCTTTCGACGCTGAGCCCACCTACCAACGTGGACAGCGTCACGGCGATCAGCACCAACGCCCCGCCGGGAATCGGTTCCAGAATCAGGCCGGCGATGGTGGCCAAGAAGATCCCTGTCAGACGCCACGCCGCGGGCTGTATGGCGGCGGGTCTGGGAATCAGATAAATGAAGACGAGACAGAAAACGGCCAGCAGCGCCAGAACCGGCACGCTGGAGCGCCGGGGGCGGGATGCAGTCGCCGTGGGCTCGCTCACACTCTCCTTTTTTACGGGCGCTTGGGTTTTCGAATCAGTTCCTCTCCCAGCAACTGCTCCAGCAACGGCGTTTCCGGATATGGATGACCTTTGTAACGGCGAAAACCTTCCCCCAGATTCAATCCAGCTAGCGCGCCGCGCTCCTGGCACAACCGCTCCATCATGAGCAGGTATTCGTCGACACCATGATGCTTGCGCAACCAGTTGCGCTGGCTTTCATGCTGCGCCAAAGCCTCGCGTTTCTTCTCGAACACGCTCGAAACGTCCACCAGAAAATCGGGCCAGACAATTTCGAAGTCGCGGTCGCGCCCCGCGTTCGGATCGGTGAAGTACAGATGCGGCATGAGCGCGAGCGGCGGCGCCGGATTGGGATCGCGCGTATCGTAGTTCGGAATCGGCGCGGCAAACACGGCGTCGCGCACCAGCTCGCTGGTGGCTTCGTGATCGGGCATGTAATCGACCGGCGGAGCCGTGATGATCAGGTCCGGACGCACGCGGCGCAGAACCTCGACCACGCGGCGGCGCGACGGATCGTCGCTGAAGATGGCCACGTCGCGAAACTCGGCGCAGAAGTACTCAGCGCCGATGATGGCGGCCGCGCGCGCCGCTTCGGCGCGGCGCACCGCCGCGATCTCTTCCGGTCCCATTTCGGCCGTGCCGCAGTCGCCGGGCGCCATAGTAACCATGGTGACGTGGTGCCCGCGCGCAGCCAGGTGGCTCAGCGTTCCACCCGCCATGATCTCCAAATCGTCCGGGTGTGCGTGAATCGCCAGGATGCGCTTACAACTTTCCACTTTAGGGGTCATTCGAGGGTATTCTACCGCACGGTTCCGCATGAGAGAATCAAAAGGTGCCGGGAATCTCCATGCTGGGCGCGCGCTGGGAGTTCTACGAACACCTGTTGGTCGTGACCGCACCCGCCCTGACTGCCTTCACCGCAACACTCATTGTCACGTGGCTCCTGCGGCGAATCGCGCTGCGCTGGCT
>CAZDIZ010000259.1:0-5320 GCA_964505625.1 uncultured Solibacteraceae bacterium | reverse complement strand
TCGGCGCCGTTGATCAGATGGTGTATCTGGCGCTCGAGAATGGGCTCGAAATCGGCCTGCATCTTGCGGCCGGCCACGTCCACCCAAATCGCCAGCGGCAGCGCGGAGCCTTCGGCCACATCATCAACGTCCGGCCCCACCACGATGATCTTGCCGTCCTCAACTTCGTCCAGCTCGCGCGTCGCGACGAATTCGAACGACGGCGTGCGATTGCCGCCGAACTCGACATGCGTCTGTTCCTTGCGGATGCGCTCGCCTTCGAACGCCGCGCCGTAGGCCACCGGAATGGGGACCTTGGCGATTTTCACTTTGCAGCCGCGCACTTCCAGCGACTTCTCGACAATGCGCTCCACCGGCACATTACTCACCACGTGCTCGTAGGTGCAGATGCCGGTGGGCAGGATCTCCGGAATGTCCGTGTCGGCAATGGTCGGGAAGCCGTAGGAGATAGCGCCCGCCGCCGCGGCGTACTTTTCGTCGGTCACTTCACCCAGCGCCATAACGAACGCGAACACGCGGTTCTTGTTGTAGCGCAGGTTGCGTTCGTAATCGCCCGCCTGCACGCCGCCGAAGCTGAGCGCCACGCGGTTTGCGAACCCGAGCGCGTAAATGGCCGCCGAAATTTCCTTGCCGAACGGAACCAGGCGCGTTTCCCAACCCAGCTCGACACCGGCGTCGGCGAGCTGTTCGGCGAACGACACGCCGTGCGTATGACCCGCAATAAAAACGTATAAGTTCTTCTCTTGAAGCTCGCGCGCGATGCGAACTGCGGTTTCCTTATCGGGAGCCGCGCCCACGACGGCGGCGAAACCGGGCGCCGAACCGTCCACGAATTCGATGCCGCGCTCGCGAATGATCACGTCGTTCGCCGCGCCCAACCAGATGCCGTTCACCGGATTCGGCCCGATCAAATACTTGCAGGCCTCGATCATTTCGAACGCGAACAGCGTGGCCATGCCGGAATCGAGCCCCGGACCCAAATAGGGCAGCCAGTTCTTGTCCTCCGGAATCGGCGCGAGCAGCGCGCGGCACTCATCGAGCACCGGTTGCATGTCCGAAAGCCGCTCCACCTTGCGGCCGAGCAGCGAATAAATCACCGGCAGCGCATAGGCCGTGTCCGGGAAACCCACGGCGTGATCGGCGCCCTTCTGGGCGATGGCGCGCGCGACGTAGTCTTGGGCATCCTGTACGATCTGGTGCGCGCCGCGTATGGCTGAGGAGAGGATCAGCTTACTCATCGATGCCTCTCCTTTCCTTCATGTCGAACAACTTCCGCTCCTTTTTGGCGTTGATGCCGAGCGCGTCGCGCTTCTTTTCGATGTGCGCGAGCATCTTGTCGGCCGCCTTCACCGGATCGGGCTCCCACTCGAAGCGTCCGCCGGTGACACTCTCCACTTCCTCGGTCAAGAAACGATTTACGTTGTCGCTGCCCGCCACGTAGAACGGGTGGCCCAACACCACGTACAAACCGCTGGCCACGAAGTAATGCCCAATGGCCACGGCCTTCTCGCTCATCCACTCCGGCGCCGCGCCCGCCACCGGCAGGTCCGACAGATCCTGCCCCAGCCCGCCTTCGTGCAGGACGTTGGTGGCCGCCATCAGAATGCGGCTGTTGTCGACGCACGAGCCCATGTGCAGAATCGGCGGAATGCCCACCGCTTCGCAGACTTCGCGCAACGAAGCCCCGGCACGTTCCAGCGACGCTTCCGGAACAAGCAGCCCCGCCTTGCCGCAAGCGATCGCCGAGCATCCGGTCTCCAGCACCAGCACGTTGCGCTCGATCAATTCGAGCGCTAGTTTCACGTGGTGGCTGTCCACCGGCATCTTCGGATTGGTGCAACCGACAATGCCCGCCACGCCGCGGATGCGCCCGTCGATGATGGCGTCGTTGAGCGGGCGGAAGGTTGAGCGGAAACGCCCGCCCAGCATGTGGAAGATGGTCTCGTTCGAAAAACCCGCCACCACTTCCATGCTTTCGCGCGGAATATTCACACGCGAGCGGTCGCGCTTTTCATAGTTGTCGATGGCCATTCGCAGGATGCGCCGCGCGTGTTCGTAGCCGTGTTCGACTTCGTAATTGATAGCTTCGGCATCGAACGTCTGCGCGATCTCCGACGTGCTCACGAGCCGCGTGTGGAAGCACTTGGCCACCTGCGCGAGCGACGGCATCACGCACTGTACGTCGATCACCATCACTTCCACCGCACCGGTCAGAATCGCCAACTCCTGTTGCAGGAAGTTGCCGGCGATGGGCATGCCGTGGCGCATCAGCACTTCATTCGCCGTACAGCAGATGCCCGCCAGATTGATGCCAGCCGCGCCCTTCGATTTGGCGTACTCGATGAGGTCTTCGTCCTGCGAGGCGAGCGCGAGCATTTCCGAGAGCGTCGGTTCGTGCCCGTGCACGATCACGTTGACCATGTCCTCGCTCAGCACGCCCAGGTTCACTTTGCTGCGCACCGGCTTCGGTGTGCCGAACAGAATGTCGCTCACCGTGGTGGCGATCGACGAACCCACCCAGCCATCGGCCAGGCTGCACTTCAGGCCGGCCATCAGCAGATGGCGGTAGTCGTGGTCCACGCCCATGTGCGTACGGTGCAGCAGTTCAACGATGGACGAATCGATGCCCTTCGGTTCGATGTCGTGCTTCTTCCACACCGCCTGGCGCTTCTCGGGAGCCAGACGCAGCGTGTCGTTGGCCTGCTCGGACCAGCCGAACTGGCGCATGAAGAAGTCCGCCAACTCTCCGGCAATCTCCAGGTCCGCGCGATTGCCGGTTTCGATTCCGAAGAACCGCGCCGCTTCCCTCAGACGCCACGGATCGCTGATCTTGTAGTCGCCGCCGCGTCCATCGGCCACCATCTTGAGCGTGCGCACCAGGCCACGCCCGTGATCGGAGTGCGCCGACGATCCGGCCGCGATTTCGCGCAGCAGATTGCGCGCCGCGATGGTGTCGGCATCGGCGCCGCAGATGCCGTACTTGGCTTTCGGCGTGATGCGGCACGGTCCCATATGACACAGCCGGCAACAGACGCCGTCGGTGGCGAATTTGCATTGCGGCTG
This sequence comes from uncultured Solibacteraceae bacterium, assembly GCA_964505625.1. GTDB lineage: Bacteria > Acidobacteriota > Terriglobia > Bryobacterales > Bryobacteraceae > JAJFUV01. The sequence goes on along the minus strand of CAZDIZ010000259.1, from coordinate 2,257 downwards.
CTGGCTCTTATAACGGTCCCAAACCGTAGGAATGTTCTCGCAGCCGGCCAGCGTCACCATTTGATTGATGGCCGGATCGCGCGAGACTTCCTTTACGATCGGGGGTTCGGAACTGGTTGACATGAATTCGGTACCTTGCTGGATAAATCTTCGAGTAAGTTATGAATGATGCGCCGCACGGGCGCGTCGCTGGGAATGTCCTGTATGTTCATGCCGCCGGCGTCCATGGCGGCCACCGACGCGTCAAACGGAATCACACCGAGTAAAGGCAACCCGGTGGCTTCCACTTCCGCCTCGAGCGCCGGCGTGAGTTCGCCATCCGGCACGCGGTTGATAATGAGACCGCGGCGCGCGGCTCCCAGCGAAACTTCATCGGCCAAATCCGACACGCGTTTGGCCGTGCGCACGCCGCGTACGCTCGCGTCCGATACGATCAGCAGATAGTCGAGCGAGAGCAGCGTGCGCCGCGAAATGTGCTCGAGCCCCGCTTCGCTATCCACCACGATGTGTTTGTATTGCTTCGACAGACGGTCCAACACACCACGCAACACGCTGTTGGCGAAGCAGTAGCAGCCCTGTCCTTCCGGCCGCCCCATCACCACGAGATCGAAGCCGGTGTGTTCAACCAGAGCTTCCTGCACCCTGAGATCCAGGAACTCCTGCTTGGCCATGCCCTGCTTGCCGGGGATTTCACTGCGCGCGCTTTCACGTATGCCGCCGACGGTAGCCGTGTAGCTCACGCCGAGCGCCTCGTTCAAATTGGCGTTCGAATCGGCGTCGACCGCCAGAACGGGCGTCTGGCCTTGCGCAACCAGCCAGTCGACAATCAGCGCGGCCAGTGTGGTCTTTCCCACACCGCCTTTGCCCGCCATGGCGATGCTGTGTGGAGCCGGCACGGTACGACTCCTAGGCGCTCTGCTGCAACTTGGCGCTGACGTCCCGCAGCGTCGCGAACACCAACTCGGCGTCGGCGATGGGCAGCGAACCTGTGCCGCAGCTCGGCGTCACCGCGGCCTGCCGCAGGATGATCTCGCGCGAAAGCCCGGTCTTCGCCGCCAGGTTGTCCACCAAGCCGTTGAACTTCGCAACCAGCGTGTCCGCGGTCTGCGACTTGATCTTCGCGCTGTTGGTCGGCACAATGCCCCAAGCCAGAGCTTTGCCGGATTCGATGTGACGCTTCACGGCGTCCGGATAGAGAGCGATGGTCTCGCCGTAGTCGAACGCGTCGAAGTTCACTAGGTCCACGCCGGCGTCGATCAGAATCGACCACTCGGTATTGCCGCAGCAGTGTACACCGGCCAGCCCGTTTTCGGCGTGCACGGCGTCCACCACCTCAGCGAGCTTGGCCACCACGTCGTCGCGTGTCACGCTGACGTAGGTCGAGCTGCCGAAGGCCGACAGAATCGGTTCGTCGATGAAGCAGATGACGCGGTCGGCGTATTTGGAGAATTTGCGAATCTGCCAGCGGCACTTCATCGCCAGCGCCTTCACCACCACGTCGATGAACTCCGCGTTGTAGTAGATGGCGCGCTTGTTTTCATCGACGATGGTGAGGCCGAAGCTGATGGGACCGGTGGTCTGCACTTTCACGAGCGGCAGCTTCGCGCCGCGCGCGTCCAGCGCCTTCTCCATCGCGTAGATGCCCTTGCTGAATTCGGGCGTGATGGCGAAGGCGTTGAAGTTCTCGGCCAGGAAGTTCTCGTAGAAGGCGGCCAGGTCCATCGAGTAGTCGCCGGCGGTGTCGATAAACATGCGTTCCTTCACGCGGTCGATCATCACGCGCGGCAGGCCCTCGTTGTACTGGATTTCCATCTGCTCGTTGAGGCCGAGCGCGGGCAGCTGCGGCCAGAAGGGCGCGCCTTTGACGTTGTTGAGAATGACGCCGACGGCATCTTCGGCTTTCGGGTGCGGCAGGCTGCCAATACCGGTAGCCAGACAACGGGGTTCGAAGCTCATGTTGATTTCTCCAGGGAACGTATGATTTGCTCGACGGCGATCATGGCCAGGCCGACGGTTTCTTCCGACGCCGCGCGCGCGGCCAAAGGATTGCGCCCGACAATACCATCGAAAATTCTGCGGCAGCCTTCCACGTCCAACGCCACCGCCGCCGGCAGCCGCACTGTATAGCCCAGAGCCGTGCGGAACGGCTGGCGTATGACGGCGTTCAACTGCTGGAACAGAGGATTGTGCGACGCGGCGATCACCGCGGTTTGAAACTGTAGATCGAGATCCACGGCCTCTTCGATCTCGGCGCTCT
>CAZDIZ010000258.1:0-5333 GCA_964505625.1 uncultured Solibacteraceae bacterium | reverse complement strand
TAATCGTCCGCGTTCGGCTTGGGCTTCCAGAACTGCTTGATGTTCGGCTCGTTCCACATCTCCCACAGAATGCCGCGGCCGCGGTAACGCTTGACGGCGGCGGTGGCGAAGTTGGCAAACGCCTGGCGACCGGCGTCGGTGTGAGGAGGAAGACCGTCGTCGTAGAACTTGTGCGCGTAATCGAGGATGAACAGCGTGCGTATGCCGTAGGGTTTTAGCGCGTCAAGCAGACGGTCGTAGGCTGAAAAGTCGTAGACGCCCTTTTCTTTTTCGATGTCCGCCCAGTGGCAGTCCATGCGCACCCACCGGAACCCGCCCGCGGCGATCATTTCAACCTCGCCGGGACGGGGATCAGTGAAGTGTATGTTGACGCCCAGGCCGTCGGTTGCGAAGGGCTCGGCGGCGAAGGCGGAAATGGCCACGAGTAACGTGGCAAACAGACGGCCTGTGCGGCTCATTTTCCGAGTAGCTCCAGATAGCGCGCCACGGCTTCGATGCCGCGATAGAAGTTCGGCAGGTGGAATTTCTCGTTGGGTGCGTGCAGATTGTCGTCAGGCAGTCCGAAACCCATCAGCACGCTGGGAAAGCCCAGATACTTGTCGAACAGGCCGACGATGGGGATGGACCCGCCGGAACGGATGTAGACGGTCTCGGTGCCGAAGTATTGCTTGAGCGCTTCGGCGCCCGCGCGCACAAAGGGGCTCTCGGGATCGACCAGCGACGGCGCGGCCCCATGGATGAACTTGACTTCGACGGTAACGCCTTTCGGACAAGCCGCCAGGACGGCGCTCTTGAACTGTTCGAAGGCCTCCTCGGGTTGCTGATCGGCAACCAGCCGCGTGCTCACTTTGGCGACGGCGCGCGCCGGGATGACGGTCTTGGCGCCTTCGCCCACGAATCCGCCGCGAATGCCGTGCACTTCCAGCGTCGGACGCGCCCAGGTGCGTTCGAAGATGGATTGCTCGGGTTCGCCGGTGAGCTCCTTCACACCGATCTCTTTGGCGCGATACTCCTCTTCGTTGAAGGGCAACCGCGCCCAGGCGTCGAGTTCCTTCTGGCTGGGCTTTTGCACGCGATCATAGAAGCCGGGAATCAGGATGTGCCCATCGGCATCCTTCAGTTTGGTGAGGATTTCCGCCAGCGCCATGATCGGGTTCGGAGCCACACCGCCGTAAATGCCCGAGTGCAGATCGTGATCGGCGCCCTGTACGGCGATCTCGCAGTAGTTCATGCCGCGCAGGCCCGTGCAGATGGTGGGCAGATTGGGCGCGAACATTTCGGTGTCGCACACCAGCGCCGCGTCCGCCTTCAGGCGCGCCGGACGCGAGGCCACGTAGGTGGCGATATGTTCGCCGCCCACTTCCTCTTCGCCTTCCAACAGGAACTTCACGTTAATGGGCAGCTTGCCGTTGGTCTTCAGCAGCCCTTCGACGGCCTTCACGAGAATGTAGGTCTGGCCTTTGTCGTCGCAGGCGCCGCGCGCATAAATGTTGTTATCTCGCACAGTCGGCTCGAACGGCGGCGTCTTCCACTCTTCGAGCGGTTCCACCGGCTGCACGTCGTAGTGGCCGTACATGAGCAGCGTCGGCTTGCCCGGAGCGCCAAGCCACTCGCCGTATACCAGCGGGTGGTGCCCCTCGGCTTCAAGCAACTCGACGCCAGTGAGACCCGCCGCGCGCAGTTCGCCGGCAACGAACTCGGCCGCGCGACGCACATCGGCGGTGTGCTCGGGCAGCGTGCTGATGCTGGGAATGCGGAGGAAGGTCTTGAGCCCCTCCAGGAAAGCTTCGCGATGCTGTTCGTAGTAGCTCATACCACAACAGGTTACAATGAAAGCGATACCTCCGAACTGGGGACCATGTCCGAAAACAGGCTGGTATTTGAAAAAAGTCCATATCTGCTGCAGCACGCCCACAACCCCGTGGATTGGTTTCCGTGGGGCGAGGCGGCCTTCGAGAAAGCACTTCGAGAAGATAAGCCGATCTTTTTATCAGTCGGATACTCCACCTGCCATTGGTGCCACGTCATGGAGCGGGAGTCGTTTGAGAATCCCGCCATCGCCGAATTGCTCAACAAGCATTTTGTCCCGGTAAAGGTGGACCGGGAAGAGCGGCCCGACGTGGACCGCATCTACATGCTGTTTGTGCAGGCCACCACGGGCAGTGGCGGGTGGCCCATGTCGGTGTGGCTGGCGCCGGATCGCACACCGTTTTACGGCGGCACCTACTTTCCGCCAGTGGACGCGGGCGGGCGGCCCGGCTTTCGCACCGTGCTCGAACGTATTGCCGAAGCCTGGCACAAGGACAAGCGGCGCATCCGCGAATCCGGCGTAAAGGCGTTGGGCCAATTGCGAGAACACGTCGCGTCCGTGCGCAGTGCCAACCCAGTCGGCGAAGCCGCGCTCGACACCGGTTTCCACACCTTCCGCAATACCTTCGATGCGGTGCACGGCGGCTTCGAGGTCGCACCCAAGTTTCCACGGCCGGTGACGGTGAACTTTCTGCTGGCCTACTGGCGGCGCACGCGCAATCAGGAAGCGCTCGATATGGCGCTCGCAACGCTGCGTGGAATGGCGCGTGGCGGCATACGCGACCACCTAGGCGGCGGCTTCCATCGCTATTCGGTGGACGAGCGATGGTTTGTGCCGCACTTCGAAAAGATGCTGTACGACCAGGCGCAGTTGGCGTCCGCTTACCTGGACGCCTTCCAGGCTTCCGGCGACGCGAATCTGGCCGAGGTGGCGCGCGGCATTCTCGATTACGTGCTCACCGACATGACCAGCCCGCAAGGCGGGTTCTATTCGGCCGAGGACGCCGACAGTCTGATCGAACCCGGCCGGGACGATCGCAAAGGCGAAGGTGCGTTCTATGTCTGGACCAAGCAGGAAATTCTAGATGTGCTGGGTGCACCGCTCGGCGAGTTGTTCGCGCGCCACTACGGAGTGGAGGCGCGTGGCAACGTGCACCAGGACGCGCACGGTCAGTTCCCGGCGAAGAACATACTCTACGAAGCCGTTCCGGTGGACACGGCCGACCGCGCGATGATCGGCGAGGCGAAAGCCCGGTTGCTCGATACGCGTTCCAAACGGCCGCGCCCGCACCTGGATGACAAGATCCTGGCCGGCTGGAACGGGCTCATGATTTCGGCGCTCGCCAAAGCGTCGCACGTTCTCAACGACACCGTGTACCTGGAGGCCGCCCGCCGTGCCGCAGACTTCGTTTGGGACCGCATGTACGTCGCCGAGGCTGAAATGCTGTTGCGGCGCTACCGCGACGAGGAAGCGGCGATTCCAGGGTTCCTGGACGACTACGTCTGCTTGGCACAGGGCCTTCTGGACCTGCACGAAGTGACCGGCACTCCGTCGTATCTCGAAAAAGCCATCCTTTTGGCCGACTCTTTCATCCAACGTTTTGAAGACCGGAATTCTGGCGGATTCTATGCAACCGAGGAGATCAGACGCGACCTGGTGTTGCGGCTCAAGGACGACTACGATGGCGCCGAGCCGTCGGCCAACTCCGTGGCCGCTCTCTTCCTGCTGCGTCTGGCGCGAACCACGTGCCGTGAAGAGTACCAGGACACGGCGGATCGGACCTTGGCGGCTTTCGCTGGACAACTGGACGCCGCGCCGCACGCGCTGCCGCAAATGCTGGTGGCGTACATGCGCGCGCTCGAACAACCCCGGAACGTTTGTGAAGATCCCCGCGCTCGCTCGGCCGCTGTCGGCGATGTGGCGGGCTTCGACAGACCCTCGGAATAATCTCCCAAGGAGGAACGATGGAACGACCTGGAGCTACTACTCTCAAAGGCAATCCCCTCACGCTGATCGGACCTGAACTGAAGGTGGGCGACAAGGCCCCCGATTTTGACGTCGTCGACAACACGCTGCAACCCGTCAACCTGGCCAAGACGGCCGGCAAGGTGCGTATCTTCAGCGTGGTGCCATCGCTCGATACGCCGGTTTGCGACATGCAGACCAAGCGCTTCAACGACGAAGCCGCCAAGCTGCCCAGCCTGGACATCTACACGTTCAGCATGGACCTGCCCTTCGCCCAGAAGCGTTGGTGCGGCGCCTTCGGCGTCGATAACATCAAGATGGTTTCCGACCACAAGACGGCCAGCTTCGGCGAAGCCTACGGCACGCTGATCAAGGAACTGCGCATCGAAAGCCGCGCCATTTTCGTGGTGGATAAGGACGGCGTCATCCGCTACGCCGAGTACGTCAAGGAAGTGGCGGATCATCCGCACTACGACGACGCGCTGGGTGTAGCCAAGAGCTTGTTGGGTTAAACCAGTTTCGCGGTGGCGGGCGCTCGGCAAGCGCGTTCCGCCACCGCTATACTCGGTGTGAGATGTCTCACGCCGGGTTTTTTGCCGAGGCGCTGGTACTGGGCGTCAGTTCAGGTCCGGCGTGTCTGGCATCCTGCGGTCCCGTTCTGGTCCCCATTCTCACGGCGGACAACCGAGGCGTTCGTGGGACCGGCGTGGCGCTTGCCGCATTCCTTTCCGGCCGCTTAGGCGGCTATCTTCTCTTCGCCGGCGTGGTTTGGCTGGCCGGTCGCTCTCTGACACTCGTTTCCCGCACGCATGGTCTGGTCTTCGGACTGGCCGATTTGTCGATGGCCGTCTTCCTGGCAGTTTACGCCTGGGGGTTGGGGCGAACGACGAACGCCGCGTGTCGGGGAGCTTGTACGGCTACCCGAAACCGCGTTGTTCGCGGCGCCGCGCCGGTGCTGCTCGGTTTGGTGAGTGGCATCTCTCTTTGCCCGCCCTTCCTGGCGGCGGGAGTCCGCGCGGCCCAGGGCTCGGGACTCGTTGCCGCGCTGGCCTTCTTCGCCTGCTTCTTCGTGGGGACTTCCATCTGGTTCGTGCCTTCGCTGGGGCTCGGCTTGTTGCGGCGATGGGCGGCCGTGGCGGTGGTGGCGCGGTTGGTGCTGTTCCTGCTGGCCGCCTACTACGCTTACCTCGCGTTGATCGTACTTGGAGGACTCTTACATGGCTAATGCCGTAGCCGCTCCACGCCGCAGTCTGGGCCGGTCGCTGCTGTTGACGTTGCCCATTCTGCTTTGGTCGATGCTGATGTTCTCGCGCGCGCTGGCCGAGCCGGGATTGGCGCCCAAACTCGCGGCCGTCGTCACCCTGGCGTTCGTGGTGTTCCTGTTTTACCGCATGATGCGAACCAGCGAGACCAACCGCTGGCGCAGGTACTTCTTCGCCACACTCGGTTTCGTGTTCCCCATCGGCTTCATCTGGGATCTGATCGCGCTGCGCGGGAGCATGAGCATACCGATGGAACGCATGATCTCCGGCGACACACCATTCTGCTTTCTCGCCAT